>NZ_BAAAQM010000020.1:0-143473 GCF_039531675.1 Catenulispora subtropica
CGCGGCGACGGCGCTGGCGGCGGCACCGCTGGCGGTGTCGGCGCTGGCGGCGTGCGGCGGTTCCAGCTCCGCCGAACCGGCCGCCGCGGCCGCCACCACGAGCGCGGCGCCCGTCCCCTCGACGTCGGCCTCCACCACGGCTTCGCCCCCGCCTTCGCACTCGTCGTCAGCGCCCTCCAACGCCCCGTCCACGTCGAGCGAGCGCCTCGCACCCGCGCTGCTCCGCTTGGAAGACCTCCCCTCCGGCTTCCGCTCCGAGCCGCTGACCGCTCGCAACCTGCCCTCGCTCATCAAGGGCTGCGCCGGACTGGAGGTCCTGCAGCAGGGCGACATCGCCGACCAGGCGCAGGCCGAGTGGACCAAGGGCGCCCTGGACGACTACGTCGACGAGGCGATCATCCAGCCCAAGGGCGAGACCGCGGCGGCCCTCGTGGACAAGGCGGCCAAGGCGCTGAACGACTGCGGGTCGGTGAAAGTGGTCGAGGAGGGGCTGTCGGTCACCCTGCACGCCACACCGCTGGATCTGCCGAAGATCGGTGACGCCTCGCACGCGTGGCACACCAGCGCCAAGTACGGCTTCGGGTCGATGGAGATGAACGTCGTGCTGGTCCAGCAGGGCGATCTGGCGGTGCTGATCGCCCAGGCCCGGATCAACGGCCAGTCGAAGACGGACCTCACGCTCACGGCGGCTGAAGCCGCAGCCCAGCGCGCTGCGGACTTCCAGAAGAAGTGAGTGGTCCTACGATCAAGACATGCCTTCCAAGCCCGAACCCAAGAAACGCCCGCTGCACCTGATCGGCGAGCTGCCCGCGGCCCTGCCGGCGGACAACGACTCGTTCTTCGGCCTGGAATCCATCGAGGACCCGCTGCAGCTGCTCTCGCGCAGCACCGAGCTGGCCGACGCGTTCCGGTCCTCGGCGCGCCGCGCCGAGAACTACCAGGCGGTGGCGGCGGCCCGGCTCACCGACCCGCGGCGCTTCGACCGGATGCCGGTGGCGGACCTGGCGCTGCTCACGGGGTGGACCGAGGAGTACGCGGCCAAGATGGCCGAGTACGGCCGCACCCTGGTGGACAAGGGCGCCCCCTGGGACTGAGGCCCGCAGCCCACTCCGGCGCCGGCGCGGTGTCGAGCGTCGAGCGTCGAGCGTCGAGCCGATCAGAGCTCCGCGGCATCGGGCCTGTTAACTCTGGCCCCGACCGCGGTCAGCTCCGTCTTCACGGGCCACCCGGCCACACCGACGCCGAAGCCCTCGCCGAGGAACTCGGCTCGGCCTCGTGAAAAGGCGTCATTCCCCGGGGGCGGGTCCGTCTGCCAGAGTGCTGTCATGGCGAACTCGCTCTCGGTCCGTACGTTCACCCCTACCGCCGATGAATACGTCTGGACGTTCGGCGGCGCCCCGGCGCTGGCCCGGGTAGCGTCCGGAGACGTTCTGGAGCTCTTCACGGAGGACTGCTTCGCCGGCCGCGTCCGGTCGGAGAAGGACCTCGTGACGGAGGTCTGCGAGTTCCCCTTCCTGAACCCGCAGACCGGTCCCTTCTACGTCGAGGGCGCCGAGCCCGGTGACACGCTCGCGATCCACTTCATCGCCATCGAGCCGGCGCGGGACTGGGCCGCGTCGACGACCGTGCCGCTCTTCGGCGCCCTGACGTCCACCCACACCACCGCGACCCTCCAGCCGCCGCTGCCCGAGCGCGTCTGGATCTGGCAGCTGGACCGGGAGCGCCGCACCTGCCTGTTCCGCGCCAAGGACAGCGACGTCGAGATCGAGCTCCCGATGGATCCGATGCACGGCACCGTCGGCGTCGCGCCCGCGAACCTCGAGGTCCGCTCCGCCCTCGTCCCGGACGCGCACGGCGGCAACATGGACACCCCGGAGATGCGCGCCGGCGTCACCTGCTACCTGGGGGTGAACGTCGAGGGGGCGCTGTTCAGCCTCGGCGACGGCCACGCGCGGCAGGGCGAGGGCGAGACGTGCGGTGTGGCGGTGGAGACGGCGATGAACTCGGTGATCGCGATCGAGCTGGTGAAAGGGGTCCCCACCCCGTGGCCGCGCCTGGAGTCCGACTCCTACATCATGACCACGGGCTCGGCACGCCCCCTGGAGGACGCCTTCCGCATCGCCCAGCTCGACCTGGTGCAGTGGATCGCCCGCGACTACGGGCTCAGCGAGCTGGACGCGTACCAGCTGGTGACGCAGGCGGTGGAGTCACCCCTGGCGAACGTGTGCGACACGAACTACACGTCGGTCGCGAAGATCCGCAAGGAGTACCTGCCCGCCGGGACCTCGGCCTACGGCGTGCACGGCCTGTTGCGGCAGCGTGCGGCTGAGTACCGGGCGGGCTGACGGGTCACGCCACCGCCGCGCAGACGTCGGTCACCTGCGTCTGGTGCAGAATCGCGTCCTGTTTGGCCGGCGACACGGCGATGACCGAGCCGCCGCTGAGGATGAACTCGCCCTTGGCGTGATACGGGTTGCCGGCATGGATGGTGACGCCGATGTTGTCCGGGACGGTCCACAGGCTCCAGCCGGTGGGCAGGTTGTAGAGAGTTCCGGCTCCGCTCAGGTCGCCGTCCATGTGGGCGCCGGTCGTGGCGTTGGTGAAGCGGGCGATCAGCGGCCCGCGGAAGTCGGTGCGCAGCGGGGTGCCGTCGGGGTTGGTCACCGCGACACGCTCCTCGACGCCCTGGGTGGGGAAGTCGACCTTGAGTTCGAACGAGCACACGTCACCCGCGGCGTAGTCGCGTGGCGCGTAGGTGACCGGTGTCCAGCCGTCCGATCCGCTCGTGGTGTCGGCGGAGGCCAGCGCCGGAAGGCCCGCCACCAGCAGGCCCGCCGCGCTGACGGTGCCGAGAAGGCGAAGTCGCATCGTCGTTATCCCTTCGAGACAGTCGAATCCGCGTCCTGACACCCGCGGATCTCGTCTTCCACTCTGGGAGCTCCGCCGCGTCGGGGCCATCGGTTCGGCCACCGCTGAAACGTGAGGACGACATGCGTATCCATTTCACCGGCGAGGACCTCCTGCGCATCCGGTACGCCGAGGAGCCCGCACCGCTGCTCGAACTGAGCCTGGCCCTGGCCTCGCTGCACCGGCCCAACGCCGACCCGGTCTTCACCCGGTGGCGCCGCGAACAAGCCCGGGCGCTGGCCCCGCCGGCGCGGGCCCTGCTCGACGTCATCCCGCCCTGCGGACGCGGCCCGCTGTTCCTGGACCCCGTCATCCCCGACGTCCACGAAGCCTTCGACGAGGTGGCCCACTCGCCTCGGCGCCAGGTGCGCAAGGAGGTGGCTCGCGCCGTCAGCTTCGGTCGTCCCACCACCACCTGGACACGGAACCTGGCCGCCCAGGACCATGAGACGTGGCGCGACTTCCTCACCGCCCTCCACATCGCCTACAACAGCGTCCTGATCCACTCCTGGCGGCGTCTGCGAGCCGGCTTCCACGCCGAGGTCACGTGGCGTACCAGTCGCTGGGGCCGGCTGGGTATCGGGGCGGGCTTGGAGTCCATCTGGCCGGGCTCCCGCTTCGAAGGCACGGTCTGGCACCTCGCCCCGGAGAAGAAGGTCGACGTCCATCTCGACGGCAGCGGGCTGACTCTGTATCCCACCTCGCTGTGGAGCGGAGCGCCTCTGATGGGCCCGTACCCGGACGGATCCAGGTACTTGATCTACCCGGCGCTGACTCCTCTCCCGCTGCTCCCGGAGCCGCAGGCCATCGACCCCCTCGGCACCCTCCTGGGCCGCACCCGCGCCCATGTGCTCGAAGCGCTCAGCGAACAACGCACCACCGGCCACCTCGCCAAGGACCTCGGCATCAGCGCCGCCTCCGTCTCCCAGCACGCGTCGGCCCTGCGCGAGGCGGGTCTGATCGTCACGCGGCGCGAGGGGAAGGCGGCCTGGCACGAGTGCACGGCCCTGGGGGCGGAGTTGCTGCGGACGAGCCACTGACCCGCGGCGCCGCGGCCATGTACGCGTTCAGGAACGAGGACGGGAACAGGTTCGAGGTTGTGCAGGAGACAGGCTGATCGCGCGCATACGGCCCGGATGGTGATCGCTGCTCGCAACCGCCACCGGTCGGCCTCCCGTCAGCCCCCAGCGCCTGGAGCCAACAACGGCAGACCCGTCGGCGCACCGCCTTCGATCAGCCGCGCCAAGCGGTCGGTGTCGAGATGCTCCTCGACCGCGTCCCCCAGCCGGTCGAGCTGCTTCTCACGCTCCGCGGCGAACGAGACCGACGGGTCGGCCTCGAACCGCAGGCCGCAGACCTCGGCGACGTGGGTCAGGTACGCCCGGCGGAAGCCGTCGCTCTCCAGCGCGCCGTGCCAGATCGTTCCCCACACGGCGCCCTCGCGGCAGCCTTCGAGCGCCGCGCCCGACGCGTCCGTGAACACGGTCTCGCCGCCGGTCACGGCGACCTGTCCGTTGTGGATCTCGTAGCCGTCCACCGGTTGCCCGAGGCCATGGCCGCTGGAGCGGGTCAGAGTCTTGACAGGATCGAACACCGTCCGCACCGGGAGAAGCCCGAGCCCTGCGACGGTCCCCCGGCGTGACTCCACCTCGTCCTCGATCTCCGTACCGAGCATCTGGTAGCCGCCGCAGATCCCCAGAATCGGCATCCCGCTCGCGGCACGCTTCGCCAGCGCCGCGTCCAGCCCTCGCTCCCGAAACCACGCCAGATCCGCCACGGTGGACTTCGTGCCCGGCAGCACCACCAGGTCCGCCGACTCCACGGCGGCGGCGGAGGCTGTGAACTCCACCTCCACGCCCGGTTCGATGGCCAGTGCGTCGACATCGGTGAAGTTCGAGATCCTCGGGAACCGGACCACGGCGACGCGGAGCTTCGGGCCGCTGGAGGAGCCGTGGTCCCGGTACGCCTCGATCGGCAGGGCGTCCTCGGCGTCGAGCCGGAGGCCCGGGAGCCAGGGGACGACGCCCAGCACCGGGCGGCCGGTGAATCCCTCGATCTGCCGCAACCCCGGGGTCAGCAGCGACGGGTCGCCCCGGAACTTGTTGACGACGAACCCTGCGATCAGGCGCTGGTCCGCCGCGTCCAGCAGGGCGACGGTCCCGTGGAACGCGGCGAACACGCCGCCCCGGTCGATGTCGCCGACGACGATGACCGGCATCCCCAGCGGCTGGGCCAGGCCCATGTTGACCAGGTCGCCGTCCCGCAGGTTGATCTCGGCCGGCGATCCGGCGCCTTCGCAGACCACGACGTCGAACCGTGATTTCAGGTCCTGATACGCGTCGAGGACGGCGGTCCGCAGAGCGGGCTTCAGGTCCTGGTACGACGTGGCGGAGGCCTCGGCGAAGACCTCGCCCATCAGCACGACCTGGCTGGTCCGATCGCTGCCCGGCTTCAGCAGCACCGGATTCATGGCCACCTCGGGCTCGGCCCCGGCGGCCTGGGCCTGCATCACCTGGGCGCGACCGATCTCCGCCCCGCCGCCCGCCCCGACCACCATCGAGTTGTTCGACATGTTCTGGGCCTTGAACGGCGCGACGGACACGCCCTGCCGCTTCAGCCACCGGCAGATCCCCGCGGTGATCAGGCTCTTACCGGCATCGGACGTGGTACCCGCGACGAGCAGAGAGCCGATCATCGCACCAGCCTAGCCGCGGCCTCGCTCAGAGCCGCCACGACCTCGGGGTGCTCCGCCCCGGCCCGCATCGCGATCAACGAGACCCGGCGCGGCCAGTCCTCCTTCAGGGGCACCAGCACGACCCCCTCCGGAACCTCCGCCGGAACCCCCAGCGTCGGCAGCAGCGAGACCCCGAAACCGTTCGCGATCAAGGCCAGTGCGGCGCTGAAGTCCGTGGCCCGGTGGCGTCCCCGCGGCTGGAACCCCGCGTCGGCACAGATCGCCGACACCTGGTCGTGGCACGACAGCCCTTCGGCCGCCAGCACGAACGGGTCCTCCACGAGGTCCGTCAACGACACCGTCCCGGCGCCGGCGAACGGATGGTCCTCCGGCAGCGCCGCCACGTAGATCTCCTCCAGCAGCGGCATGATCTTGATCCGCGGGTCGCCCAGCAGCGGCCGGTTCGGGGCCGCCATCACCACGGCGATGTCGATCGACCCCTCGATCAGCCGCGCGACCGACTCCTCGCTCTCCGTGTCCGAGATCTCGAAGCCCCACTCCGGATGCCTGCCCCGCAACGCCTTCATCGCCGGCGCGACGACGGCCATCACCGCCGTCGGGAAGCCCGCGATCCGCACCGTCATCGGCGCCGGGGACAGGGCCCGCAGATCCGACTGGGCCCGCTCCAGCTGGGCGAAGACGGCGTCGGCGTGCGCCACCAGCACCCGGGCCGCATCGGTCAGCACCACGTTCCGGCCTCGTCGTTCCAGCAGCTCACAGCCGGTACTCTTACTCAGGACGGCCAACTGCTGGGACACTGCCGAGGGGGTCAGGTACAGCGCCTCGGCCGCCGCCACCACGGTTCCGTGGTCGGCCAGCGCCCGCAACGTTCTCAGCTGCCGCACATCGATCATTCTGACCACGCAACCATTCAGTCGGCCTTAACGGTGTGTCGCAAAATCATTCGCTGGTCCTGAACGATAGCGCGGCTGGACACTGGCGTCATGCGTAATCCCCGCCACATCGCCCTGGCTCTCGCCATCGTCGCCATCTGGGGCGTCAACTTCGTGGCCATCGGCTACGCCCTCGAAGGCTTCCCGCCGATCCTGCTGGCGGCCCTCCGTTTCGCCCTCACCGGCCTCGCCGCGCTCGTCGTACCCCGGCCGAAGGAGGTGCGCTGGTACTGGGCGGCGGGCATCAGCGCGTTCATGTTCTTCGGCCAGTACGTCCTCCTCTTCACGGGCATGGCACACGGCATGCCCGAGGGCCTGTCCTCCCTCGTCCTGCAGTGCCAGGCGCCCTTCACCGTCCTCGCCGCGGCCCTGCTGCTCCGGGAGCGCACCGGGCTCCGGCAGCTGCTCGGCATCACGGTGGCCATCGGCGGCCTGGTCGTCATCGGCGCCGGACGCGGCGGCGCCGTCCCGCTCGGCTCGCTCCTGCTCGTGATCGGCGCGGGCGCCTCGTGGGCCGTCGGCTCGGTCTGCAACCGCAAGGCCGGGGCCGAGAACGGCTTCGCCCTCATGGTCTGGGCCAGCCTCTACGCCGCGCCGCCATTGGCCCTGGCCTCCCTGATGGCCGACGGGCCGCACAAGATCGGCCACGCCCTCACCCACGTCCACCTCGCCCCGGTCCTCGGCCTGCTCTACGTCGTCGGGCTGTCGACGTTCGTCGGCCTCGGCGCGTGGGTGGTCCTGATCAGCAAGTACCCGGCCTCGTCCGTCGCGCCCTACACCCTCGGCGTCCCGCCGATCGGCATGCTCGCCTCGGCGGTCGTGACCGGCGAGCGGATGAACGCCCTCGAACTGGCCGGCGCCGCCGTGGTCCTCGTCGGTCTGGTCGCGATCGTCTGGCCGCGCCGGGAAGCCCTGGGGATCGTCGCGAATCCGTCCCTCCCCACGGCTAAAGTCGAGGAGACCGCCGCAGCCGCCGCCTAGGACCGTCGCGAGGAGGACTTCTTGGACGCACTCGACACCCTCAGCGAGTCCCACGTCCCCGGCCTCGCGGTCCTGGAAGGCGTCCTGGAGCGCATCACGTTCGCCAACGAGGAGACCGGCTACACCGTCGCCCGCGTCGACACCGGCCGCGGCGCCGGCGACCTCCTCACCGTCGTCGGCGCCCTCCTCGGCGCCCAGCCCGGCGAATCGCTGCGGATGCGCGGCCGCTGGGGCTCGCACCCCCAGTACGGCCGCCAGTTCACGGTCGAGAACTACACCACCGTCCTCCCGGCCACCGTCGCCGGCATCCAGAAGTACCTGGGCTCCGGCCTCATCAAGGGCATCGGCCCGAAGATCGCCGAGAAGATCGTCGCGCACTTCGGCGTGGACACCCTGACCGTCATCGAGGAGTCGGCGGCCCGGCTCGTCGAGGTCCCCGGCCTGGGTCCGAAGCGCACCAAGCTCATCGCCGCCGCCTGGATCGAGCAGAAGGCCATCAAGGAGGTCATGGTCTTCCTCCAGTCCGTCGGCGTGACGACCTCGATCTCGGTCCGCATCTACAAGGAGTACGGCGACGCCTCCGTCGACGTCGTCAAACAAGAGCCCTACAAACTCGCCTCCGACGTCTGGGGCATCGGTTTCAAGACCGCCGACGCGATCGCCGTCGCGGTCGGCATCCCGCACGACTCCCCCGAGCGGGTCAAAGCCGGCATCCAGTACGCGCTCTCGCAGAGCTCCGACGCCGGCCACTGCTATCTGCCGCGCGAGAAGCTCCTTGAAGAGTCCGTCAAGATCCTCTCCGTCCCCGCCGAACTGGCCTCCACCTGCCTGGACGAGCTCATCGCCGCGGAAGGGGTCGTCGCCGAGGACATCCCCGACCCCGACGGCTACGACCCGGACGAGCCGATCCGCGCCGTCTACCTCGTCCCCTTCCACCGCGCGGAGGTCTCGCTCGCCGCCCAGCTGCGCCGCCTCCTCGAAGCCCCCGACGACCGTCTGGGCTCCTTCGCCGCCGTCGACTGGGACAAGGCCCTGGCCTGGCTCCGCGAGCGCACCGGCGCCGACCTCGCCCCCGAACAGACCGAGGCGGTCAAACAGGCCCTCACCTCCAAGGTCAGCGTCCTGACCGGCGGCCCCGGCTGCGGCAAGTCGTTCGCCGTCCGCTCCATCGTCGAGCTCGCCCGCGCCAAGCGGGCCCGCGTCGTCCTGGCCGCGCCCACCGGCAAGGCCGCCAAGCGCCTCACCGAGCTCACCGGCGCCGACGCCATGACCGTGCACCGCCTGCTGGAACTCAAGCCGGGCGGGGACGCCGCCTTCGACCGCGACCGGCCGCTGGAAGCCGACCTCGTGGTCGTCGACGAGGCCTCGATGCTGGACGTGCTGCTCGCCAACAAACTCGCCAAAGCCGTCGCGCCCGGCGCGCACCTCCTGCTCGTCGGCGACGTGGACCAGCTCCCCTCGGTCGGCGCCGGCGAGGTGCTGCGCGACCTGCTCGCCGCCCCGCGCGTCCCCCGGGTGCGGCTGACGCAGGTGTTCCGCCAGGCCCAGCAGTCCGGCGTCGTCGTGAACGCCCACCGCATCAACTCCGGCAAGCCCCTGGAACTGGACGGTTTCAACGACTTCTTCCTCTTCGTCGAGGACGAGACCGAGGACGCGGCCCGGGTCGCCGTCGAACTCGCGACCACGCGCATCCCCCGCCGCTTCGGCTACGACCCGCGCCGGGACATCCAGGTCCTCACCCCGATGCACCGCGGCCCGGCCGGTGCGGGCACGCTGAACGGCCGGCTCCAGGAAGCCCTCACGCCGTCCGAGCCCTCGCGCCCCGAGAAGCGCTTCGGCGGCCGCACCTTCCGCGTCGGCGACAAGGTCACCCAGATCCGCAACAACTACGACAAGGGCAAGAACGGCGTCTTCAACGGGACCGGCGGTGTCATCACGGCGCTGTCGGTGGAGGATCAGACCCTGAGCGTGCGCACCGACGAGGACGAGGAGGTCTCGTACGAGTTCACCGAACTCGACGAGTTGCAACACGCCTATGCCATGACCGTGCACCGGTCGCAGGGCTCGGAGTATCCGGTGGTCGTGGTCCCGGTGACGATGAGCGCCTGGATGATGCTGCAACGGAACCTGCTCTACACCGCCGTCACCCGCGCGAAGAAACTCGTGGTGATCGTCGGCTCGAAACGCGCGCTGGCGCAGGCGATCCGCACCATGTCCGCCGGCAAGCGCTTCACGGGACTGGACCACCGCCTTCGATGACCGGTCCCGAACTGATTCTGCGCTTCGACAGCAACAAGCCGCGCAAGCTCAAGTACAACCTCGCCGCCGCCCACCAGGCCGGCGCCACGACGCTGCTCACGTTCGGCGGCGCGTACTCCAACCACATCCGCGCCGTGGCGGCGGCCGGACGCGCCGAGGGCTTCAAGACGATCGGCGTCATCCGCGGCGAGGAGCACCTGCCGCTGAACGACTCGCTCGCCTTCGCGGTGTCCCAGGGAATGCGCCTGCTCTACATGGACCGCGGGGCCTACCGCGCCAAGAACTCGGAAGGCACGCGCCGGTTCCTGGAGAGCGTGTTCGGCGACTTCTTCCTCATCCCGGAAGGGGGCAGCAACCCCAGGGCCGTGAAGGGCTGTGCGGAGCTTCCCGGCGAGATCGCAGAACCCTTCGACGTCATCTGCTGCCCGGTCGGCACCGGCGGCACGCTCGCCGGGATCGCCGCGGGACTCGGCCCGGGACAGCGCGCGATCGGGTTCGCCGCGCTCAAGGGCGGTTTCCTCACGCGCGAAGTCGAGAAGCTCCAGCGGCAGACGTACGGGAAGGTCTTCGACAACTGGCACGTCGAAGACGGCTTCCACTTCGGCGGCTACGCGAAGATCCCCCGGGAGCTGGACGAGTTCGCGGCCCGCTTCGGCGCCGAGCACGGTTTCGAGGTCGACCGCGTCTACGTCGCCAAGATGCTCTCCGGCCTCACGGCGATGATCGAGGCCGGGAGGTTCGCTCCCGGCACTCGCGTCATCGCCGTCGTCACCACGGGCTGATCACCCGCTGGCGCCCCCGGTGAAGTTCCAGCCGGCCAGCCGCAGCGCCGGCGCCATCGCCGACTGCACGCCGTACTTCGACGCGAACGCCGGAGCGTGGCTGCCGATGCCCAGCACCCGTCCCGGCGCCAGGGCCTCCGGATAGGACTGCGTGAACCGCAGGTTCTTCACCGGCCGCGTGATCTCGCCGTCCTCGATCAGCCAGACCCCGTTGCGCGTGAGGCCGGTCATCACCAGCCGCCTCGGGTCCAGGCACCGGGTGTACCAGTGGTCGGTCACCAGCAGTCCCCGCCGCACGCCCGCGACCAGCGCCATGACCGCCGAGTCCGCCGCCGGGCCGTCGACCTCGGCCGGCGGGGCACCGGCACTCGGCTCCAGCCGCAGGTTGATCGGCTCCGCGCCGTTCACCGCGCTCTCGGCGTCCGCGTGCCCGGTGCTCGCGACGCCGGCCTCCAGCGCCGACCGCCGGTCGTGCACGACGGCCGTCGTCTCGCCGTCCCGCACCAGCACCAGCCGGTCCCGCGGCGTGCCCTCGACGTCGAAGACCGCTCCGGCGGCGGGGCCCGACAGCGGATCGTCGACGAGCGTCACCGCCGGGTCGAACTGCGGCTCGCCCAGCCGCACGAACGTCGTGCCCTCGTTGAACGCCTTGCCGTTGAACCCGTACCCGCCGAGCACCCACAGCACGTCGCTCACCGCGGTCGGCTCCAGGACGACCTCGTACTCGCCCGGCTCGATCTCGACCGGGTCCTGCGACGCCAGGGCCTTGGCCCGGGCCCGGGCCCCGAGCGCCGCGCCGTCCAGATCGGCGATCAGCCGCGACGCCTGCCGCGAGGCGCCGTCGGACGTCGGGGTCTTGGCGATGCCGTCGAGGACGGCCTCGACGACCGTCCCGGACGCCGCCTGCCCCTCGGAGTTCACATACGTCGTCACGACCTTGCGGTTGCGCGCGAACCCGGCCGCGGTGAGCCCGCCGGCCGCTTCGATGTAGGCCCTCACCTGCTCGGCGCGCACCTCCGGCGCCGCTTCACCAGTGGCGGGATCGGGTTCGGCCAGGAGCTTCGGAAGCTCCGCGGGCCCCGACAACCCGGCCCAGCCCGGATCGGCCGGCGAGACCCGCGCCGCCGCCACCGTGCGCTCGACCAGGGCCGCCAGACCGGCGTCGTCCGTCACCGTGGTGGAGTTCACCGCGGTGCGCCCGTCGACGTGGATCCGCAGCGTGACGGTGTCGGCTTCGCGGGCGATGTTCTGGTGGATGTACGAGTTCGCGAAGCGCGTCAGCGCCAGGTGCTCGCGCGCGACGTTCACATCCACCTCCGCGGACCCGCCGGCGGCTCGCCGCGCCGCCTCCAGCACCTGCTCGGCGATGCTCATCCGCGCACCCCCACTCGCACGTTCCGGAACCGGGCCGGCGCCGCCGGATGCCCGGTGTGGCCGATCTGCCCGGGCTGGCCCTTGCCGCAGTTGGGCGTGCCCCACGCGACGATCTCGCTGGAGAGCATGTCCATGCTCTGCCAGAACTTCGGGCCGATGCCGGTGTAGGTCGGGTTCTTCAGCATGCGGCCGAGCTTGCCGTTCTTGACCTCGTAACCGACCTCGCATCCGAACTGAAAATTGAGGCGTTTGTCGTCGATGCTCCAGGACCGGTTCAGATCCATGAACACGCCGTCGTCCGTCTCGGCGATGATCTCGTCCAGCGTGTGCGGCCCGGGCTCCAGACCCACGTTCGTCATCCGCACCATCGGCAGGGACGCCCAGTCCATCGACCGCACGCTGCCCGCGTAGTCGAGCCCGGCCACCGCCGCGCTCTCCCGCCCCGCCAGCACCCCGGTCCAGATCCCGTTCCGGACGGCGTCGCGCTTGCCGGCCTTGGTGCCCTCGTCGTCGTAACCGAACGAGCCCAGTGCCCCGGGATAGGTGGCGTCCACGACGATGTTCATCAGTTCGCTGCCATACCGGAGCTTGCCGAGTTCGGCGAGGTCCAGCCACGAGGTGCCGGCGTAGGCGGCCTCCCAGCCGAGGATGCGGTCCAGCTCGATGGCGTGGCCCACGGACTCGTGGATCTGCAGCGCCAGCTGCTCGCCGCCGAGGATGAGCGTGGTCTCGCCGGAAGGACACTGCGGAGCCCGCAGCAGGGCCTGGGCCTCGTCGGCGACCTGGGCGGCGTGGGCGGCCAGGTCGAGTTCGGTGACCAGTTCCCAGCCGCGGGTGCCGTACTGGCCGCGGCGGGAGGGGTAGGAACGGACCTGCGTCTCGCGCTCGCCGACCGCGGTGGCCGAGATGCCGCCGCCGCACTCCCGGATGTGCTGGTCGATGCGGTGGCCCTCGGAGGAGACGAACCACTTGCGGGTGTCCCAGATCTGGTACAGGCCGGTGGCGACATCAGCGCCCTGCTTACGCATCTCGGCCGTGGCCGCGGTCAGCAGGTCGCCCTTGTCCGACAGCGGCACCGCCAACGGATCGACGTGGCACTCGCTGGCCCAGGTGCCGACCTCGGGGTCGGCGGGGATCATCGCCGCCGGGCCGGGAACGCGGGCCGAGGCCCGCGCGATCTCGACGGCGCGCCGGCCGGCCTCGCGGGCGGCGGCGGGGTCCAGATGCGGTGTCGCGAAGAAGCCCCAGCTGGAACCGACCAGCGCCCGTACGCCCACCCCGACCGTCTCGCCCTGGTCCAGCGCCTCCACGGCACCGTTGCGGGCGGACATGGACTCGGTGCGGCGGTGCATGACGCGGGCGTCGGCGTAGCGGGCCCCCAGCGCGAGCGCGTGCTCCACGGCCGCGTCGGCCGCATCGAGGTAGCTGCTCATGGGCTCGACCCTATCCCGGGCATTACCGCCGCGTCGCGGTCTGGCGCTTCCAGAGGTCGATCAGCGTGTCGGTGGCGGCGCGGTCACGCACCGCGATGCGGAGCCAGTCGGGGCCGAGGCCCGGGAAGGTGTCCCCGCGCCGGAGCGCGACGCCCTCGGCGCGGAGCCGGTCGCGCAGGGCCGCGGCCCGGGGCGTGTGGACGAGCACGAACGGGGCGCGCGAGACGGCCGGGACCGTGACGTCCGGCAGTTCGGCCAGGCGCGCCAGGAGGTGGTCGCGATCCTGGTCGGCCTGCTTGGCGAGGGTCTCGGCCTCGGCGACGGCGTCCGGTTCGCAGGTGGCCCGCGCGGCGATGAGGCCGAGCGACGAGACGGACCAGAGCGGCTGCGCCTCGTGCAGAGCCCTGATGATCGCGGCCGGGCCCAGGACGTAGCCGACGCGGAGTCCGGCCAGCCCCCAGGTCTTGGTCAGGCTCCTGATGACGACGACGTCCGGGTGTCCGGCCAGCGTCTCCGGCTCGCCGGGGACGGCGTCCATGAACGCCTCGTCGACGACCACCGTCCGGCCGGGCCGGAGCAGCCGGGTGACGGTCTCGGCCGGATGCAGGACGGAGGTCGGGTTGGTCGGGTTCCCGAGCATGACGAGGTCGGCGTCGGCGGGAACGGCTTCCGGGTCGAGGGTGAAGCCGCCCGCGAGCACGTGCCGATCGACACGGTGTCCGGCGGCCAGCAGCGCCGCCTCGGGCTCGGTGAACTGCGGGTGCACGACGACCGCGCGGCGGGGTCGCAGAACCCTGGCCAGCAGGACGAAGGCCTCCGCGGCGCCCGAGGTGAGCAGCACCTCGTCGACCGTGCGGCCATGGCGCGCCGCGATCGTCCCGGTCGCGGCGCGGGCGTCCGGGTACGCCGCCAAAGTGTCGAGGCCCGCGGCCAGCCGGTCACGGAGCCAGCGCGGCGGTTCGGAGAGGCGGACGTTGACCGCGAAGTCGTGGCGGACCGGCACGGCGGCGTCGCGGAGCTCGGCGTCGCCGTGATGCCGGAGGCCGGGAGCCGTGCGCTCACCCATGGGAGTGGGAGTGGTGGTGGCCGTCCTCGTCGGGGTGGTGGTGCGGCGCCTGCATCGCTCCCACCTTGTCTTCGAAACCCGGCATGGTGATGCGGTAGACGCAGGTGTCGCAGTTCATGCGGATGTCCCCGGCGACCGCCTCCGCGTAGCGCTCCAGAACCAGGTCCGCGAGCTCGTCGCAGTCCCCGATGACCGGCGCGACGGCGTAGCCCGCCGCCTGCTCCACGATCCGGTCCGGCAACACGCCCCGGAACAGGAAGTAGGGCAGCACCACGATGCGCTTCGCACCGAGCCGGCGGCAGCGCTCCAGTCCCTCGGCGACCGAAGGACGCGCGAGCGAGACGAAGGCCGTCTCGACCATCCCGATGCCCCGTCCCTCCCACAGCAGCCGGGCGGCCCGGTAGACCTCGGCGTTGGCGTCGGGATCGGTGGAGCCGCGGCCGACGAGGAGCACGGCGGCGTCGGCGCGCTCCTCGCGCGGCAGCACGGCGTCGAGGCGGGCTTCCAGCAGCGTCAGGATCGTCGGATGCACGCCGAGCGGACGTCCGTAGGCGAAGGACAGTCCGGGGTGGCGGAGCCGCTCCCGGTTGAGGGAACCGGGGATGTCACCCTTGGCGTGGCCGGCCGCGACCAGGACCAGGGGCACGGCCGCCAAGCGGCGGTGCCCGGCGGCGACCAGGCGGGTCACGGCTTCGCCGACCGGCGGGGCGGACAGCTCGATGAAGCCGCCGTCTACCGCCTCGGCCGAGGCCCGCAGCGGAGTCGCGGCACCCGTCGGGGCGCCGACGGCGCGGCGGGCCACGCGTTCCACGAAGGCCCGGAAGTCGGCCGCGCCCTCGGGGTCGCGGGTGCCGTGGCCGACGATCAGCAGGGCGGTCATCGCGGGTTGCCTTCTTTCACCAGGTCTTCGTAGATCAGGGCGTTGAGCGCGGCGGCGGCGACGGCCGAGCCGCCCTTGCCGGAGACGTTCGACACGGCCGGCAGGCCGGACTCGCGCAGCGCCGCCTTCGACTCCGCCGCGCCGACGAACCCCACCGGCAGGCCGACGACCAGCGCCGGGCGGGCTTCGGCGGCGATCGCGATCAGCTCGAACAGCGCGGTCGGCGCGCAGCCGACGACGTAGACGGCCCCCGGTCCGGCCCGCTCGGCGGCGAGCCGGAGGGCGGCGGCCGAGCGGGTGATGCCGAGGTCGGCCGCCAGCCGCGGCGCGGCCGGGTCCTTGATCGCGCACAGCGTGTCGCGGCGGGTGATCCCGGCGGCGACCATCTCGACGTCGGCCACGATCGGAGCACCGGCCGCCAGCGCCGCGGCGGCCTGCCGCAACGCGGCTTCGTCGGTGACGAGGTCGGACGCGTAGTCGAAGTCGGCACTGGCGTGGATGACGCGCTCGGTGACAGCCCTCGTGTACGGAGGCAGGCCGGAGGTGTCCAGTTGTGAGCGCAGGATCCGGTAGGACTCGGCCTCGATGGGGTGGACGCTGCGGGCGGTCATGAGGCTGTCTCCACGAGCGTGATGGCGTCGACCGGGCACACCTCGACACACTCGCCGCAGCCGGTGCACCGGTCGGGACGGACCAGCAGGGTGCCGCCGTCGGGGCGGATGGCGTGTTCGGGACACGTGAGCAGGCACGCGCCACAGCCCTGGCAGGCCCCCACCTCGGCGATCAGGATGCTCATGAGGTCTCGCTCCAGGTGTAGCCGCGCGGCGTGACCATGCGGCCGGCGGCGACGCGGGTGTGGGAGCTGCCGACGAGGACCACCGTGTACATGTCGACGTCTGCCGGGTCGAATTCGCTCAGGGTGCTGATCCACGCGCGTTCACCGGGCCGCGAGGCGTCGCGGACGCAGCCGATCGGCGTGTTCGGCGGACGGTGCCGCCGGAAGATGTCGAGGGCGTGGCCGAGCTGCCAGTCCCGGCCCCGGCTGCGCGGGTTGTAGAAGACGGTGACGAAGTCGCCCTCGGCGGCGGCGGTGACGCGGCGCACGATCGCGGGCCACGGCGTGTGCAGGTCGGACAGGGAGATCACGGCGTGGTCGTGGCCCAGCGGGGCGCCGAGGATGTTCGAGGCGGCGAGCGAGGCGGTGATGCCGGGGACGCCGACCACGTCGACGTCGTCGAGGTCGGCGAACAGGTCGAGGGCGGGACTGGCCATGGCGTAGACCCCGGCGTCGCCCGATCCGACGAGGGCGACGGCTCGGCCGGACCGCGCGGTCTCGACCGCGTCCTTGGCCCGCTCCTCCTCGCTGCCCAGGCCGGTCGCGCGGACTTCGGCGCCGGGGCGCAGGAGGTCGCGGATCTGGTCGAGGTACTGGTCGAGGCCGATGACGACGGAAGCGCGGCGCAACTCGGCCACCGCGCGGGGGGAGACCAGATCGCGCGCGCCCGGGCCGAGGCCGATGAGGGCGAGGCGACCGCGGACAGCGAGCCGGGCGACGGCTGCCGTGGCCATGGCGGCCCGCCCGGTGTCCGGCACGCTCTTGGTCTTGGGCACGATCAGTTCGGCGAGCGGGCGGTTCGGGCCGTCGTAGCGGGCGGCGGCCTCGGAGACCGAGGGCGTACCGACTTCGGCGAGCACGACAGAGCTCGGATTCGGGACGTCGACGGCGGCGAGTTCGGGGGCGGGGTGGAAGACCACGGGCCAGTCACGGCGCCGAGCGGCTTCCAGGATCCCGGCTTCCCCGGCCTTGGCCTCGACCGATGCCAGGCGGGCCACCGATGCTGCGGAGAGTCCGCCGGCGGCGAGCGCACGGTCGACCGCGTCCAGGACTTCTTCGGCCGTCACACCGCGCGCGGCGCCCACTCCCACGACCAGGGACGGCGGCCGGTAGACGAGACCTTCGGCTTCCGTCGCGTCGCTGATCGAGATGAGCGCTTCGGTCTCGCCTTCGCGGATGTCGAGAGCGGGCAGGGGCCAGTCCTCGGCGCCGACCACGCCGACCGGTGCGCCGGAGAGCAGTTTCACCCCGACTGGGGCGAGCAGCTCCGGGTTCTCGACTCGGAAGCCCAGATCCGCTCCGTAACCGTCGAGCGCTTGGGCGCCCGCGGCGTCCGACGCCGTCGTGATCACCGGCGTGCAGCCCAGCACGGCCGACACGCGCTCGGCCAGTTCGTTGGCGCCATGGTGGCCGCCCAGGACCGCGACCGCGTGACGCAGCGCCTCGTCGACGCAGACCACCGCCGCATCAGTGCTCTTGCGGCCGAGCGACGGCGCCAGCGATCGCACGGCGGCGCCCACCGCCAGGAAGGCGACCACGGCGTCGCAGTCCTCGAACGCCGTCCGGAGCTCTCCCGCGCCGCCGTACTGCCGCACCTCGTCCGGCCAGGCGGCGGCCAGCGTCCGCGCCGCGCGGCGGCCGGCGGCGGTGGCGGCGACCACGCCGATCAGCTTCTGGTTCAACGTCGTTCTCCCCATAGCAGGAACACGGGATTGGCGGCGGCGAAGCGGTGGGTGTCGCCGGGCAGGGCGGACAGGCGGGAGGACTGGAGCAGCACGCCGTCCACGGTGCGGCCGGCCTTCGTCAGAACACTGATCGTCTCCGGGACGCGCTCGATGGCGGCCAGGGCCACGACCACCGTCTCGGCCGGGGTGTCGGCGCACGCGGCGATCACTTCGGCGCCGCCTCCGCCGACGAACACGGCGTCCGGCTGCGGAAGGCTGTCCAGGGCGCTCGGGGCGTCCGCGACGACGACTTCCACAGCCACGGCGTGTGCGGCGGCGTTGGCCCGGATCCGGTCGCCGGACGCGGCGTCGTGGTCGACGGCGACGACGGCGGCGCCGAAGCGGGCGCACTCGACGCCCACGGAGCCCGAACCGGCGCCGATGTCCCAGACCAGGCGGCCGGGGCGCGGGCCGAGCTTGGCCAGGGCCAGCGCGCGGACCTCGGACTTGGTGATCATCGAGTCGCGGTGGGCGAACGCCGACTCCCCCAGCGCCCACGCGCCGGGGACGCCCTGGAAGCCGGCCAGCCAGCCGCGCTCGGACGTCAGCCGCGACTCGTCCAGGCACAGCAGAACGTGCGGGTCTTCGAACTCCGCGTGCGCGGCGGCGTGCGAGCTGAGGATCTCCACCCGCTGATCGGCGTGCCCGAGTCGCTGGGCGACGACGAACGTCCGGTCCGGCAGGGCGGTCCCGAGCTCCCGCGCCCCGGCGCCCGGGCCGGTCAGCACCGCCACCTTCGGGAACGCGCGGCAGACGTTGGCGACCGGGCGCAGGTCCCGGCCGTGCGCGCTGACCACCACCGCGTCGTCCCAGGACATGCCGATCGCGGCGAAGGCGGCGGCCACGGACGAGGCGGCCGGCAGCACGGTGAGGTCGAGCCCGCGCTCGCGCAGGGTCCTGACGATCCCGAAGAAGCCGGGGTCGCCGCTGGCCAGGACGCACACCCGGTCGTACGGCGCGATCTCGTCGAGCATCTCGTCCAGGCGCACGAGATGGTGCCTCTTCGCCGTCGGCGGCACGCCCACCTCGTCCAGGATGCGTGCGGTGCCGACGACGAGTTCGGCGGCGTCGACCGCGGCGCGGGCGCCTTCGGACAGCGGGGTGCCGTCGAAGCCGATCACGGTGATCACGAGCGGGCCACCACTTCGCGGCCGCTGAAGTCGACCATGACGACCTCGGCGCGGATCGCGCCGCCGCACTCGTCGGCGGCGAAGCGTTCCAGGACGGCGGCGACCCGGCGGCACAGTTCGCCGCCGGCCACGCCGAGCAGTCCGGCCGCGTCCCAGAGCTCGTATCCGTGACGGGCGGTGTTGGCGACGGCGACCTCGGCGGCCAGGGCGGCGGAGCCGCCGACGGCCGAGGTGATGTCGCCGAGCAGCGAACAGTCCACCTTCGACCGCGTGTAGTGGGTCATCAGGACGCCCGCGCCGAGTTTGGTCAGCTTCCCGGCCATGCCGACGAAGACCACGCGCCGCACACCGTGCTCGACGCAGCGGCGGATCGCCGCGCCGGTGAAGTCGCCGACCTCGACGAAGCTGACCTCGGGCAGCTCCGGGAACAGCGCCATCGCGCCCTTCTCGGTGCGCCCGCCGGTGCACAGGACGAGGACCGGGTCCTGCGACGTCTCCGCGGCCTGCGCGGCGAGCACCGACACCGCCTGCTCGACGCTGGCCCGCCACGCGGCGGTGGAGAACGGCCGGACGATGCCCGTGGTCCCGAGGATCGAGATCCCGCCGAGGATGCCCAGCCGGGCGTTGGTCGTCTTGCGCGCCATCACCTCGCCTTCGGGCACGGAGATGACCACGCTCAGCCCGCGCCCGCGCGCAGACTCCGGCGCGGAGGCGAGCGCCTCGGCGACGGAGTCCTCGATCATGCCGCGCGGCACGGGGTTGATCGCCGGGCCGCCGACCTCCAGGCCCAGGCCCGGCTTCGTGACGACGCCGACGCCGACCCCGCCGTCGAGGTGCAGCCCGCTCCCGGCGGGCAGCCAGGACACGGTGGCGGTGAGGTGCGCGCCGTGGGTGACGTCGGGGTCGTCGCCGGCGTCCTTGACCACGACCGCCTCCGCCCGGCCGGGCCGGGGCAGTTCACAGCGCGCGGTGGCGAACGTGACGCGGCGCCCCGAGGGCAGCGCGATCTCGGTCCACGTCTGCGGTTCGCCGGTGACGAGCGCGACGGTGGCGGCCTTCGCGGCGGCGGCCGCGCAGGCCCCCGTCGTCCACCCGGGGCGCAGCGCCTTCTGCCTGACCTTCATGGTGCGCGGGAGATCGGGCTCCCGGAGGTCGGGGACGTCTGGATCAGACATCTGCGACGCTTTCCAGCAACGCTCTGCGGGCCGCCTTGTCCGCGCGCCGGAAACCGTGGAAGTGGCCGGGGTGGTAGAGGTGCGAGCGGGTGCCGTGGGAACCGAGCGCCGGTCCGACGAGGAAGAGCGTGTGCTTCCAGAGCTTGCGGGACTTCACGGTCTCTTCGAGGTCTGCGATGGTGCAGTACGCGAGCTCTTCGTCCTCCCACGTCGCGCGGTAGGCGACGATGACCGGCGTGTCGGGAGCGTAGCCGCCTTCGAGGAGCTCGGCGGCGAGCTGGCCGGAGCGGGCGGCGGACAGGAACACCGCCATGGTGGTGCCGTGGCGGGCGAACTCGCGGATGGACTCCTTCTCGGGCATCGGCGTCTTGCCGCCGCCGAGCCGCGTGAGGATCACCGACTGGGCGACCTCGGGGATCGTCAGCTCGCGCTGGGCGATGGCGGCCACGGCCGAGAAGGCCGAGACGCCGGGGACGATCTCGGTGGCGAGACCCAGATCGCGGCAGCGGTCGAGCTGTTCCTGGACCGCACCCCACAGCGACGGGTCGCCGGAGTGGACGCGGGCCACGCGCAGGCCCTCGGCGGCGGCCCGCTCGTAGACGGCGACGGCGCCTTCCATCGGCAGCGCCGCGGAGTCCACGATCTCGGCGTCCGGCCGGGCGTGTTCCAGCACCTCTTCCTGCACCAGGCTGGAGGCCCAGATCACCACGTCCGCCTCGGCGATCGCCTTCGCGCCGCGCAGGGTGATCAGGTCGGCGGCCCCCGGTCCGGCTCCGATGAAGGTCACTTTCGCGGTCACAGCGCTCCCCCTCGTTCGCGTCGCCGCGCGGTGGTGATGACAGTGGACAGATACGGCGCGCCGGCGACCGTTTCGGGGGCCAGCTCCGCGACCGGGCCGACGACTTCCTCCGGCAGGCCGAGGGCGGCGCCGAAGACGGTCTGCCCGGTGCGGTCGGCCTCGGCGACGGCCGCGAGCATCTCGGGCAGGAACCGGCCGCCCTTGTAGGCGACGACCGTGTCGAACGACGCCAGAGCCTGTTCGTAGGCTTCGAGGCCGGCGGTCATCGGGAACAGCGCCAGCACCTCGCGGCCCTCGGCCAGCACGGTTCCGGATCGGGAGGCGAGGTCCTGCATCGCGGTGATGCCGGGGACCGTCTCCACGTCCGCCGAAGGCATCAGGGTTCGCACCGTCTGCGCCAGGTAGCTGAACGTCGAGTAGATGTTCGGATCGCCGATGGTGGCGAAGGCGATGCGCTCGGCGCCGTCCTCGAACGCCGCGACGACCTCGCGGGCGGCCTCATCCCAGGCGTTGAGCCGCTGCGCGGTGCGCCCTCCTCGGTCCGAGAGCGCGAAGGGCACAGCGCGGACCGTGGCGCCGTCGACGTGCGCGCGCACGGTGGCCTCGGCACGTCCCGGTCCTTCGGGACCGTCGGCGAGGACGGGCACGAACACGACGTCCGCCTCGCGCAGCACACGCACGGCCTTGACCGTCACCAGGTCCGGATCGCCCGGCCCGACGCCGACGCCCGTGAGCAGCCTCATGGCCGCACCCCGCAGCTCTCGACCAGCCGCCGGGCGATCGACGGCGTCCCGGCCCAGTGCAGGTGCAGGTAGGAGGCGTGGATCCGGGCCCCGGCGAAGCCCTCGGTGACCGGTCCGCCGTCGCGGCGCCAGTGCCAGGCCGGGGGCGAACCGGCCGAGGGGCTGACCGCCGTGCGGTGGAACTCGTGCCCCGACACACGGGTGCCGGCCGCGGCGAGCACGGACTCGGAGGCGGCGACCGCATGCCGGTAGCCGAGCGTGAGCCGGTCGGTCATCACGGCCTCCGCGTCCACGATCCCGCACATCGGCAGCCCGTCGAGGCTCTTGCCGAGATAGAGCAGTCCGGCGCACTCGGCGGCGACGGCGCCGCCGTAGCGCGCGAAGCGGAACATCGCCTCGCGCAGCGCCTCGTTCGCGGCCAGTTCGGGGGCGTGGACCTCCGGGAAGCCGCCGCCGATCACGACGCCGCCGACGCCGGCCGGCAACGCCTCGTCGCGCAGCGGGTCGAACGGGCACAGCTCGGCGCCGGCGGCGGTGAGCAGTTCGGCGTTCTCGGCGTAGGAGAAGGTGAACGCGGGCCCCGACGCGATCGCGATCCGGGCCTTGGCGCCGCGCCGGGGCCCGACCTCGACGGCCGGGTCCCAGGGTGCGGCCCGCAGCGGCGGCGCGGTGCGGGCGAGGCCGTAGACCTCGTCGAGGCGGATGCTCGTGTCGACGAGGGCGCCGAGGGCGGCGACGGCGTCCAGCGCCTCGGTGCGGCGTTCGGCGACCGGGACCAGGCCGAGGTGGCGCGAGGGAGCCGAGACCTCGGCGTCGCGCCGCAGCGCGCCCAGAACCGGCACGCCGATCTCGTCGAGCGCCTCGCTCAGGATCCGGTGGTGCGTCTCGGAGCCGACCCGGTTCAGGACGACCCCGGCCAGCCGCACCTCGGGATCGTAGGAGCGGAACCCGTGCACCAGGGCGGCGATGGAGCGGCCCTGCGCGGCGGCGTCGACGACGAACAGCACCGGCGCGTCGAGCAGCTTGGCGACCTGCGCGGTGGAGGCGAGCTCGCCCTCGCCGGTGGCGCCGTCGTAGAGGCCCATGACACCCTCGACGACGGCCAGGTCGGCACCCTCGGCGCCGTGCGCGAACAGCGGCGCGACGCGGTCGGTGCCGACCATGTAGGGGTCGAGGTTGCGGCCCGGGCGGCCAGCGGCCAGGGCGTGGTAGCCGGGGTCGATGTAGTCCGGGCCGACCTTGAACGGGGCGACGGTGAAACCGCGCTCGGTCAGGGCTTTGATGATGCCGGTGGCCACGGTGGTCTTGCCGTGGCCGGAGGCCGGGGCCGCGACGACGAGGCGGGGGATGGTCAGGCTGGCGGGAGCGGCCGGGCTGATCGAGCCGGTCGGTGCCCCGCCCGGTCCGGTCGGCGCAGTCCCCGGAACCGGGCTCACCACTCGATGCCCTTCTGGCCCTTCTGCCCGGCGTCCATCGGGTGCTTCACCTTGGTCATCTCGGTGACCAGGTCGGCGGCGGCGAGCAGAGCCGGCGCCGCGTCGCGTCCGGTGATGACGACGTGCTGCGTCCCGGGCCGCTCGGCCAGGGTCTCGACCACCTCGTCGACGTCGACCCAGCCCCACTTCATCGGATAGGTGAACTCGTCGAGGACGTAGAGCCGATAGGTCTCGGCGGCGAAGTCATGCTTGATCCGCTCCCAGCCGGCGCGGGCGTTCTCGGCCTGCAGCTCCGGGTCGCTGTGCAGATCGCGCTGGATCCAGGACCAGCCCTCGCCCATCTTGTGCCAATCCACCGGACCGCCCCGGCCGGTGGACTCGTGCAGCTCGCCGAGCGCCTTGAGGGCGTTCTCCTCGCCGATGCGCCACTTCGCCGACTTCACGAACTGGAACACCCCGATCGGCCAGCCCTGGTTCCACCCACGCAGCGCCAGCCCGAAGGCGGCTGTGGACTTCCCCTTGCCGGGACCGGTGTGGACGATCGTCAGCGGCCGGTTGCGCCGCTGCCGGGTGGTCAAGCCGTCGTCGGGCACGTATGCGGGTTGGCCCTGGGGCATCAGGCGGCCCTCCGGTCGGAGTGGGGGCGGTTGCTCTGCACCGCCGCGGTCAGCGTGTCCGCGGCCAGATCGGCGAGCCGGAGGCACTCGCCCCCGAGGTCGCCGGCCAGCCGGGCGGCCAGGCCCAGGCGGACCGGGCCGGCTTCGCAGTCCACGACGACCGCGGTGCCGCCGACGGACGCGACGGTGGTCGCGAGGTGACCGGCGGCACGGCGGGCGTCGGCCAGCGGGTCCTTCGCGCGCGAGGCCTGGGTCGCGCGGCCGTCGGTGACGACGACCACGAGCGGGCGGCGCTGCGGATCGCGCATCCGCTCGACGCGCAGGACGCCGGCGGCCTGGAGGAGCCCGGCCGCGAGCGGAGTGCGGCCTCCGGTGGGCAGGGTGGTCAGGCGCGCGGCGCCGGCGTCGACGGACCAGGTGGGCGGGAGGACGACGTCGGCCTCACGCCCGCGGAAGGTGACCAGGCCGACCTTGTCGCGGCGCTGGTACGCGTCCATGAGCAGCGACAGGATCGCGCCCTTGACCGCGGACATGCGCTGGCGCGCGGCCATGGAGCCGGAGGCGTCGACGACGAAGAGGACGAGGTTGCCCTCGCGGCCCTCGCGGATCGGCTCGCGGAGGTCCGCGGGCCGGAGGATCAGGGCGCCTTCGTCGCGGCCTCGGGACACCTGCTCAGGTGCGGCCGCTCGAACCGTCGCCACGAGGTGCAGCCCGCGTGTCCCGGGGCGCGCGCCGATCGCCCGGCCCGAGCTGGTCCGCGCCTTGGAGCGGCGGCCTTCGGCACCGCCGCCCACGCCCTCCACCTTCAGCAGGCGCGCCTTGAACGGCTCGCCCGGCATCGCAGGGCTCTGCTCCCGCGCCGCGCCGGACGGCTCCTGCCCGCCCGCCGAGGAGCCGGAATCGGCCACCGCCTGGCCGACCGGCTCCTTCTCCGCCTCGTCGTGCGACCGCTGATCAGATTTCTCCGGCCGCTCCGGCTCGGTGTTCCGCGCATCCGGAGCACCGCCGCCGGGCTGATCGTCGAGCGGGCCGCCGCCACCGGGCCCGTCAGGACCGGGATCAGGATCCTCGTCCCCGTCCCGCATCGCCTCGTCCAGTCGCTCCTCGTCCAGCCCCGGCGCGTCGAACGGGTGCCGGCGCCGCCGGTGCGGCAGCGCGAGCGTCGCCGCCCGCCGCACGTCCTCGGCGATCACCACGGTCCGGCCGGCCCAGGCCGCCAGCGCCGTGGCGGCGCGCGCCGTCACCAGGTCCGCGCGCATGCCGTCGACTTCGAAGGCGGCGCAGATCCGGGTGATCCGCAGCAGTTCCCCGTCCGGGAGCACCACGGAAGGGAGCAGTTCGCGGGCGGCGGCGATGCGCGCGGCGGTCTCCTTGTCGGCGGCCTCCCAGGCGGTGGCGAACGCCTCGGGGTCGGCTTCGTAGGCGAGGCGGCGGCGCACCACCTCGGCGCGTTCGGCCGGGTCGCGGCTGGCGCGGACCTCGACGGTCAGGCCGAAGCGGTCGAGCAGCTGCGGGCGGAGTTCGCCCTCCTCCGGGTTCATGGTGCCGACGAGGAGGAAGCGGGCGGAGTGCCGGACGGAGACGCCTTCGCGTTCGACGTGGGCGACGCCCATCGCGGCGGCGTCCAGCAGGAGGTCGACGAGGTGGTCGTGGAGGAGGTTGACCTCGTCCACGTAGAGGAGGCCGCGGTGGGCCGCCGCCAGCAGTCCGGGTTCGTAGGCCGCTATGCCGGAGGCGAGCACCTTCTCCAGGTCCAGCGATCCGACGAGGCGGTCCTCGGTGGCGCCGACCGGGAGCTCCACCAGGCGGGCCGGGCGGGAGTCGACCACCACGGCGCCGAAGTGCGGGCCGTCCGGACAGCCGACGTCGGGGACCTCGGGGTCGCAGGAGAAGCGGCAGCCCCGGACGACGTCGATCTCCGGCAGCACCGCGGACAGGGCGCGCACGATCGTGGATTTGGCGGTGCCTTTCTCACCGCGGACCAGCACCCCGCCGACGGCCGGGGAGACGGCGTTGAGCAACAGGGCCAGCCGCAGATCGTCGAGTCCGACCACTGCGGCGAAGGGGTACGGCGGCACGCCGAATCAGCTCCTCACGGGTGTCCACGCCCGACAGGTCAGGTAGCACAAGCACGCCGCGGGGGCGGCGTGCCGGGGACGGTCGGAGTCTCCTGACTCTCAGATCGCAGCGCCTCTCCCGCCTTCCCAGAACGTTGACGTTCCAGTGGCATCCCACGAAGAGGTGCTCCCTGATCACAGTGGCGGGACCGTTCCGGATTCACACCGGGATTCCTGCCGACCATCCTGCGTTGCAGCATCCCGCAGCGATCATCGGGCGTCAAACCGCGACCGGCCGGGCGCGCCGGGGCGCCTGGGCGCGCTCGTCCGGCGCCCGGTGGCGGGATGTCCGGATGTGTCTGTCAATGGGAAGGTGATCGAGCGAAAGCGCGGACCGCGCGTCCTGGGCGAATACGAGTTGGAGGGCGGTGCCTTCGGACCGGCGGCGGGTGCGGGGCGGGGTGAGCAACGCGACACGCGCGCAGCGGGCGGGAAGGGCGGGAAGGGACAGCCGGCGGGATCACACGGGTCGCCCGGATCGGCGGGGTCGCCCGGATCGTCGGGGTCGCACGCCTCTGCGGGATCCGAACGCCGCCGCCGCGCGCTGAGCCGCTCCGGAACGCTGTGGCAGGCCGTATTGCGCCGGATCCACATGCGGTGATGATCCGGGCCCTACGGTCTCCGACCTACAGCGGCGGCCCGTCGCCCGGGTCTTCTTGGTAGGAGTACCGCTGTTCCCGCCACGGGTCGCCGATGTTGTGGTAGCCGCGCTCCTCCCAGAAGCCGCGGCGGTCCTCGGTGAGGTACTCGATGCCGCGCACCCACTTCGGGCCCTTCCAGGCGTACAGGTGCGGCACGATCAGGCGGAGCGGGAAGCCGTGATCGGGGGTGAGCGGCTCACCGTTGTGGTGGGTGGCGAACACCACGTTCTCGTGGAGCAGGTCCTCCAGGCGGAGGTTGGTGCTGTAGCCGTACTCGGCCCAGACGGTCACGTGGGCCACGTCCGGGGCCGGCGGGGCCAGGTCGAGGACGGTGCGGGCGGCGACGCCGCGCCAGGCGGCGTCCAGCATCGTGAACTTGGTGACGCAGTGGAAGTCGGCCACGACGTCGATCGCCGGCAGCGCCGAGAACTCGTCGTGGAACCAGACCGCCTCCTCGCCGTCGGCGGTGGCGCCGGTCACCCGGAAGTCCCAGCTGTCCGGCTTGAAGCGGGGCACGGGGCCGTAGTGCAGCACCGGCCACTCGCCGCGCTGCATGCGCTGACCGGGTGGAAGCCGGCCCGCCGTCTGCTCCTCGGCTTCGATGTCCACCCCTGATCCCGGCTGCCCCATGCGGTCCATGTTTCCAGATGTGGTGCACGGCACGTGCGCCGGGGACTTGGCAGTGCCGGATAAGTAGCTTAGGCTCGCCTAAGTCCCCAGTGATCAGGCCGGACGCGCCGATCGACGAGCCCCCGGAGCCACGCTTTGTACGCCTGCATATGCCACGCGGTGACCACCGCCGAGGTCGACGCCGCGGTCGCGCTGGGCGCCCAGACCGTCAAGCAGGTCCGCCAGGCCACCGGGGCGGGCGCGTCGTGCGGGACCTGCGTGAAGCGGCTGAGCTGCCTGCTGGCCGCCGCCCGGGTCGCGGACTCGGCGCCGGCGGAGGCCGTACCCGAGGCGGAGCGGCTGCCGGCGGTCCCCGCGGGGGACGTGCTCCCGTCCCAGGTCACCGTGCACGCTCCGGACTGCCCGGCCGCGCTCCCCGCCCTGGGCTGATCCGGCACGCCCCGCCGGCCCCCGTTCGGCGCAATCCGCCACGACGTCGTTACCGTCCGCGACCGCCACTCTGGCAGGATCTGGCGGCATGCAGGGTGACAAGGACATCATCGCGTTCCTGAACGAGCAGCTCACCGCCGAACTGACGGCCGTCAACCAGTACTGGCTGCACTACAAGCTGCAGGAGAACCGCGGCTGGAAGAAACTCGCGGAGTACACCCGCCACGAGTCCATGGACGAGATGAAGCACGCCGACAAGCTGGCCGAGCGCATCATCTTCCTTGAGGCCCTGCCGAACTTCCAGAAGCTCCTCCCCCTGGAGATCGGCCAGACCGTGACCGAGATGTTCCAGGCCGACATGAAGGTCGAACTCGCCGCCGTCGACCGTCTCCGCCGCGGCATCGTCCTCATGCGCGAGCGCAGCGACATCACCTCCGCGAACCTCTTCGAGGAGATCCTCGCCGACGAGGAACACCACATCGACTACCTGGAGACGCAGCTGGACCTGATCGGCCAGCTGGGCGAGCCGCTGTACATCGCGCAGCTGGTGGAGC
Organism: Catenulispora subtropica; assembly: GCF_039531675.1. NCBI lineage: Bacteria > Bacillati > Actinomycetota > Actinomycetes > Catenulisporales > Catenulisporaceae > Catenulispora > Catenulispora subtropica. The sequence continues at coordinate 28,140 of NZ_BAAAQM010000020.1, forward strand.
AGCCGGAGTCGTAGCAGTAGCGAGCAGTAGCAGTAGCAGCCGGGACACGCTCGAACCGAGGACGCACCTGATGGCCGACTACGCCCTGCGGATCAGCGACGCCGAGGTCGCGCGCTACCTGCACATGGCCGAGGCCGCCGAGAGGGCCGAACGCGACCTGTGGATCGCCGCCGGCGCCGTACCCGGGGCCCGGATCGCCGACGTCGGGTGCGGTCCGGGCGCGGTCTCGGTGCGGCTCGCGGCTCTGGCCGCGCCCGGCGGCGGGGTCTGGGCCGTCGACCGCGACCCCGAGGCGCTGGCCGTGGCTCGGGCGCTCGCCGATCGGGCGGGCGCCGCCGTGACGGCCGGCCTCGGCGACGCCGACGCCACCGGGCTGCCCGCCGGGACGTTCGACCTCGTGATGCTCCGGCACGTCCTGGCTCACAACGGCGGCTCCGAGCAGGCGATCGTCGATCATCTCGGCTCCCTCGCCCGGCCCGGCGGCTCGGTCTTCCTCGCCGACGTCGACATCGCCATGACCCGCTTCCGCGGCCTCGACCCGGTGCTGACCGGGATGACGGAGCGCTACGAGGAGATGCACCGCCGCCGGGGCAACGATCTCCGGGTCGGCACCCGCCTGGACGAGCTGCTCATCGCGGCCGGGCTCGAGCTCGTCCACTTCCAGGGCCGCGTCGACGTCGTCACCCCGCCGCCCGGCATGCGCGGCCCCGCCTGGGCCGCCCGCGACGCCCTGGTCGCCGAGGGGCTGGCCACTCCCGAGGACATCGCCCGCTGGGACGAGGCGTTCCAGCGGGTCGACTCCAGCGTCAGGTTCTTCGGGGCCATGTTCACCGCGTACGCGCGTCGCCCGCAGGACTCCTGAACTACCCCGGCACCCCGAGCGTCAGGAACGCGTACGAGAACACCTGGTGCAGTCCCCGCAGCCAGATCCCCAGGTGCGCGTCCAGCTTCTCCCGGGTCTCGGGGGCGTCGGGGTGGCCGGGGTTGGCGAGCAGCCACTCCTCGGTGTCGGCCGCGTAACCCGACTCGAATTCCTCCCATTCGGCGCGGGTGGAGGTCTCGATCCGCAGCGGGCGCAGGCCGGCGGCGGTGGCGACTTCGACCAGGTCGGGCAGGTACAAGCACTCGTCGGCCGTCGTGCCCGGCCACATCGCGGCCAGTTCGGCCTCCGTGGGGGTGCGGTCCCAGATCTCGGCACCGAAAAGCAGGCGGCCGCCGGGGTTCACGAGCGTGCGCAGCTCGGCCAGGGCTTCGGGGATGGTGCCGAAGGCGTGGTACGCGCCGAGGCTCAGGACCACGTCCGCGGGTCGGGCGTGATCCCTGGCCGGGCCCTCGATGAAGGTGGCGCGGCCGGTCAGGCCGCGGTCGGCCGCGGCGGCCCGGGCACGGGCGATGTCGGGGCCGTGGATGTCGATGCCGGTGCCGTGAGCCTCGGGAACGGCCGCCAGGAGGCGGAGCAGGAGTTCGCCCCAGCCGCAGCCGTAGTCCACGACGGTCGCGGGTTCGCGGGCCGCGAGACCGGCGACCAGGCGGGAGGCGCGGGCAGGCGACATCGGGCCGTGGAAGTCGAGCGTGGAGCCGGTACCGAGCTTCGGGGGTGCACCAGAGGTAGTCATGGGCGTCAACGGATAGCAGCGCCCGCGTCCCCCAAGCGACTGGTTTTCAGCGGTCCAGGACACGCCGACGACGGCGTGCCGCCCGGCCGCGCGAAAGGCGGCCGGGCGGCACGTATCAAGATCCGAAGACCCTACTTCGACGCCTTCGCCCGGCTCGCGGGCTTCTTGTCGTCGTCATCGTCGTTCTTCACGTCGTCGACCTGGTCGGCCGGGACGAACTCGGCGGCCGGACCGGTGCCCGTCTTGTGGAAGCGCAGCGCCTCCCACAGCGGGCCGGGGATGACGTGGATCCCGTAGTGCGCGCGGTGGTGGTTCGCGCACAGCACTTCCAGGTTGCCGGGCGACTCGGCCCACTTCTGGAAGTCCTCGTCGGTCTCGAAGTGCAGCCCGAGCGCCTGCTCGATCTTCTTCTCGTCGACCTGGTTGATCTGCGAGAACTCCACGTGCGTGTGGTGCAGTTCGGGATCGCCCTCGCAGAGGTCGTCGTTGATGATGCACTTCCACATGCCCTGCCGCTTCAGGCGCGCCTTGGCCTGCTCGAACAGGTGGTAGTGCGGGTCGTCCTCCCGCGGCGCGTGCTCGGGCACGTGGGTGAGGATGTGCACCGTCATCATCTGGTCGTGCGCCAGCGTGTTGCCGGTCGCGGCCGACTTCGTGGGGTGCAGCGGGGAGCTGGTGCGCTTCGGTTCGTCGTCGTCGTGCGAGTGCGAGGCACGGGACTGCGAGGGCACCGTCTTCTTCGCGGCGGTCTTCTTCGCCGCCGGGCGGTGGTGCTCCGCCTCCTCTTCCTTCTTCGCCTCGGCAGCCCGGCGGTGCTTCTCCTCCGGGCCTATCTCCTCCTCGTCGGAACCGAACAGCTTGCTCATCCAGCCCATCGGGCTTCTCCCCACCTTGCTCGTTCAGACACCGGCCTAGCCGGGGCTGACCCTAGTCCCTCTCAGGGGATTGCATCAAGGCGGTGGAAACCACGTCGGCGGCGGTGTCACAGTCCTGCGCCGACACGTCCAGATGCGTCACGATCCGCAGCAGTTTCGGCCCGAACGGCGAGATCTTCACGCCCTCGGCGGCACAGGCCGCGGCCACGGCCGGGGCGTCGTCCACGTCGACGAGGACGATGTTGGTCTCCGGCTCGCGGACGGCGGCCCCGGCGGACCTCAACGCCGTTGCGATCCGGCGCGCGTTCTCATGGTCCTGCGAGAGCCGGCCGAGGTTGTTCGTGAGCCCGAACAGCGCGCCGGCGGCGAGGATCCCGGACTGCCGCATGGACCCGCCGAGCCGGCGGCGCAGCCCGCGCGCCTCCTCCGCCCGCCCGGGCGGCAGCAGCACCAGCGAGCCGGCCGGCGCACCCAGCCCCTTGGACATGCACACCGCCATGGTGTCCGCGACGGCACCGTACTCGGCGAGCGGGACGCCGGTCGCGACGTGCGCGTTCCAGATGCGGGCCCCGTCCAGGTGCAGACCGATGCCGAAACCGTCCGCCAGGGCCCTGATGGCCCGCAACACCTCGATCGGATACACGGCGCCGCCCCCGCGATTGTGCGTGTTCTCGACCTCCAGCGCGCGGGTACCAACCGTGTAGCGGTCGCCGACGCGTACCAGCGCCGCGAGCTCGGCCACGTCCATCAGCCCGCGCGTCGAGGGCAGGGTGCGGGTCTGGATGCCGGCGTGCGCGGCCAGCCCGCCGTTCTCGTGCGCGACGATGTGCGCGTCGGCGTCGCAGATGAGCTCCTCGCCGGGGCCCACCAGCATCCGGATCCCGATGTGGTTGGCCATGATGCCCGTGGGCGTGAACACCGCGTCCTCGAAGCCGAACAGGCCGGCGACGGTCTCCTCCAGGCGGCGGACCGTGGGGTCCTCGCCGTACTGGTCGTCGCCGACCTCGGCTTCCGCCATCGCCCTCCGCATTCCGGCGGAGGGCTTGGTGACGGTGTCGCTGCGCAGATCGATCGGGGAGTCCGGGTAGGTCGCCATGCTGGAGAAGATAGCGCTCCAGGTGCGGCGGTCCTGGGACGGGAGACCCCGGCGTGAAGTCATCACGCCGGGGTCGGAGTCGGAGCCGGGGTCTGAGTCGGAGCCGGGGTCTGAGCCGGAGCCGGAGCCGGGATCGGAAACAGAACCGCGGGTCAGCGGTTACGCAGCATCTCCGCGACCAAGAACGCCAGGTCCAGCGACTGGCTGCGGTTCAGCCGGGGGTCGCACAGCGTCTCGTACCGGTCGTGCAGGTCGCCGAAGGCGATCTCCTCGCCGCCGCCGACGCACTCGGTGACGTCCTCGCCGGTGAGCTCGACGTGGATGCCGCCGGGGTGCGAGCCGAGGCCGTGGTGCACCTCGAAGAAGCCCTTGACCTCGTCGAGCACGTCGTCGAAGCGGCGGGTCTTGTGGCCGGACGGCGCCTCGAAGGTGTTGCCGTGCATCGGGTCGCAGATCCACGCCACCTCGTGGCCCTCGCCGCGGACCTTCTCCACCAGGGCCGGCAGCTTCTCCCGGACCATGCCGGCGCCCATCCGCACGATGAACGACAGCCGGCCGGGCTCGCGCTCCGGGTCGAGGCGGGCCAGGTAGGCCAGGGCGTCGTCGGGCGTGGTCGAGGGGCCCAGCTTGATCCCGATCGGGTTCCGGATCCTGCTGAAGTACTCGACGTGGGCGCCGTCCAGGTCGCGGGTGCGCTCGCCGATCCAGACGTAGTGGCCGCTGGTGGCGTAGGGCTGGCCGGTGCGCGAGTCCACGCGGGTCAGCGCCGACTCGTACGGCAGGACCAGGCCCTCGTGCGCGGCGTAGAACTCGACGGTGCGGAACTCCTCGGGGTCGGTGCCGCACGCGCGCATGAACTGCAGGGCCCGGTCGATCTCCTTGGCCAGCAGCTCGTAGCGCTCGCCGGAGGGCGACCCGGCCACGAAGTCCTGGTTCCAGGCGTGCACCTGGCGCATGTCGGCGTATCCGCCGGTGGTGAACGCGCGCACCAGGTTCAGCGTGGAGGCGCTGGCCTGGTACATGCGCAGCAGCCGGCGCGGGTCCGGGATGCGGGCCTCGGGCGTGAAGTCGAAGCCGTTGACCGAATCGCCCCGGTAGGCCGGAAGGGTGACCCCGTCGCGCGTTTCGGTCGATTTGGACCGGGGCTTCGAGTACTGTCCGGCGATGCGCCCGACCTTCACCACCGGCACCGAGGCGGCGTAGGTGAGGACCACGGCCATCTGGAGCAGAGTCTTGAGTTTCGCGCGGATCGCGTCGGCGGTGACGCCCGCGAACGTCTCGGCGCAGTCGCCGCCGGTGAGCAGGAAGGCCTCGCCCCGGGCCACGGCCGCGATCCGCTCCTTGAGCAGATCCGCCTCTCCGGCGAAGACCAGCGGAGGATACGAGCGGAGCTCGGAGACCACGGCGGACAACGCGTCGGCGTCCGGCCACTCCGGCTGCTGGCCCGCGGGGAGCGCGGACCACGTGTCCTCGACGGATCCGGTCCCGGCCGGATTCCTGACAGCTTCGCTCATTGAGCCAGGGTACGCGAACCTTTGCGGCCTTCCGCGAACACGTCCAGAGCGTGGGACCGAGCCGTCCGAGCCGCAGGACCGCGGCGGGCGCCTGGCCCGCGTCCCGGCCGGACGCCGGACGAAGTGGCTGGTGCTGGCCGTGTGGCTGGTGCTCTTCCTGGTGTGCGCGGGGGCGTCGGGGCGCCTGGCGAAGGCGCGCCACGACGACACCTTGTCCTATTTGCCGCGCGACGCGCAGTCGACGCAGGCGTACCGGCTGGCGAAACTATACGGCGACGCCGACCTGATGCCCGCAGTTGTGGCGTTCGAGCAGGTCGGCGGGGGTGTGCTGACGGCGGTGCAGCGGGCGGCGGTGGAGGAGCGGGCCGGGCGGCTGGGCGCGGCGGAGGCGCCGGAACCGGTGCGCTTCGCGGCCGACGGGCGGGCGGCGCGGTTCGAGGTGGGATTCGACGGGAACGATCCGCACCTGGTCGCGGGGGTGAAGCGGCTGCGGGAGGCGGTGGTCGCGGCTGGGCCTCGGGGTGCTGCCGCGGCTGCCGCGGCTGCTGCGACCGGTGCGACTGGTGCGACTGCTGCTACTGCTCCGGACCGTGTCGGCACCGGCACTGGCACCCACGCCGGCGCGGACGCCGACGTGGCGGATCTCACCGATCTCGGCCTGGTCGCCCACGTCGGCGGACCGGCCGGCCGGTCCGCCGACTCCTACAGCGTCTTCGACACGATCGACGGCCCGCTGCTGTGGCTGGCACTCGGCGTGGTGATGGTGTTGTTGCTGGCGACCTACCGGTCGCCGGTGCTGTGGCTGGTGCCGCTGGTGGCGGCGGTCGCGGGACTCACGGTGGCGCAGGAGGCGGCGTTCCTGCTGGCACGCCATGCCGGACTGACCGTCAACGGCCTGAGTCAGAGCATCATGCTGGTGCTGGCGGTCGGGGCCGGGGTGGACTACGCGCTGCTGCTCGTCTCGCGCTACCGCGAGGAGCTGGGCCGGTTCCGCGACAAGCACGACGCGATGGCCGTGGCGTTGGGCAAGGCCGGACCGGCGATCGTGGCCAGCGCCGGAACCGTGGCGGTGAGTCTGCTGTGCCTGCTGCTCTCGGTGCTGAACTCGGATCGCGGGCTCGGTCCGGTGGCGGCGCTGGGCGTGCTCGGGGCGTTCGCGGCGATGGTGACGCTGCTGCCCTCGCTGCTCGTGGCACTCCCCCGCGCGATCTTCTGGCCGCAGATGCCGCACTTCTGCGGGGAGCCGGAGGCGAGGAAGTCGCTGTGGGGGACGGTCGCGCGCGCCGTAGCCGCGCGTCCGCGCGCCACGTGGATCGCGACGACGTTGCTGCTGGTCGCGATGGCGGCGGGTCTGACGGGACTGCGGTCGTCGGGGCTCAGCGCCGCCGGCCAGTTCCCGGCCAAGCCGGACTCGCTGCGCGCCCAGGACGTCCTCACGCGGCACTTCCCCACCGAACCCGGCGACGTCGCGGTGGTGATCGGGAAAGCCGCCGCCGCGCCCGCGATGGAGGACGTCCTCGCCGGGCACTTCGGCGGCAGCGTGGCCGCCCCTCGCATCGTCGGCCGGTACGCCCGCTTCGACCTCCCGCTCCCCGGCGCGCCGGAGGATCCGGCCTCGCAGCATGCTGTCGAACGCCTCCGCGCCGCGCTGGCCGCGGTCCCCGGCGCCGGTGCCCGCGTCGGCGGGCTGGCCGCCGTCGGCCTCGACATCGCCGACGCCTCGCGCCACGACCGCGACGCCGTCATCCCGGCGGTGCTCGGCGTCGTGCTGCTGGTCCTGGTCGGGCTGCTGCGATCGCTGCTCGCGCCGCTGCTGCTGGTGGCGACGGTGGTCCTGTCGTTCGGGGCGGCCCTCGGCGCGAGCTGGCTGGTGTTCCGGTACGGCTTCGGGTTCCGCGGGACCGACGTCGGCTATCCGCTGTTCGCGTTCGTGTTCCTGGTGGCGCTGGGCATCGACTACAACATCTTCCTGGTGACGCGGATCCAGGAGGAGGCGCGACGCCTCGGCACCCGGGAGGGCACGGTGCGCGGCCTGACCGTCACCGGCGGCGTCATCACGTCGGCGGGCGTCGTGCTGGCCGCGACGTTCGCCGTGCTGGCCACGCTGCCGCTGGTCGCGCTGGTCGAGATCGGCTTCACGGTGGCGTTCGGGGTGCTGCTCGACACGCTCGTGGTCCGGTCGGTCCTCGTGCCCGCTCTGGCTCTGGACCTCGGCGAACGGATCTGGTGGCCGGGCGGTGCGTGATCAGTCCAGCCATCCCGGCCGCGCCAGCCCCGACTCGTACGCCAGCACCACCAGCTGCGCCCGGTCCCGCACGCCGAGCTTGACCATGCTCCGGCTGACGTGCGTCTTGGCCGTGAGCGGGCTGAGCACCAGCCGGTCGGCGATCTCCTCGTTGCTCAGCCCGGCCGCCACCAGCGCCAGCACCTCGCGTTCGCGGTCGGTCAGGGCCTTGATCTGCTCGGCGGCCGGGTTCGGGCCGGTGCGCTTGCTGCGCACCGCGAACTCCTCGATCAGGCGGCGGGTCACGCTCGGCGCCAGCAGCGCCTCCCCGGCGGCCACCGCGCGCAGGCCGCGCAGCAGGTCCGCGGGCTCGGTGTCCTTCAGCAGGAAGCCGCTGGCGCCGGCCCGGATCGCCTCGAAGACGTACTCGTCGAGCTCGAAGGTGGTGAGGATGAGGATCCGCACGCCGGACAACCGCTCGTCGGCGGTGATCCGGCGGGTGGCCTCCAGGCCGTCGGTGCCGGGCATGCGGATGTCCATCAGGATCACGTCCGGCTTCAGCTCGGCGGCCAGCCGGCAGGCCTGGTCGCCGTCGGTGGCCTCGCCGGCCACCTCGATGCCGTCCTGGACCTCCAGGAGCGCGCGGAAGCCGGCCCGCACCAGCGCCTGGTCGTCGGCCAGCAGGACCCTGATCATGACGTCTCCTCGGGATAGGGGATGAACGCGTCGACCCGGAACCCGGCGCCCGGCACCGGGCGGGCGGTGAGCGAGCCGCCCAGCGCCGCGGCCCGCTCCCGCATGCCGGGCAGGCCGTTGCCGGTGCCGTGGCCGGTGCCGTCGGCGCCGACGCCCACGCCGAGCGGGGCGCCGCGGCCGTCGTCGGTGATCCGCAGCCGCAGGCCGGCCGCGCTCTCGACGAGGATCCAGGCCCGGGCCGCCCCGGCGTGCCGGACCACGTTGGTCAGCGACTCCTGCACGATCCGGTACCCGGCCTGGCTGACCGCGAGCGGCGCGGCCTCCAGGTCGCCGACGACGCTCAGCGCCACCCTCAGCCCGGCCGCCTCGGCCATCTCCACCAGGTGCCCCAGCCGCCCCAGGTCCGGTGCCGGGTCGCGCGGAGCGGCCCGGTCGCCGCGCAGCACGGTCAGCACCGAGCGCACCTCGCCCAGCGCCGAGCGGCTGGCGTCCTTGATCGCCGACAGCGCGATCCGGGCCTGCTCCGGGCGCCGGTCCATGACCTCCAGCGCCACGTTGGCCTGCACCGCGATCAGCGAGATCGAGTGCGCGAGCACGTCATGCAGCTCCCGGGCGATCTCCAGCCGCTCCTCGCTGGCCTGCCGCCGGGCCTCCTGCTCCCGGGCCCGCACCTCCTGCTCCCGCGCCCGGGCCGACTCCAGCGCGCGCTGACGCAGCACCCGGAACAGTTCGGCGAGGATCAGCAGCGCCAGCAACCAGCCGATGGTGGACAGCACGTCGATGGCGCTGGTGCGGGTCTGGCCCTTCTGGGAATGCGTGGGCACCCACAGCATCCCGATCGCGAACAGCACCGAGCCCGTCCACACCTCGCGCCGGTAGCCGGCGCCGCCGATGAGCACCACCGCGAACAGGGCGTTGAGGTAGATCGGGCCGTAGGCGTAGCCCATGAGCAGGTAGACGAGAGTGCTGGACAGGGACACGAAAAGGGTGGTCCGCGGCGCGCGCCACCGATGGTGCAGCGCGATCGGCCCCGCGGCGACGAGGACCCACGCGAACCAGTCCAGCGGCCGGATCCCGACGTTGTTGTCGCCGTGCCAGTTCCCGCCGCTGTAGGCGCCGATCGTCCCGGCGACGTCGAAGAGCAGCAGCGCCAGCGGCACCGCGACCGTGGAGCGCTCCATCCACAGCCAAGCCGTCCACGGCAGGGAGGACCGCGTGGACGGCGTCGGCTGATCGGTCATGGCTGAACGCTAGATCAGATCACGGCCCGGGGGCATCCGTCCGGCGGAGGCTGTGCCGCGGCAGCGGGTACTCCGGCGGGAGTAGTCGATCTCTCCAGCGCTCTTTCCAGCGCTCCTTCCAGCGCTCTTTCCAGCGCGGTGGTGTGCCGCCACACCGGGATCAGGGGCAGCACGCCGAACACGCCGAACGACATGTCGACCACCGACCACCAGAACGGGATCCCGCGGATCGGGCCGCAGATGAGGGCCAGCGGGATGACTCCGGCACAGGCGATCATCCCGAACTGGATCACCCACTTGTTGCGCACCGGGTCCCGCCACGGTCCGTAGAAGGCGACGGCGATGGTGAGGTGGCCGAAGGCGAGCCAGTCGGTGCCGTAGGCGAGGAAGGGGTAGGCGGCGTTCGTCTGCTTCAGGGCCTCGTGGCAGCGATCGATCCAGCCGGTGAGGCCGGAGGGCGCCGGGAGGTGGTGCAGCCAGGTGCTGAGCCAGCCGGTCTCGGTCTCCAGCGGGAAAGCGGTGACTCCGCTGAGGACGAGACCGGTGACGAAGAGGGCCAGCCAGAGGCGGATGCGGTGGAGCCGTTGGTCACTGTCCACGGGGAGACGGTAGGACACAGTCCGTACTCCCCGACGCGGAGGCGGAAGGATGATCACACGTTCTTCACGCCTCGGTGTCGAGCTCCACCACGGCGATGGCACGCTCGGTGAGGCTCCCCAGATAGAGCGTGTTGCCACGGCGGCGGACGCAGGTCACCATCCGGTAGTCGACATCCCAGCCGCGCAGCTCACGCACGACGGTGCCGCTGTCGTCGACGGCGACCATCCACGAGAGGTCCTTCTCTCCGGGCTGGAGCTTCTCGGGCGTGGCCCACACAGCGTGACGCAGGCGCGGGTTCCGGGGCAGGAGCCAGTCCAGCAGGGGGTCACGCGGATTCGGCAGTGCCACCCAGATCAGGCCCCGGGCGTCGTGGGTGAGGTTGTCGGGGAACCCGGCGAGCGGCGCGCCGAAGGGCGTTTTGGCCCCGGCGCCGGGGCCGTTCAGCGCGACCCTGGTCAGACAGTAGCCGCCGGTCTCGGCCACGATGGCCGCGGCACCGTCGTCGTCGTCGACCAGCACCAGACCGTTGGCGAAGGCGAAGCCGTCGGCCACCGTCTCGACGACTCCGTCACGCAGCCGCAGCAGGCGCCCGGTCGAGGAGTGCTCCAGCAGGTCGCCACGGTACTCGTCGAGGTTGTAACGCCGCGAGGACTGGGTGAAGTAGACGACGTCGTCGGCCCCCACCGCGACATTGCTGCAGAAGATCAGCGGCTCGTCGTCGACCTTCGCCGCGAGGACCGCGACCGTCCCCTTCGCGAGCTGCACCTCCAACAGCCCGCGCAGCGCGTCGCACACCAGCAGGCGGTCGTTCCCGTGCAGCTCCATCCCCAGCGGCCGCCCACCCGTGTTGGTGACCGTCCGCACCTCCCCCTCGGGCGTGACCCGCACGATCCGGCCGTCGGCCAACCCCGTGAAGAGCGTCCCCCACGCATCGACCGCGATGTGCTCCGGCCCGGCCCCCGGCAGCTCGATCCGCCGCAGCTCGGGCAGCGTCCGCACGTCACCGCGGGGACGGACCGGCTGGGGGTTCGCGGGCGGGGTCCAGCGGACCGCGGACATCTTCGTGCGCTGAGCCATGGCCGACCCCCTCGTCCCACGGACCGGAGACGGATCCGGTCCGTGGGTGGGGAGAGTAGTCCTCGGCTCAGCCGAAGAAAACCTTCGCCTCCTCGTACATCGCCATCGGCACCGTCTTCAGCGTCGCCGTGGCGTCGGCCAGCGGCACGCGGATGATGTCCGTGCCGCGGAGGGCGACCATCTTGCCCCAGTCCTGGTCGTGGACGGCGTCGATGGCGTGCAGGCCGAAGCGGGTGGCGAGCCAGCGGTCGAAGGGCGAGGGGGTGCCGCCGCGCTGGGTGTGACCCAGGACGGTGGTGCGGGCCTCCTTCTTCGTGCGGCGCTCGATCTCGGCGGCGAGGCGCTCCCCGATGCCGCCGAGGCGGACGTGGCCGAAGGCGTCGAGTTCGCCGGTCTGCACCTCCATCTGGCCGTCCTTGGGGTGCGCCCCTTCGGCGACGACGACGATGGGGGCGTAGCCGCGGTCGAAGCGGGACTCGATCCAGCCGCAGACCTCCTCGATGTCGAAGGTCACCTCGGGGATGAGGATCACGTTGGCGCCGCCGGCCAGACCGGAGTGCAGGGCGATCCAGCCCGCGTGACGGCCCATGACCTCGACGATGAGGGCGCGGGAGTGGGACTCGGCGGTGGTGTGGAGACGGTCGATGGCCTCGGTGGCGACATGGACCGCGGTGTCGAAGCCGAAGGTGTAGTCGGTGGCGTTCAGGTCGTTGTCGATGGTCTTCGGCACACCCACCACCCGCACCCCGTGGCCGCCCAGCGCGGTCGCCACGCCGAGGGTGTCCTCGCCGCCGATCGCGATCAGCGCGTCCACGCCTTCGGCCGCCAGGTTCTCCTTGATCCGCTCGATGCCGCCCTCGACCTTCAGCGGGTTGGTCCGGGACGACCCCAGGATGGTGCCGCCACGCGGCAGGATCCCGCGCACCGCCGCCACGTCCAGCGGTTTGGTCATCCGCTCCAACGGCCCCTTCCAGCCGTCCCGGAAGCCCACGAACTCGAAACCGTAGTACTGCACGCCTTTACGGACCGCGGCGCGGATCACCGCGTTCAGGCCCGGGCAGTCGCCGCCGCCGGTCAGCACTCCGATACGCATGGCCACACTCCTGATGTTCGCATGTGATCTCCGTCACCTCACGGACTCCGATCACCGTAACGGCTACGAGGCGGTAACCAGAAGACGCCGATCACCAGACGAGACACGGCGATCACATCAGGTGATCTTCAAACGCCCCTGGTCAGCACCCGTGTTGTCACCGCCGGGCGTAATCCCCGGGGTGCATGCCGGGACGCGCATTGCCATCAGCAGCCTGATGTGCGGCCCGGGCCCGCGTGAAAGCGTCCGATCATGACCACTTCACCTTCACCGTATCCCCGTCCGACCCGGCGCCGCGTCCTCGGCGGCGCCGTGGCCCTCGGCGCGACCGTCCCGGTCGTCGGCGTGGCGACGCGTGCGTCAGCGGCGGCGGCGTCGGCATCAATGGCGTCAGCGACATCAGTGGCATCAGCGAAGCTCACCCTCCCCGCCCCCACCGGCCCATACCGCGTCGGCGTCGTCGACCTGCGCATCGTCGACAAGTCCCGCCCCGACCCGGTGGCCGGCCCCGGCCACTTCCGCGAGCTGATGACGAGCGTCTGGTACCCGGCCCGCGAGACGGCGCGGTACCAGCTCGCGCCGTGGATGCCTCCCGCTTCCTGGGGCCCTTATGTCACCGACCAGGGCTTCGACCCCGGCGTCTTCCAACCGCCGCTGACCTCCGGCCACACCGGCGCGCCGGTCCTGCGCACGGAGCGCCGCCTGCCCGTGGTCGTGTACTCGCACGGCGCCCACAGCCACCGCTCCGACAACACCGTCGTGGCGCAGGAGCTCGCGAGCCACGGCTACGCCGTCGTCACCATCGACCACACCTACGACGCCTGGGTCGCGTTCCCGGACGGCCGAGTCCTCTCACCGTCCTTCACGGTCCCGATGACCCCGAAGGACTTCGCGGCCGACGCCCGCTCGGTCCTGGACGCCATCGAGGACCTGGCGGCCGGCCGCAACCCGGACGCCGACGGCCGACAGCTCCCCGACGGCCTCGCCCACGCCCTCGACCCACGCCGCATCGGCATGTTCGGCTGGTCCAAGGGCGGCACCGCCACCGCCTACACCATGCTCACCGACGACCGGGTCCGCGCCGGCCTGAGCTTCGACGGCCCGATGGCCCCGCAGATCACGACCGACCTGAACAGGCCGTTCATGGACATGACCGCGGTCTTCACCCGCGCGGACGACCCGGACGTCGCCCTGTTCTGGTCGCACCTGAAGGGCTGGCGGCTCAACGTCCAGGCCGACGGCGCCGCCCACTCGTGCTACAGCGACGCCGAGTCGCTGATCCCGCAGGTCGCGAGGATCCTCGGCATGAGTCAGCAGGACGTGGAGAGCTACGTCGGGACGCTCGACCCGGCCGAGGGGGTGCACATGCAGCAGGCGTATCCGCGTGCTTTCTTCGATCTGCATCTGCGCGGGCGCCGCAGCCATCTGCTGGACGGACCGTCGCCGGCGTTCCCGGACGTGAAGTTCCTGCCCTGACACAGCGCCGCCGCGGTATCCCGATCCGGGGGTGCGGGACCGCAGCGAGGATGTGTGCGGCGCAGCCACAGTGTGGCCGGTGTTCGGTTCGGGTTCCCTCGGTCGCGGCGGCAGGCTTGTCCAAACACGCCGGGCCGGGGGTGTCAAGGAGGGGCGTTTCCGCAGGTTGCGGACCTGCTGCAAGGTTCCCTCCTTGACACCTCCGGATCGGTGTGTTTCCGCTTGCGGTGACGACGCGGGCGAGGGGGCACGGACCGTGGCGACCAGAAGTATCCGCAACGGCCGTTGCCAAAAGCGACCCACAGCGCGAAGCCGGGCTGGTTCCCGAGGGAAGCGGGTCGGGCCCGCCACGGTTTGGTACCTCATGTTCCCACCCACACGTGCCGGCCCCACGGCACCTTTGTTCAGTGGCTGCGGTAGAGCCTGGCGAAGCCTTCGCGAGGTGTCGAAGGCCTCGACGAGAAAGTCAAACCCATGGCGGCGGGCCCGACCCGCTTCCCTCGGGAACCCGGCGGCTCAGCGCTGTGGGCCGGGTTTTCGACCGGGCGGCGGTTTGTTGTCGGGTCGCCACGGTCCGTGCCCCCTCGCCCGCGTCGTCACCGCAAGCGGAAACACACCGGTCCGGAGGTGTCAAGGAGGGAACCTTGCAGCAGGTCCGCAACCTGCGGAAACGCCCCTCCTTGACACCCCCGGCCCGGCGTGTTTGGACAAGCCTGCCGCCGCGACCGAGGGAACCCGAACCGACACCGGCCACACTGTGGCTGCGCCGCACACATCCACGCCCCGGTCAGGCTGCTGACGAAACAACGGCACGGACCGCCCTCGCACTGAGGGATCCCGCTGCTGCCGGATCAGGGCACGAGCGGCGCCGCCAGCAACCGCTCCCCCACAGCCCGATCACCGCTCCACACCAGCGCCGGATCATCCGCCCCGAGCCGGTTCCACAACCGCAGCGCCAGGTCCGACGCCGTGCCCGCGAGCTCCGCGACCGGCGTGCCGGGGCCGTACGTCCAGGTCAGCCCGAGGTCGACGGCCCGCACCCGGAACGCCGCCGTCGGTTCCGTCGCGATCCCCCGCTGGACCATCCGGGGTGCGAACAGCTCGAACACCTCGCTCACCGCGTCGGCGGCCAGGTCCGGGGCGAACGGTTCCGCCTCGCCCAGCGCGTGTTCGGCGTCCCAGCGGTGCATGCGCGTCTCGTGCGCGCGCCGTCGCTGCCAGAAGCCGACGGTGCGGGGCATCAGGCTGCTGAAGGTCCACGCCTCGGTCTCCGGGTGCACGTCCAGCACGGACAGGATCTCTCCGGCCGTGCTCTGGAACCAGGTGTGCAGCGACGCCGGATCGTGCGGGGCGGTCCGCTCCTGGTCGTTGCGGCCGTGCCCCGCGCGCACCGCGGTGGTGACCCACAGGTTGCCGTTGCCGAGGTGGTCAGTCAGCTCGTACAGGTTCCACGGCGCGCAGGTGGGCACCGGGCGCTTCAGGTCCTCCGGCGTCAGGCCGTCGAGGAGTGCGGCGTAGGCGTCCAGTTCGGAGCGCAGCAGGGCGAGGAAGTTCAGTTCAGCCACGGGGCAGAAAGTTACCCGTCGAGCCGCTTGAACAGGTGGACGTCCTCCGCGCCGCCGGGGATCCCCAGCGTGCGGCCGGTCTCGACGTAGCCGTGCCGCTGGTAGAACCCCGGTGCCTGGAACGTGAACGAGGACACCGCGACACGGTCGCAGCCGCGGCGGCGCGCCTCCTGCTCGGCGGCGAGCAGGATCTTCGAGCCCCAGCCGTCCGCGCGAGCGTCGGGCCGCACCCACAGCATGCTGATCCCGCACAGTCCGGCCCAGGTCCACGCGGTCAATCCGCCGATGATCTCACCGGCGTCGTCCACGACCTTCACCGAGAACCGGTCCTGGTCCTCCTTGGTGGTGCCGGTCGCGGCGAAGTTGTACTCATCCAGGCCGGCGTCGAGCACGGCGGCCAGTTCCGGGTCGGCGCCGCCGGTGGTCAGCCGAGCCGCCGGGTCGTTCAAAGCCGGGTCGTCCGGGGTCATTCCTCGTCGTCCTCGTCCAGCCCCTGGGCGATCGCGTAGCGTACGAGCTCGACGCGGTTGTGCAACTGGAGCTTGTTCAGTGTGTTCTGGACATGGTTCTGCACCGTCCGGTGCGACAGCACCAGCCGGTCGGCGATCTGCTTGTAGGACAAGCCCTTGGCCACCAGGCGCAGCACCTCGGTCTCGCGCTCCGTGAGCCGGGGTGTGTCGGCGGCGGTTCCGGCGCCGGTCCCCGGCGGCAGCATCGCCAGCTTCCGGAACTCCCCGAGCACCAGTCCGGCCAGGCCCGGCGTGAACACCGGGTCGCCGATCGCGATCCGCTCCACGGCGGCCAGCAGTTCCTCACGGCTGGCCGACTTCACCAGGTAGCCGATGGCGCCGGCCTTCACCGCCTGCAGCACGTCGTGCTGCTCGCCGGAGGCCGAGAGCACCAGCACCTTGACGTCCGGGTCGGCGGCCACCAGCCGGGCCGTCACCTCCGCCCCGGACAGCCGCGGCATCTGCATGTCCAGCACGACGACCTGCGGGCGCGCGGCCGTGCCGCGCCGCACCGCCTCCTCGCCGTCCCCCGCCGTGGCCACCACGTCGTACCCGGCCTCGGCGAGGTCGCGGGCCACCGCGTCCCGCCACATGGGGTGGTCGTCGGCGACCATGACCCGGACCTGAGTGTTCACGGGACTCGACTCTACAAAGCCGCGCCCACTCACCGCACGCCCCGTTCCGGCCGGTGGTCGGCGCGCGGCCGGTCCGGTGCGCCCCGCGCACGGCGCGCGCGCCGGCTCATCGCAGGGCCTTGCGCAGCGCGGACACCGAGGACGCCCCGGTCCGCGGCGGCGGCACCCGCGGCACCCGCATCTCGATCTCAGCGCCCTGGCCTGGGACGGAGACCACGTCGACGCGGCCGCCGACGTCGCGCAGCCGGCTCTCGATGGAGTGTGCGACGCCGAGGCGCCCGGCGCGGCGGGCCTCCTCCAGGCGGCCCTCGGGGATGCCGGGGCCGTCGTCCCGGACGGTGACCACGACGCCGTCGACGTCGTCCTCGACCAGGATCCAGGCGCGCGCCCCGAGACCGTCGGTGCCGGGGCCGCCGTGCACCCGGACGTTGTCCAGGGCGGCCGCCACCGCCGCGGCCACCTCCCGGGCCACCGGGCCGGGCAGCGTCACCGGCTCACCGGGGCCGGACAGCGTCACCCGCGGCCCGGCCAGCCGGCCCAGCAGCGCCGACAGGTCCAGGTCCACCGGGTCGCCGCCGCCGTCCTCCACCTCGTGCCAGGAGTTGACCAGCGAGCGCAGCGCGCGCTCCTGCTCCCCGGCCATCCGGCCCAGGTCCGCCCCGGCGCCGCCGATCTCCGCCCCGCGCCGCTGGACCAGCGCCAGGACCTGCAGCACGCCGTCGTGGATGTCGCGGGCCAGGCGCTGCCGCTCGCGGGTGGCGGCCTCCAGGCGCTGGGCCCGGACCAGGGTCAGCTCGGCGTTGCGGCCGAGCTCGGTGACGTAGCCGATGGCGGTGCCGAGCAGGCCCATCAGCACGATGTTGTGGAACGCGTCCTGGGTCAGCGCGCCGCGCTCGGCGAGGTCGGCGGTGCCGATGAAGGCGGCGCCGGCCAGGCCGCCGCGCCAGCCCAGGGTGATCGCCGCGGCGATCACCGGGGCCGCGGACCAGACCGTGGGCAGGGTCATCGCGCCCTGGTGCACGCGCTCGGGAGTGTCGACCAGGACGGTGCTGAGCACACTGGCCGCCCCGACCGCGAGGTCGGTGACGATGAAGGCCAGCAGCGCCCGGCGGGTCGTGGAGGTGCGGTGGTAGACGATGGTCGTCCACGCGGTCCAGGCGCCCATGCTGAGCAGGATCGCGACCGCCGCACCTATGTGGGCGTAGCGGCCGTAGGAGGCGGCGAAGCGGGCTACGGCGTAGCCCAGGGCGAGGGCGCGGAAAGCGCCGAGGGCGCGCCACAGAGCGGTGTCGACGGCGCCACGCTGCTGGGGCTGGGGCGGCGGCTGCGGCAGGGGCTCCAGCTGCGGCAGGGGCTGGACCTGCGGCTGCGGCAGAGGCTCCGGCTGAGGCTGCGGCTGCGGCTGCGGCTGCGGCTGCGGCTGCGGCTGCGGCTGCGCAGCCTGGAGCTGCGGCTGAGTCCTGCGCTGAGGCGGCCGCGACGCTGACGCCACCCCCTGCGCCCCCTGCTCCCCCGCCGGACCCCCCGATCCGCTCATTTCCGCTGAGCGTCCTCGTCGGACTCCTGCTGCCGCTTCTCCTCGATCTCGGCGCGGCGCTCCTCGGCGGCGGTGCGCTTGGCCTCGGCCCGCTGCGCGGCGCGCTCGGCGGCCTTCTCGGCGGCGATGAGCTTCTTGGCGTCGGTGGCGTACATGTCGACGTACTCCTGGCCGGACAGGTCCATGAGCGCGTACATGATCTCGTCGGTGATGGAGCGCAGGATGTAGCGGTCGTCGGCGGCGCCGGGGACCTCGCGGTAGCGGGAGAAGTCCAGCGGCTCGCCGAACTTCACGCCGACCCGCTTGATCTTCGGCACCACCTGGCCGGACGGCTGGATCTCGAAGGTGCCGACCATGGCGCACGGGACCACCGGCACGCCGGACTCCAGGGCGATCCGCGCGATGCCGGTGCGGCCCTTGTACAGCCGGCCGTCGGCCGAACGGGTGCCCTCCGGGTACAGCCCCAGCGCCTTGCCCTCGTTCAGTATGCGCAGCGCGGTCTTCAGCGCCGGGTCGGCGGCCTGGCCGCTGGAGCGGTCGATCGGCACCGAGCGCACCCCGCGGAAGAAGGCCGCGGTCAGCCGTCCCTTGATCCCCTTGCCGGTGAAGTAGTCGGACTTCGCCAGGAAGTAGACCGGCCGGGGCACCATCAGCGGCATGAAGAAGGAGTCGGAGAACGACAGGTGGTTGCTGGCCAGGATGACCGGGCCCTCGGCCGGGATGTGCTCCAGACCCTTGGCCCAGGGCCGGAACAGCACCCGCAGCAGCGGTCCGAGGAACACGACCTTGAGCAAGCCGTAGAACAACCGTCTGCCTCTCGGTGAGTGGGACGTGGGCGCACGGTGACTTCATTCCGTCAACGCACGGCGTTACCTTTGGGTTTCCGTAGCGAACCCTACTGCTTGCGGCGTCGCTGTACTCCCCCCGCCCGCCGTGGAACGATGGTGACCATGACCGCGCCCGTGCTCCCCGGTGCCGAACCCTTCGCCCACGACGCGTCCGCGGCCGAGCCCCGCGTCGGCGTGCTGCTCTGCCACGGTTTCACCGGCTCCCCGCAGTCGCTGCGGCCCTGGGCCGACCACCTGGCGGCGGCCGGTTTCGGCGTCCGGCTGCCCCGGCTGCCCGGCCACGGCACGGACTGGCGCGACATGCAGGTGACCACCTGGGACGACTGGTACGCCGAGGTGGACCGGGCGTTCCACGAGCTCAAGGCCGCCTACGACCGGGTGTTCGTGATGGGCCTGTCGATGGGCGGCACGCTCACCCTGCGGCTGGCCGAGCGGCACGGCGCCGAGATCGCCGGGATCGTGCTGGTCAACCCCTCGGTGAAGCCGGACAAGGCGTCGATCAGACTGCTGCCGGTGCTCAAGCACCTGGTGCCCAGCGTGGCGGGGATCGGGAACGCGATCAACAAGGAGGGCGTCAGCGAACTGGCGTACGACCGGGTGCCGCTCAAGGCCCTGGACTCCTTCGCCGGCGGCTGGCGCACGGTGCAGGCCGACCTGCCCAAGGTCACGCAGCCGACGCTGCTGTACCGCTCGGTCACCGACCCGGTGGTGCACCCGTCGAACAGCGCCCTGATCCTGGCCCGGATCTCGTCCACGGACGTGGCCGAGCACGTCCTGGAGAAGAGTTCGCACGTGGCGACGCTCGATCACGACGCGGAGCGGATCTACGAGGGGTCCGTGGAATTCATCCGCCGGGTCGCCGGGTTGGGGAATTGACGTGAGCACCGCCAACGAACAGCCCGGCCCCGGCCTGCCCGAGGAGCCGGTGGAGTCGGTGGAGTCGGACCTGCCGGCCGAGCACGCCGAGCTCCCCGACCACGCCGAGGGCGCCGCCGAGCCCGGCCCGGACGCGGCCGTCGGCGCCGAGCCGGCCACCGAGACCGAGACCGTGGTCGCCGAGACCGAGGACGAGCGCATCGCCCGCGAGCGCGTCGAGTTCGAGAAGCTGGTCGCCGCGTTCCACGGCGAGTCGGCTCCCGACCCGCAGGGAGGCCGCCCGGAGGCCGGGAGCGGCGCGGTCCCGGGCCCGAGCCGGCCGCACAAGATCATCCGCTACCCCGTCCTGGATCCCCGGCCGGAGTGGGAAGGCAGCATCGTCGAGCCCACCGACGAGACCACCGCCGACCCGCTGGACTACGTCGAGCACTACGAGCCGCCGGACCCGGAGCTGCCGCAGGCCAGCGCCGCGACACTGGCGTCGTGGACCATGCTGATCGGCGGCGTCGTCTTCCTGGTCCTGCACACGCTGCTCGGCTGGCAGACCCCGGAGTACCTGGGCTGGCTGGCGATCATCGGGGTGTTCGGCGGCATCATCACGCTGGTCATGCGGATGAAACCGGACCGGGACGAGTACGACGATCCGGACAACGGCGCGGTCGTCTGAGACCCCGCTGAGACCCCGCCACTGAGGTTCCTCAGATCGTCACCACGGCCAGCACCGGCCGGTGGTCGCTCGCGATCGCCATGTCGGCCTGACGGGCCAGGTCCGTCGGCACTCCGGCCCGCATCACCGTCGCGTCCCGCGAGACGAACACCGCGTCCAACCGTTGATACGGGTCCTTCGCAGTGGACGTGTACTCCTCCCCCTCGGGTGCCGCCTGCCAGGCATCGGCCAGCCGCGAGGTCAGCGTCACCCATTCGGAGCTGTCGGGACGGCTGTTGAAGTCCCCGCACAGCACCCGCGTCGGCGTCCGCTCCCGCTCCGCGAACGCGTCGAGCCGCTCGAGCACCTCCCCGGCCTGGTCACGGCGCTGCGCGTCGTCCAAGCTCAAGTGTGTGGAGGCCACGGTGAAGGCGCTCTGGCCGACCGTGACGGCCGCCATCGCCATGCCGCGCAGATGCAGACCCCTGCGGTGCCGCAGATACAGCGTCTCCTTCGCCGTGATCCGCACGCGTCCACCGGCCAGCAGCAGGTTCCCGGAGGCGTCGGCTCCGCCGATCACCACGTCCAGGCCGAAGGCCGCGGCCATCGCCCGCGCCGCGCGCCGCCAGCCGAAGAAGCGTGGGGACTCCTGGACGCAGACCACGTCGGGGGCGCAGGCGCGCACCACGCGCGCGAGGGCCGCACGGTCGTCCCGCAGGGAACGCACGTTGTAACTGAGGATTCGCACTGTCTCCGCCATGGCGATCACCACGGTAAGCGGTGATCGCCATGGGGGAAAGCGGTGATCGCTTCCGGCCTGCTGGATGTGGAAGCGAAGACCTCCTGGCCTGGGCAGTACAGCTAGAGCCGCGCGAGGTCCGCGGCGCCGATGAGGCCGGCGTCGGGGCCCAGGGTCGCGGTGAGCACCTGCGCGTACGGGCGGTGGCCGGCGCCGGCCAGCTTGCGGCGGTAGGCCTCGGCGGCCGGGGCCCGGAGCAGGTCGCCGGCCTCGGAGACGCCGCCGGCGAGCACGAACGCGCTCGGGTCGAGCAGCGCCGCCATGTCCGACATCCCCTGGCCCAGCCAGTCGGCGATCTCGTGGAACGCGGCCAGCGCGATCGTGTCGCCGGCGCGGGCGGCCTCGGTGATGTGCGAGCCCTGGATGCCCTCGACCGAGCCGTCGCCCAGGGCGAGGAGGTCCTTGGCCTTGCCGGGGGCCGCGGCGGCGCGCTCCCGGGCGGCGCGGACCAGGGCGCTGCCGGAGGCGTACTGCTCGAAGCAGCCGCGGTTGCCGCAGCCGCAGGGCCGGCCGTCGGGCACGACGCGGTAGTGGCCGGGCTCGCCGCCGATGCCGAACCGGCCCCGGTACAGCGCGCCGCCGAGGATCAGGCCGCCGCCGATGCCGGTGCCGACGGTCAGCACGATCACGTCGTCGTGGCCGGCCGCGGCGCCGAACTTGGCCTCGCCCCAGGCCGCGGCGTTGGCGTCGTTCTCCACCACGACCGGCAGGCCGACGCGCTCCTCGATGCGGGTCTTGAGCGGCTCGTTCACCCAGGACACGTTGGGGGCGAACAGCACGGTGGCGCGGTCGGCGTCGATGAAGCCGGCGGCACCCAGCCCGACCGCGCCGATCTCGTGGTCCCCGCGGACCTTGCGGACCGCCTCGGCGATGGCGTCGGCGGTCTGGTCGGAGTCCTCCGGGGTGGAGACCTTGACCGAGTCGAGGATCTTCCCCTTCTCGTCGACCACGCCGGCCAGGATCTTGGTGCCGCCGATGTCTACGCCGATGGTGAGAGTCATTAGTCCCTGTTCTTCTGTTCGGGCGGATCGATCCGGTCCACCCGCTCGACGGTGATCTTCTCCTGCTGCCGCGCCCCATCGGACTTGTGCCCGGCGCCTCCGTCCCGCCAGTTCTGTTCCGAGCCGCGCACGGCCGACCGGAACGCCTTGGCGACCTCGCGGCCCGCCGCGCCCAGGTGGCGCGCCACCTCAGGGTACGACTCGACGGCCGGCGCGACGACGCGCGCCTCTATGGTCGACCAGAGCTTGCGCGCCTCCTCGGCGAGCGTCCCGAGATCCTCGCGCACGGTGGTGGGCCCTGTCGAGCCGGAGCCGGGCGGTGTCCGGTCCTTGGAAGGCTCGGCACGGTCCGTGGCCTCGCCCTCACCCTCGCCGCCGTTCGCGGACCTCGGCTCGTCCGCGAAGGGGATGTCCTGTTCCTCGGGCTCACCCGTCCTGCCAGTCGCGTCACTCACGGCTCGCGTCCCTCCCGTCAACTGTCGCCGGTTTGTGCGTCTTCACTATCGTCCGTCAGGAACCGCTCGGGCCACAGGTCCTCGTCCGGTTGGAAGCCGACCCGCAGCACGCCGTCGGCGATCCGGGCCGAGGCGATGCGGCAGCGGCGCAGCGCGGCCGGCAGCGGGAACGCGCGGCGGTGCGCGGTGACGCCGGGGACGTCGACGGTCACGACCAGCTCGTCGCCGGAGCGGACCAGCCCCAGCTGGTCCCGTTCGACGCCGGGCAGCGGCAGGTCGTAGCGGTAGTCGTCGCCGTCCGCGACGACCGCGGGCTCCGGCGGGTCGGCGAGCCCGGGGGTGGGGTCGGCGTCGCCGTGGACGGCGGTGCCGAGGGCCGACAGGGCGGTGACGCCCAGCGGCTCGGCCGGCGCGCGCGGGACGTCGGCCAGCGTCTCGGTGTCGGCGCGCAGACCGTGCAGCGCGAGCAGGGTCGGCGCGGCCTGGAGCAGCGGCTGGGCGGCGGCCGCGGGCGAGCCGACGATCCGCACCACGCTGCCGGGATGGGCCAGCGCCATCCGCACCTGGCCGATCTGCGCGGTCGCCTCCTCGGTCCACTGCGTGACCATGGCGAACGGCGACGGCAGGCCGACCAGCCCGGCCAGCAGCGGGCGCAGCGCGCGGGCGGCCTGGCCCTCGACCGGCTTCAGGCGGCGCAGGGCGGCCGCGGCGGTCTCCGGCCAGGCCAGCATCGCCAGCGCGGCCTTCAGCGGCGGCCCGTCGACCACGACGGTGTCCCATTCGGCCGACGCGACCGCGCCGGCGATCTCCCGCAGCGCGAGGATGTCCGGCAGGCCCGGGACCGGGCCGAGCTCGGTGGCGTCCGGGGTGGACAGGCCGGCGGCGGCCAGCGGCCCGGAGAGCAGCTTGGCCAGGTCGACGAGGGCGTTCTCGGTGGCGGCCGCCGGATCGAAGCGGCGGACGGTGAGGTTGGCCAGGAAGCCGTGCCGGCCGGCGCGGCGCGCGCGGCCGGAACGGCCCGAACCGCCTGAACCGCCGGAACCACCCGAATCGTCGGCCTCGTCGAATGCGTCGAGGTCATCGATGTCGAGCACGTTGCCGTCGCCCGACACCCCGGACGCCCCGAGCACCTGCGCCAGCTCCCCGGCGTCGGCCACGCCGAGCAGCAGCACCCGGTGCCCGGCCGCGGCCGCGCGCAGCGCCGTGGCCGCGGCCAGCGTCGTGGTGCCGGCGCCGCCCGGGCCGGTCAGGAAGAGCAGACGGGTCACGCCGCGATCGCCTCGACACGCTTCTTCAGACCGGACAGGGCGCGGTCGATGATCAGCTTCTCGACCTTGCGCTTGAGCAGGCCGACCATCGGCAGCTTCACGTCCACGGCGAGCTGGTAGGTGACGTGGCTGCCGGAGTCGGTCGCCTCGACCACATAGGAGCCGTCGAGCGCGCGCATCATGTTCGAGGAGACGAGGGTCCAGTGGACCTCGGTCCCGCTCGGGTACTCGTATGCCAGAGTGTGCTCGTCGCGCAGCGCCCCGGCGTCCATCCGGAACCAGACGCGGGTGGCGCGGCCGGCGTCGTCGCGCTCGTCGATGCGCGCGTCCTTCACCTCGCCGGTCCACTGCGGATAGGCCTCGAAGTCGGTGATCACCCCGAGCACGGCCTCCGGCGGAGCCGCGATGTCGATGCTGGACTTCGTGCGCTCGGACATGGCCCGCCTCCTCGCCGTCGGTGGTTGCGGCCAAGGCTATCGCGTAGGCCACGGCCGACGACCGGCCGAGGGTCCCGACAGGGCATGATGGTCTCGAAACTCCCTTGGCATGGCCAGGAGTCGCGCAGGTTACAAAACAGCATCAAGTACTACCTACTGGTTGGTAATAAGCAGTAGCGTCAGGGCACCCCGGCCTGGTGGCGTTCGGTCGCCGCGCCGTCCCCGGCCTCGAAGACGAGGAGTCAAGACCAACGTGCGTGAGTTCAGCGTCCCGCCGCTCTACGAAGTCGGTGCCGCCGGAAACCTTACCGACGTCGTCCACGACGCGGCCGAGAAGACTCCCGACGCCGCGCTGCTGGGCCGCAAGGCCGGCGGCACCTGGCACGACGTGACCGCCAAGGCCTTCCTGGCCGAGGTGCGCGCCCTGGCCAAGGGCATCGCCGCGGCCGGGGTGGCGCCCGGCGACCGCGTGGCGCTGATGTCCCGGACCCGGTACGAGTGGACGCTCCTGGACTTCGCGCTGTTCGAGGCCGGCGCCGTCGTGGTGCCGATCTACGAGACCTCCTCCGCCGAGCAGGTGGAGTGGATCCTGTCCGACTCCGGCGCGATCGCGGTGTTCGCCGAGACCTCGGTCAACGCCGCCACCGTGCAGACCGCGCGCACCGGCGCCACCGACTCCGGGCTCGGGGGCGCCCCGGCGGTGCGGGACGTCTGGATCATCGCGCCGGACAGCGGGACCGGCGCCGTCGAGCAGCTGAGCGCGGCCGGCGGCGAGATCACCGACGAGGAGCTGGACCGGCGCCGCACCGCCGCCACGCCGGAGTCGCCGGCCTCGCTGATCTACACCTCGGGCACCACCGGCCGGCCCAAGGGCTGCGTGCTGACCCACGGCCAGTTCCTGGCCGAGTGCCACAACGTGACGCGCATGGCCGAGGCCGCGTTCAACAGCTCCGGCTCGACGCTGCTGTTCCTGCCGCTGGCGCACGTGCTGGCCCGGGTGATCCAGACCGCGGCGCTGACCGCACGGGTCAAGCTCGGGCACTGCTCGGACACCAAGAAGATCGTGGAGGAGCTCGGCTCCTTCAAGCCGACCTTCATCCTGTCCGTGCCGCGGGTGTTCGAGAAGGTCTACAACGGCGCGTCGCAGAAGGCGCACGCCGAGGGCAAGGGCGCCATCTTCGACAAGGCCGCGGCCACCGCGATCGCCTGGTCCCGCGCCGACTACGCGGGCAAGGTCCCGCTGGGCCTGAAGGTCAAGCACGCGGTCTTCGACAAGCTGGTCTACGGCAAGCTGCGCGCCGCCCTGGGCGGCAACGCCACCCTCGCGGTCTCCGGCGGCGCGCCGCTGGGCACCCGGCTGGTGCACTTCTTCCACGGCATCGGCCTGGCGGTCCAGGAGGGCTACGGCCTGACCGAGACCTGCGCGGCGATCACCCTGAACCCGATCGGCGCCCCCCGCCCCGGCACCGTCGGCGTCCCGGTGCCCGGGGCCTCGGTGAAGATCGCCGACGACGGCGAGATCCTGGTCAAGGGCCCGATGGTGTTCTCCGGCTACTACAACAACGACGGCGCCACCGCCGACGCGGTCAAGGACGGCTGGTTCGCCACCGGCGACCTGGGCTCGCTGGACAAGGACGGCTACCTGTCCATCACCGGCCGCAAGAAGGAGATCCTGGTCACCGCGGGCGGCAAGAACGTGGCGCCGGCCGTCCTGGAGGACCGCATCAACGCCCACCCCCTGGTGAACCTGTCGATGGTGGTCGGCGACAAGCAGCCCTTCATCGCCGCCCTGGTCACCCTCGACCCCGAGGGCCTCCCGATCTGGGCCGAGGCCCACGGCAAGCCGGCGAACTGGACGATCGCCGAGGCCGCCGCCGACCCGGACGTCCGCGCCGAGATCCAGAAGGCCGTCGACGACGCCAACCGCGCCGTCAGCCACGCCGAGGCGATCAAGAAGTTCACGGTGCTGGGCTCGGAGTGGAGCGTCGAGGGCGGACAGGTGACGCCGTCGATGAAGCTGAAGCGCAACGTGGTGATGCTGGAGAACGCCGAGGACGTGGAGGCGTTGTACGCGGGGGTCGGGTCGACGACCGGGCAGTAGCAGCAGATCCCGCCAGAGGTTCCTGAGCGAGAAGGGCGTCCCCCCTCGGACGCCCTTCTCGCTTTTCTAGAACGGCCCTTCCTCGACGAAGCGCCGCAGGCCGCGGGCGAAGGCCTCGGCCTCCCCCGGCGGCCACGTCGCCAGACACGCCTCGATCCGCTCGGCGAACCGCCGCCGCATCTCCGCCACCGCCGCGACCCCGGCCTCGGTGAGGACGAGCAGCACCGCGCGTCTGTCCGCCGGATCCGGCTGCCTGCGCAGCAGCCCGGCCGCTTCGAGCCGGCTCGCGTGCCGGCTCACCCCCGAGCGGTCGATGCCGACCACGGCGGCCAGGTCGGCGGCGTTGCACGGACCGGTCCTGGCCAGGCCGCTGAGGACCGGGTACGCGTTCTCGTCGAGGCCTTCTGCGATGTCGGCGACCAGCGCCGCGTAGAGGCCGGTCCGGGTGCTCCGTTGGATGAGCAGGCCGATCGCTTCGGCGACGTCGCCGCCGGTGAGGGAGGTCATGGACCCAGAATAGCGTGCACGGCGCACGCATCTGCTACGGTCGCTCCGACAAGATGCGTGCAAGACGCACGCAAACTCACTTCTCCTGGGAGCCCACCATGGCCACGACCATCGCCTCCGCCCTGACCGACCTGCTCCTCACCCCGGAGCTGCCGCTCGCCACGGCGATCGACCGGCACTTCGCCCCGGACTACCGCCAGCGCACCGACGGCGTGTGGGCCGACCGGGCCGAGTTCACGTCCCACATCGCCCACCTGCGCACGGTGGTCGCCGACGGCGTGATCCACGTCCACGAGGAGGTCGCCGAGGAACCCGTCTACGCCGAGCGCCACACGATCCACGTCGTGAAGGTCGACGGTTCGACGACCTCTCACGAGGTCTACGTCTTCGCCGAGCGCGCCCCCGACGGACGCTTCGTCCGCCTCGAAGAGGTCACGCTGATGCTGGCCGGCGCAGAGGCGGACCGGGGGCTCGGCAGCGCGCGGTGAGCCTCGCCGCCGTCGACGGGGTTCACTCTGTCGCGATCAAAGTTCACCCCATCGAGTAGGGCTTCATCAGCCGGATGTGGTTCCCGGACGGGTCCCGGAACGAGGAGTCACGGCCATAGGGCTCATCCGTCGGCTTGTCGACGAACTCCACCCCCTTGGCCGTGAGCTCGGCGTAGGTGGCGTCGACGTCATCGGTGGTGAGGAACAGGAAGCCGGCCAGCCCCTTGCCCATCAGCTCCTCGACCTTGGCCTTGGTGGCGTCGTCCATCACCGGCTCGCCCGGGATCTTCATGAGCACGATGCTGATGTCCGGCTGATGCGCGGGCCCGACACTCAACCACCGGAAACCGCCCATCTCCGGCAACGAGACATCGGCTCGCACGACCATGCCGAGCGTCTTGGTGTAGAACTCCAGGGCCACGTCCTGATCGTGGACCCAGATCTGGGTGCTGTTGAACGAGATCATGAACTCACGCTAGGGGCCCGGCCTCCGCGCCGTCTTCTCGAAACGTCCGGTTCCTCCGCCGCCCGTACTCCCGCCGCACACACCCCGGCACCAGCGCGAAGTCAGCAGCCGGCGGATGCGCGGCCCGGTAGGCGGTGGGCGACAGCCCGTACACGCGCGTGAAGCTGGTGGTGAAGGAACCGACACTGGTCAGCCCGACGGCACAGCAGATGTCGGCGACGGCGTAGTCGGTGTGCCGCAGCAACGCGGCCGCCCGCTCCAGCCGCCGCGTGAGCAGGTAGGCGTGCGGCGACTCGCCGAACGCGCGGCGGAACTCCCGCGAGAAGTGCGCCCGCGACAGGCGCGCCGCTGCGGCGAGGTCCGCGACGGTCAGCGGGTCGGCGAAGCGGGCGTCGGCGAGGTCTTTGGCGCGCTGGAGGTGGCGGGCGGGTGGTACTGGGGCCACGGTCGTGAGCGTAGTAGGTGGTGGGGGGCAGGTGGACAGCCGGGCACGGGCCGGCGGCCGGCGAACGTGCGTGGCCACCCCCGCCCCGCTACCGTTACCTCCATGGTCGACAACCCTCCTGAGCTGGGAAGTTCGGGAAGCATCCACGTTCAGGACGCCGCCGAACACAACCTCCAGCGCATCACCGTCGCCATTCCCCGCGACCGCGTCGTCGCCTTCACCGGCGTCTCGGGCTCCGGCAAGTCCTCCCTGGCCTTCGCCACCATTTATGCCGAGGCCCAACGCCGCTACCTCGAATCCGTGGCGCCCTACGCCCGCCGGCTCCTCGACCAGGGTGCGGCGCCGCACGTCGGCAGCATCACCGGGCTGCCGCCCGCCGTCGCCCTGCGGCAGAACCACGGCGGCGGAAGCGCGCGGTCCAGTGTCGGGACCGTCAGTCGCGTGTCGAACGTTCTCCGCATGCTCTACTCGCGCGCGGGCACCTACCCCGCCGGTGCCGAGCCGGTCGACTCCGACTGGTTCTCGCCCAACACCGCTGTGGGCGCGTGCCCCACCTGCCACGGCCTCGGCCGCCGCTACACCGTCGACGAAGACCGACTCGTCGGGGACGACTCGCTGAGCATCCGGGACGGTGCCGTCGCCGCCTGGCCGGGGGCGTGGCAGGGCAAGAACTACCGCGACATCCTCGGGGAGCTCGGCATCGACATCGACGCCCCCTTCCGCTCCCTGCCCGCCGACAAGCGGCGCTGGCTGCTCACCACTGAGGAGCAGCCGGTCGTCACGGTGCACCCGGTCCGTGAGGCGCACCGCATCACCCGGCCCTACCAGGGTACTTACATGTCGCCGAAGAGCTGGGTCCTTCACACCTACGCCACCACCAAGAGTGCCCCGCTGCGGGCCAAGGCCGCGTCCTTCCTCACCGCGGAGGCGTGTCCGACGTGCGATGGACGCCGCCTGAACCCCTTCGCGCTGAGTGTCACGGTCGCGGGGGCCGATATCGCCCGGGCCGGCGCGCTTCCCCTCGTCGACCTCGCTGACCTGCTTCAGCGCGCCCGTGCGCACCCCGACACCGCCGCGCTGTCCCCCGCGCGGCGCCAGGCCGCCGAGGCGCTGATCGGCAACCTCGACGAGCGCCTCAAGACGCTGATCGAACTCGGTCTCGGCTACCTGAGCACGGACCGCGCCACCACCACCCTGTCCGGCGGCGAGTTCCAGCGCCTGCATCTGGCGACGCAGCTGGGCAGCGGTCTGTTCGGGGTGCTGTACGTCCTCGACGAGCCCTCGGCGGGCCTGCATCCCGCGGACACCGAGCTGCTGCTCACCGCCCTGCGCCGCCTGCGCGCCGCCGGGAACTCGGTGTTCGTGGTGGAGCACGACCCGGCCGTGGTCGCCGACGCCGACTGGCTCGTCGACCTCGGTCCCGGTGCCGGGCGGCACGGCGGCCGCGTGCTCTACAGCGGGGAGGGGGCCGGGCTCGCCGACGTGGCCGAGTCGGTGACCGCCCGCTACCTCTTCGGCCGCGCGCCGGACATCCGGCCCGCGAGGACCCGCGAGCCCTCCTCGTGGCTCACTCTGTACGACGTCACCCGCCACAACCTCGACCGCCTCACCGTCCGCTTTCCGCTCGGGACGCTGACCGCGGTCACCGGCGTCTCCGGCTCCGGCAAGTCGACCCTCGTCGGACAAGTCCTCGCCGCGACGATCCGTGACCACCTCGGTGCCGCCGACGACCAGGCGGCCGACGCCGACGCGCCCGAGGACGAAGCCGGGGCCCTGGGCGACGACCGCATCATCGCCGTCCCCAAGGCCGACGGCCTCGACGCGGTGCACCGCCTGGTCCAGGTGGACCAGAAGCCGATCGGCCGGACACCGCGCTCGAACCTGGCGACCTACACCGGGCTCTTCGACTCCGTCCGCAAGCTGTTCGCCGCCCAGCCGCTGGCGAGGGAACGCCGTTACACCGCCAGCCGCTTCAGCTTCAACCTCCCCGACGGCCGCTGCCCGAACTGCCAGGGCGAGGGTGAGGTCAGCGTGGAGCTGCTGTTCCTGCCGACGGAGTCGGCGCCGTGCCCGGTGTGCTCGGGCGCGAGGTACAACCCTGAGACGCTCGAAGTCCTGGTGGACGGCAAGTCGATCGCCGACGTCCTGGCCCTCAGCGTCGAGGACGCGGTGCCCTTCCTGCACGATCTGCCCACCGCGCACCGCATCCTGACCCTGCTCGACGACATCGGCCTCGGCTACCTCACCCTCGGCCAGAGCGCGACCACCCTGTCCGGCGGCGAGGCCCAGCGCATCAAACTCGTCAGCGAACTGCACCGCGCGCGCCGCGGCCACACCCTCTACCTCCTGGACGAGCCGACCAGCGGACTGCACCCGGCCGACGCCGACCTGCTCCTGGCCCGGCTCCAGGACCTGGTGGACCACGGCAACACGGTCGTCATCGTGGAGCACGACCTGCGCATCGCGGCCGCCGCCGACTGGCTCCTCGACCTCGGCCCCGGCGCCGGGGCGGCCGGCGGGCGGGTCGTCGCCGAGGGTGCCCCCGCCGGAGTATTCGCTGGCGGCACCGGACTGACTGCGCGATTCTTGGCCGAGTACGTCTCATAGAACGGATGCAATCTGTTGCGATATGTACGGCTTGGCAACACCGGTATGAAAGTCTCCCGCCTCTGCCTGGGCATGATGAGCTACGGAAGCCCCGAGTCCCGCGCCTGGATCCTGCGTGAGGACGACGCGCTGCCCCTGGTCACCCGGGCCGCGGAGGGCGGGATCACGTATTTCGACACCGCCGACATGTACTCCGGCGGCGCCAGTGAGGAAGTGACGGGCCGTATCCTGCGGCGGCTCTTCGCGCGGCGCGACGAGTACGTCCTGGCGACGAAGGTCTTCTTCCCGATGGGTCCCGGCCCGAACGACTCCGGCCTGTCCCGCAAGCACATCCTGTCCGGCGTCGACGCCTCGCTGCGCCGGCTCGGCACCGACTACATCGACCTCTACCAGATCCACCGCTGGGACTACGAGACGCCGATCGAGGAGACCATGGAGGCGCTGCACGACGTGGTGCGCTCCGGCAAGGTCCGCTACATCGGCGCGTCCAGCATGTTCACGTGGCAGTTCGCGAAGGCGCAGTACACGGCGGACCTGCGCGGCTGGACCCGCTTCGTCTCCATGCAGAACCACTACAACCTGGTGTACCGCGAGGAGGAGACGGAGATGATCCCCTTCTGCCTCGACCAGGGCGTCGGTGTGGTGCCGTGGAGCCCGCTGGCCCGCGGCCTGCTGGCCGGCGTGCGGAAGAAGGACGGCGGCGCGACCACGACCCGTTCGACCAGCGACCCCTACGCGGCGGAGCTCTACGACGAGAGCGACCACGCGGTCGTCGACGCCGCCCAGGCGGTCGCCGAGGCCAGGGGCGTGCCGATGGCGCAGGTGGCGCTCGCGTGGCTGCTCGGCAAGCCGGGTGTGACGGCGCCGATCTTCGGGGCCACGAAGCCGCACCACATCGAGGACGCGATCGCCGCCGAGCAGCTGGAGCTGACGGAGGCGGAGGTGGCGGCCCTGGAGGCTCCGTACCGGCCGCATCCGGTGCGCGGCCACCACGACTAGGCAGGTCGGCGGAGCAGGAGGACTCGCAGAACGCGGCGGCGGCCGGGCGACTCGCCCGGCCGCCGCGTCACCCAGCTCGACGCCCCGTCAGACCCCGACCCTCACGCCGGGGTCCAACAACCGCCGCAACGTCTGCGCGATCGAGTCCCACTGCCACTTCTCCTCGACCCACGCCCGGCCGCGCTCCCCCATCTCCTTGGCCTTCACCGGGTCCTTGAGCAGCTCCACGCACCGCGCCGCGCACCGTTCGACCGAGTCCCCCGGCACGACGTAGCCGGTCTCGCCCTCGATCACGGCCTCCGGCGCCCCGCCGCTGTCGCCCGCGATCACCGGCAGCCCGACGGCCGACGCCTCCAGGTACACGATCCCGAGTCCCTCGACGTCCAGCCCGAAGCGCCGGGTCCGGCACGGCATCGCGAAGACGTCGCCGACCGCGAACAGCGTCGGCAGCCGCTCCCACGGCACCGAGCCGGTGAACACCACGTGCTCGGCCACGCCCTCGGACTCGGCCAGCTTCTTCAGGTCCGCGGCATAGGGGCCGCCGCTGCCGATCAGCAGCGCCGCGTCCGGGACCGCACGGCGGATCAGCGGCAGGGCCCTGATCAGGGTGTCCTGGCCCTTGCGCGGCACCAGCCGCGACACGCACGCCACCACCGGCCGGTCGGCGAGGCCGAGGGAGGCCCGCAGCTCGGCGGCGCCCTCGGGGTGCGGGTGGAACATGTCGACGTCGACGCCCGGCGTCAGCTGCACCATGCGCGCCGCGGCGGCCGGCGTCAGCGCCTTGGCGATCCGCGCGCGGTGGTACTCGTTCAGGTAGGTGACGCAGTCCACCTCGTCGGCGATGCGCCGGAGCAGGTCGCGCGCGCCGGGCAGCTTGGCCCAGCCGGACTCGTGCCCGTGCGTGGTGGCGACCAGCCGCCGCACCCCGGCCTTGCGCAGCGCCGGGGCCATCAGCCCGAGCGGCGCCGCGGCGCCGAACCACACCGCCTCCGCGCCGATCTCCCTGGCGATGGCGACGGCCCGCTTCGTCCGATCCGGTGTCGGCAGCAGCACGCCGGTCCTCTCGCGGATCACCCGGTGCGGCTGCGCGGCGTCGAACTCGCGGCAGCGCGCCGGGTCGCCGTGCCAGGACGAGGCGTAGACCACGGTCTGCTCGGACGGGAGCCGCTCGACCATGTTCTGCACGAACTGCTGGATCCCGCCGGGCCTGGGCGGATAGTCGTTGGTGACCACGAGAATCGTCAAAGTCCAGCCTTCCATCCCAGGTCACTCGGCGTTGGCCCGTAACTTACTGGAGTGTAGCCGCGACCGTCGGCCCTTGATGCACCGGGCGCACCGGCGCTCGACACTAGTGTCCTGCGCCGGAAATCCGCTGCGGAAATCGACTCCAGGAACGACCCTGGCGGCGCCGATGCCTTGACCGCTGCGCGGCCAAGCTGAACAGCCACGACCAACCAGGTCGAGGCAGTTCATCCGGCTTGCCAGGCCCGCCCCTGAAGCCGATTTCCATCACCTTCACACCACAAGCTCGCCTCAGCCGTCGGGCACCGGATTTCCGGCGCAGGACACTAGGATGTCGTCCACCATGAAGATCGCCCGCCGCCAGCGCGTCGTGCCCTGGTACGCCGCAACCAGGCTGCTGCTTCTCCTGCTGGCCCTGAACGTGCTGCACTACTTCAACCGCGGCGCGATCATCGGCGACGTCCAGCTGTACCACCAGTGGATCACCGGCTCGTTCGACCACGGCGAGTACCCGCTGGACGATCAGAAGTGGCAGTACCCGCCGGGTGCGGCCGGGCCGCTGCTGCTGCCGCACTGGCTGCCAGGCAGCTACTTCGTGATGTTCTTCCTGATGTGCCTCGCGGCGGACGTGCTCGTGTTCGTGCTCCTGCTGCGCGCCGCGCGCGCCGCCGACCCGGACCAGCCGAGCCCGGCCGGTCCGTGGCTGTGGACGCTCGGCGTCGCGGCCATCGGCCCCATGGCCTACGGCCGCTACGACCTGGTCGTCACCGCCACCGCCGTCGCCGCGCTCACCGTGACGCTGCGCTCCAAGCGCGCCACGGCGATCACCCGCGGCGCGCTGATCGGCGTCGGAGCGTTCCTCAAACTGTGGCCGGCGGCGTTGCTGTTCGGCGCGCCGAAGCGGCGCAACGGCCGGCTGCTGGTCGGCGTGGCGGCGGCCGCGGCCGTGGTCCCGACGCTGCTGCTCCAGCTGTTCTCCCCGGGCGTGCTGTCCTTCCTGACCAACCAGAAGAGCCGCGGCATCCAGGTGGAGTCGGTGTTCGCCTCGCCGTTCCTGGTCGGGAAGTGGTTCGGCTGGTCCGGGACCGCCCGGCCCACCGAGTTCGGCGCGTTCGAGTACTTCGGCACGGGTGTCACGGCCGCCGGGAAGGCGGCGCTGGTCGCGACGGCGGCCGGGTTCGCGGCGCTGCTGCTGATCCGGCGGCGGGCGGCGGTGCGCGGCGGGTTCCCGTTCCCCGCGATGCTGGCCGACGTCGGCCTCGCGGCCGTGCTGGTGGCGGTCGTGACCAGCCGCGTGCTGTCGCCGCAGTACCTGGTGTGGCTGCTGGGGGTGGCGGCGGTGTGCCTGACCCGGCGCGCCACGCTCATGCGGACCCCGGCCTGGCTGGTCCTCGGCGCGGTCTCGGTGACCCAGCTGATCTTCCCGCTGTTCTACCACTCGCTGCGCGGCGGCCAGGTCTATTCCGGCCTGATCCTGCTCGGCCGCAACGCGGTCCTGGTGACGGCCGCGATCCTGGCCCTGCGAGCGCTGTGGCGGGCGACCGGGCCGGCTTCAGGACTTCTTCTTGAGCAGGGACTGGACACTCGTGGCCTCGGCGAGAACGTCAGCGCGCCATTTGACCGTGAAATCCTTCGTCGTGGTGCCGAGGACCGTCCGGAAGGCCTGATCCACCGGATCAGCCGTCCCCTCCGGCGCGCTGCCGACGGCGTCGTAGAAAGCGACTAGTTTCGCCTGGCCGTACTTCTCGGCGATGTACGCGCAGGCCAGGTGGCTGATCTGGTACGTCCGCGACACCGCGGCGCCGTCCCCGTGGAAGTCGTCCGTGACCGGCAGCTCCTCCGGTTTCCATCCCCCGCCCACGGCGTTCGCCAGTTCCAGGAACTTGCGGTCGGCGGAGATGGTCGAGCTCAGGTAGCCGGTGTAGTCGGCCGCGCCCTCGGACAGCCACAGCGGCACCGCGGCGGTGGTCCAGGCTCGGGTGGCGACGTGGGTGAGCTCGTGGTCGAAGAAGAACTGCCACGCGTCCGGCGCTTCGGCGTTGAACGCGTCCGGGTTGATCAGCACCCGGCTGGCCGGGGCGCCGGTCAGCGACTTGCCGCCCTCCCCCGCGGTGATCGCGACGACGCCCCGCAGGCTCCCGGGACTCGCGTTCAGCAGTGTCTCCACCTGGTCCTGGGTGTTCGGCACGAGCACCAGCACGTCCCCGCTCCAGCCCGCCGCGCCCCACACCTTCGCGGCCTTGCCGGCGGCGTGGTCGGCCAGGTCCGCGAACGGCTTCAGCCGCTGCTCGCCGCCGAGCCCGATGACCAGCGAGCGGGAGCCGCGCACGACCGAGACCGGGCCCTGGTCCCAGATCTGGGTGTCGGCGCGCAGGCCGGCCTTGGCGCCGTCGCGGTCCGAGGACAGCAGCCACTTGCCGCCGTGCTGGACGAAGGTCAGGTAGCGGGTCACGGTGACCGGCTGGAAGTCGACGCCGGACAGCTCGTAGGTCTCGGTGACCTGGTAGACGTGCGGGACCCCGGCCTTGGCGAGCGCCTCGGGCTGGGTGTCGGCCAGCTGCATGCTCCACTCGGCGACCGGCAGCGCGGCCAGGTTGTCGAAGCGCTGGGCGTCGGCGTCCTTGAACCAGCCGGCGGCGTCGGTCGACAGGTAGGCGGCCTTGTCGTGGTTCGTGACGGCGATCGCGCGGGAGGCCAGGGTGGCGGTGGCGCCGGCCCGGACCTCCTCCTCGGTGGGGGCGGCGGCCGGCGATGGGGCGGCACAGCGCGCGGCGAGCAGCGCGACCGCCACAGCCAGCACCGCGGCGCCCACGCGCAGCGGGCCGCTCTGGAGCCACTGGGAGGCTGGGACTCTTTGTCCGAGCCGCGCTATCAGCCGAAAATGCTGCGACGCGTAGCGTCTCCTTAACGGGCGGTGGTGGGAGACGGATGGGCGCACAGGCGACAATGCTAGAGGGTGGAGTCGAACATTCGGCCAAACCCGGCCGAGCTTGTCCCGGCACCTTTCAAGGCTTTCACATGCTGATATAGCGGCGAGCTACCCGGCGATCACCGGTAGTGTGTCCAGGCCGCGCAAGTTGATCCGGCCGTTCCACGCCGGCTCGCCGGCCAACGCCAGTCCCGGGAAGCGCGCGGCCAGCCGCTCCACCGCGACGCGGGCCTCCAGCCGGGCCAACGCCGCGCCGAGGCAGTGGTGCGGCCCGCCGCCGAACGAGACGTGGTTCCGGGCGTTCGCGCGGTCCACGCGCAGCTCGGCGGCGTCCGGGCCGAACACCGCCTCGTCGCGGTTGGCCGAGGCCAGGCCGGCGATGACGAACGCGCCGCGCGGGATGGTCTTGCCGCCGACCTCGTACGGCGACAGCGTAATGCGCCGGGACTGCTGGACCGGCGCGTCGTAGCGGAGCATCTCCTCGACCGCGTTCACCGCCAGCTGCGGGGTGTCGTGCAGCTTCTTCAGCTCGCCGGGGGTGCGCAGCAGGGCCAGGGTGCCGTTGCCGATCAGGTTCACCGTGGTCTCGTGGCCCGCGACGTAGAGCAGGATCACCTGCGCGACCAGTTCCTCGTCGGTGAGCCGGTCGCCGTCGGACTCGGCGGCGATGAGCGCGGTCAGCAGGTCGTCGCCGGGGTGCGCGCGCTTGGCGTCGATGAGGCCGGTCACGATCTCCTGCATCGCCAGGCGCGCGCGGTTGATCGGGGCCAGCTGCTCCGGGTCGCCGATCGGCTCCAGGGTGCGGACCAGCAGGCCGCTCAGCTCCCTGATGCGGTCGTGGTCGGCGGCGGGGATGCCGAGCATGCGGGAGATGACGGCGAAGGGGATCGGGAAGGCGAGGATGTCGATGAGGTCGCCGCCGGAGGCGTCGGCCAGGCGTTCCAGCGCGTCGTCGACGAGTTCGGCGACGAAGGGTTCGAGCGCCGCGACGGAGCGCGGGGTGAAGACCTTCGCGACCAGGCCCCGCAGCCGGGTGTGGTCCGGCGGATCGCGGTCGAGCATGGACAGGCCGTAGGTGTCGATCGTCTCGCTGTACTCCGGGTCGGCCTGGAGCATGGCGTCGGCCTGGAGGCGGGCGACGCTGTTCTCCTCGGTGTTGCGGTAGTCGACGGAGTGGCCGGAGCGGAGCAAAGCGGACACGTCCTCGTGGCGGGACAGGATCCAGAAGCCGAAGGGGTGCTCCTGCACCGGGTCGCCTTCGCGCAGCGCGCGGTAGGCGGGGTACGGATCGTCGGTGAACCCGGGGGCGAAGGGGTCGAAGAGTATCTCGGGGTCGGCCATGGCGGACTCACCTGCTCTACGTCGGAAACATACTCTGTGTATGTTCGTATACTCGTAGCATGTCCGGCGTCAAGAGCAGGCGAGAGCAGTACTCCGAGGCGACCCGCGCAGCACTGCTGGAAGCCGCCGCCCGCCGGTTCGCCGAGCACGGCTTCGCGGCCACCGCGCTCGAGGACGTCGCGGCCGACATCCAGGCCACCCGCGGCGCGGTCTACCACCACTTCGCCAACAAGACCGCTCTGTTCCGCGCCGTGTACGAGGACGCCGAGACGGCGATGCTCAAGCGGGTCGAGGCGGCCGCGGCGCTCCACGCCGACGACCCGGGCGCGGCCGCCGACGCCGCGCTGGAGATGTTCCTCGAGTGCTGCTGCGAACCCGTCTACAGCCGGCTGGTGTGGCAGGAGGCTCCGGTCGCGCTGGGCTGGCGGGAGTGGCGGGCCAGCGAGGAGCAGCACGCGTTCGGGATGATCGAGCGGACCATCAGGACCCTCATCGACGTCGGCAAACTGCCACCGCTGCCGGTGACGACGTTCGCCCGCACGGTGATCCACCTGCTCGGGTCGGCGGGCATCGACCTGGCGCTGACGGCCGAGGCCGACCGGGCGCGGGTCAAGGACGAGTACCTCGAAGTGCTGCGGTACATGCTGGGTGGCCGGCCGTAGGATCGAGGCCATGGCCGAGGTGATGGGGAAGAACGGGACCTGGACCTTCGACGGGGGCCTGCTGCGCATCGTTCCGGGGCATGACAAGGAGGTCTCGCGCATCCGGGCCGCGCTCGGCGAGATCGTCGTGCCGGTGGAGGCGGTGGCGGGCGTCGCGTTCGAGGCGGCGCCGGAGGGCGGGAAGAAGGCGAAGCACGGTGCGGGGCGGCTGCGGTTGCGGCTGCGTTCCGGGGCGGATCCGTTCCTGCAGGCCTGCGGGGGCCGCGTCGCCGACGACGCGGATCCGTACCAGCTGGAGATCCCGCTGGAGCGTGGCGGCGTGGCGGAGTACTTCGCGGACGAGGTGCGCGACACGCTGACGGTGGCGCGAGTCCCCAGCGAGCCGACCGACCGGTACCTGGTCGCGCCTCCGCCGGTGCCGGTGACGGCGAACGGGCAGGACGGGGTGGGCTCGTTCGACGGCGAGACGATCCGGCTGGAATGGAACTGGCTGGCGGACCAGAAGAAGCGTGCAGCGGGGAACCGGCAGTGGCCGCTGGCCGCGCTGGAGGCCGTGGAGTGGCGGCCCGCGGTCGGCATGGACTGGGGATGGGTGCGGTTCCGGATCCGCGGGGACGCCGGGACCGTGTCGCCGAACCCGCGGCTGGACCCGAACTGCTTGACGCTGTGGGGGACGAAGAAGGAGAGCGGGACGAGCGCGGTGCTCGCCGCGGCGATCGTGGGGCGGATGGCCCATCCGAACGCAAGTGGCGATGCGGCCGCGGCTCCAGCTGCGGCTCCGGCTGCGGCTCCGGCTCCGGCTCCGGCTGAAACTCCGGCCCACGGCGGCGATCACGACGCTCTGCTGCGGCGGCTGCGCGAACTGGGCGACCTTCATCGCGACGGCGTGCTGACCGAGGAAGAGTTCGCGGTCGCGAAACAGGCGGTGCTGAAGCTGATGTGAGGCCGGGCCGGTCTAGCAGTTCACCGCGCCGCGGACGTCGGCGGGCGCGGCGCTGACAGGCCCGGAACAGACGTCGGAACCCAGGTCGACGGCCTTCCACGCGCCGTCCTGGAGCGCGTAGACCACTTTCGCGTTGCCGACGCTGGCGGAGGTCAGGCGGGCCACGGCCCAGCCGCCGTCGCACTTGAGGACGCTGATGCCGGCGTCGGAAGGGAGCGACCCGGCGTTGAGTTGCTTGGCCAGGGCGAAAGCCTGCTGGTTGGTGGGGCAGGACGGCGCCGAGCTGTGCGTGGAGGTGGTGGCCGGCGGCGGAGGAGGCTCGACGGAACTGCTCGACGCCGATTCACTGCTCGGGGGTTGGGCGGAGCTCGAACTGGACGTCATGGCCTCCGAACTGCTTTCCGGGGTGGACGAGTCCGGGGTGGTGGCGTCCTCAGAGCTCGTTCCGGAGCTCGGAACGGAGTCGGCGGCCGAGGACGCGGGAGGGCTCGCACTCGACGCGGCCGGCGAGTGGTCGTCCATCAGCAGCGCGACGGCGACGCCGATCGCCGCCACCGCCGCCGCGCCGCCGACGGACGCCAGCGTGCGCCGCCGGCGGAGGCCGGGTTGCGTCGGCGACTCGGCCACGGAGGGCGGATAGGGCGTCGCGGTGCTGGTCGGCTGCGGGTTCGCCGGCGGAGGCCACTGCGCCGCGGCCTGAGTGGGGGCGGCCTGCGTCGGTGCCGACGGCTGCCCCGACGCCGACGGCGCCGGCCACTGCCCCGGAGCGGGCGGCACCACCGGCAGCTGTTCCGTCACCGCGACAGTGTTCTCCATCGCCGCCGCGACCGCCGCGTCCTGCCGCGCGATCAGCTCGTACACCGGTTCCGGCCACGGCCGCGCGGCGAGCGGCACCGTCCCGATCCGCGCCAGCACCTCCGCCGGCGTCGGCCGCTCCCCCGGCGCCTTCGCGATGCAGGCTTCGACGACGTCGCGCAACGGCTCCGGCAGCGGTGCCAGATCGGGTTCCGAATGCACGACGTTGTACAGCGTGGCGGGCGTCGAGGCGCCCATGAACGGATCGATCCCGGTACACGCCAGATACAGCACCGCGCCCAGCGAGAACACGTCGCTCGCCGGTGTCAGGGCCTTGCTTTCGGCCTGCTCCGGCGACATGTATCCCGGCGACCCGACGAGCCACCCGGTGTGCGTCAGCTCGCTCGTCCCGCCGTCCGTCGCCCGTGCCACCCCGAAGTCGATGACCCGTGGCCCGTCCGCGGCCAGCAACACGTTCGACGGCTTCAGATCCCGGTGCACGAGCTCGGCGCCGTGGATCTCGCCCAGCGCCGTGGCCAGCCCGGCCGCCAGCCGCATCGCCGCCGGCCCCGGCAACGGGCCTCCGCTGTCCACCGCCTCCCTCAGCGACGGCCCCGGCACGAACACCGTCGCCAGCCACGGCAGCTCCGCCTCGGCGTCGGCGTCCACGACCGCGGCCGTATACGCCCCCGACACCCGCCGCGACGCGTTGACCTCCCGCCGGAACCGTTCGCGGAACCCGGGATCCTCGACATGCTGGGCGTGGACGAGCTTCAACGCCACCAGCCGGCCGTCCCGCCCGCCGGCGAGCAGCACCCGCCCCATGCCGCCACGGCCCAGCTCGCCGAACACCCGGTAGGGTCCGACCTGCCGCGGATCGGACGGGCCGAGTGGCTTCATGGCCGTAACCCTATTAGATAGTGGGCCAATGATGCGGCCGTTCCTTGGCCGTCTGGACAGCCGAGAGAAGGGACCACTCCGGCGAGGCGCTCGGGCCGGCGGTGGAGCGGATGCGGCTATCGAGCCATCAGGTCCCTGACTGCCTGAACCACCGCGTCCGGCCGCCGCATCGGCAGCGTCGCGTGCCCGACACCGGCGATCCGCCGGTTCTCGCCCCGCGTGAACGTCGCGGCGAGTTCGTCGTAGAGGCGGAGCTTGGCTTCGGTCTCGGCCTGGAGCAGCTCGTCGGAGACACCCATCGAGACGGCGCGCTTGAACGGGTCGATGTCCATCGCCGTCAGGGAGATCATCGGGAGCTCCGCCGGCGCCGGCCCGGCCGCGCGCATCTCGTCGTTGAGGGCGCTGATGTTGGCGGCCTCGCGCATGCCGACCCGGAGCCAGTCCGGATGCACGTGGTTGGCGATCAGGGGTTCGCGGATCTCGGCGGGCCAAGCGGTCATCTCCTGCTCGAACAGGCCGCGGTAGAAGTCGGCGACCTCCTGCGGGAGTACATCCGGGAGCTCCTGGTCCGGGTCGAAGGCGTCCCAGCGGTCGGTCAGTTCCTTCGGCATGTACTTGCGAAGGTCCTCATGACCGGTTTCGAGCAGCACCATGCCCGCGACGTGCTCGGGATGGCGGGCCGCCAGGTAGCGCGCGTAGAAGCCGCCGAGGGAATGGCCGACGAAGATGTAGGGCCCTGCGACGTCGGCGACGCGAAGAAGCTCCAGCAGCTCCTCGGTCACGGCCGCGAGCGAGCGCGGGAGACGGACCTCGCGGTCGCTCCAGCCGGTGCCGCCGCGGTCGTAGGTGATGGCGGTGGCGAACTGTCCGACCCCGTCCAGGACCGGCCACAGGTCGAGGCCGACGGAGCCTCCGCCGGGCAGGAGCACGACGGGCGGACGGGCAGCGGTACCCGCGCTGTACGCGAGCAGTTTGCGGCCCTGAACAGCGAAAGACCGGCCCAGCGGCACGGGTTGTTCGGCGGGCGCGTTCAGATCAGACACGGCGGTCTCCCCTCCGGAGGCTGCGCTCCAACTGCATTCCCAACTATGGGAACGGTACCAGAGATGGGAATATAGGGTCCGTGGACACCCTGACCCTGCTGCTGCATCCGGTGCGCCTGCGCATCGTGCACGCCATGACCGGCGGCCTGATCCGCACCACGGGCGACCTGTGCGCGCGGCTCCCCGACGTGCCGAAGACCACGGTGTACCGCCACGTGGGCCTGCTCGCCGACGCCGGCCTGCTGGAAGTGGTGGACGAGCAGCGCGTCCACGGCGCGGTCGAGCGCCACTACCGTCTGCGCGGCCGCCCCCGCGTCGACCCCGCCGACGCCGCCGCGATGAGCGTCGAGGACCACCGCCAGGCCTTCGCCGCCGCCGTGGCCGCCCTGCTGGCCGACTTCGGCGCCTACCTCGACCGCCCCGACGCGGATCCCACCGCCGACTCCGTGGGCTACACGCAGATCCCGCTGTGGCTCAGCAAGGAGGAGCTGGCGGAGATGGTCGAGGAGTTCCGGGCCGGGATCATGGCGCGGATGGGGAACCAGCCTTCTGCGGAACGCGGGTTGTACCTGCTCAGCCCGATCCTGTTCCCGATCGAGGGACCGGGCTGACGACGCCGGACCCGCCCCAGCCGCGGCCGGCCCGGCAGAATGCTCTACGACCGGGCGGCCCGCCGCCCGCAGCGTCGACCACCGAACCACCGGAGGACCCCGTGCTCACGCCCGCCGACGAGACCCTGCTGCGCCGTGCGATCGCCATCGCCGCCCACGCCGTCACCCTGGGCGACGCGCCCTACGGCTCGCTCCTCGCCGACGCGGACGGCACGATCCTGATCGAGGAGCACAACACCGTGAAGCGCGACAACGACATCAGCGCGCATCCGGAGCTGAAGCTCGCCCGCTGGGCCGCCCGCGAACTCTCCCCCGAGGCCGCCGCCAAGACCACGATGTACACCAGCTGCCAGCCGTGCGGCATGTGCACCGGCGGCATCGTGCGCTCCGGGCTCGGCCGCGTGGTGTACGCGCTGGCGACCGACCAGCTCATCGGGCTGAACCCGGGTTCGGAGTGGCCGGTCGTGCCGCAGGACGGGCCGGCGCTGTTCGAGGAGGCGCGGGTGCCGATCGAGGAGTTCTACCGGAAGCCGTGACGCGATGACGCCGTAACGCTGTTTTGCGATGACGCGATGACGCCGCCGAGGATCTCGGCGGCGTCACGACGATCGGTCCCGGCGGGCTTCACCGCACGACGTCGAACACGTTCTTCTGGATCCCGTTGCTGTAGGCCTGGGACTCGACCAGCTTCAGCTTCCGCGCGTCCATGTCCGCGGTGCCGAACAGCCGGCGGCCGGCGCCCAGGAGCAGCGGGAAGACCAGCAGGTGGTAGCGGTCGATCAGGTCGGCCTCTTCCAGAGCGTGGTTCAGGTCGATGCTGCCGTGCACGATGATCGGGCCGCCGTCGGTCTGCTTCAAGGCCGCGACATCGTCCAGCGACCGCAGAATCATCGTCTCGCCCCAGTTCGAGACCAGCTGCTCCTCGGTGAGGGTGGTGGAGACGACGTACTTCGGCATCGACTTGTAGTCACTGAACTCCGCCATGTCCGGCCACACCGGGCTGAAGGCCTCGTAGCTCTTGCGGCCCATGAGGATCGCCGTGGCCTCCTTCTGCTCGGCGCCCTTGAGCTCGTAGGCCTCGGGGACGAACTCCATGTTCTTGAAAGTCCAGCCGGCGTTGCGGTAACCGGCCTCGCCGCCCGGGGCCTCCGCGACGCCGTCGGCCGAGATGAAGGCGGTGCTGATCAGAGTACGCATTTTCTTATCCTCGGTTTCTGTATCGGTGGGAGTGAGTGCGGAGTCAGCCGAGAGCCTCGGACAGCCAGCGCTGCCAGGCCCCCTCGGCCGCGTCGGTGTTCGGCCCGAACAGGTGGTGGAACATCACCGCCACCCCGCCGCCGTGGTGGAACGTGTAAAGCGCGTCATCGGTGCGGAGCTCGAAGCGCTCGTCGTCCGCCCAGACCACCTCGCCGTCGACCACCGGCAGCCCGGACGGGCCGCCGTTCGCCTGATCGCCCACGGAGACCAGGGCCGGGAGTTCCAGCGCCGCCGCCAGGAGGGAGCGGATCTGCTGCGCGCTGCGCCCCGCGGCCGGGACGAAGCCGAACACGGGGACCGCGACGCGGCCGGGGAAGTGCTCCAGGTACTCCCGCAGGGTGTTGAGATGGAACGGCCACCCGCGGCGCAGCGCGTCGTACTCGTCCTGCCAGTCGTCGCCGAGCATGCCGCTGTGCACGACACGCAGGACGGTGCCGCCGCCGTCCCGGCCCTCCAGCAGGTACTCGAAGGCCATGAACCGGCCGTCGTCGGCGGTCGGCATCCGCGTCGCCAGGCGCCGGCCGGGCTCGTAGGCGGTGATGAGCGCCTCCTCCCGGCGCCCGCCGGTGTCCATGGCGGCGGTGCCGCCCACGCGGGGCTCCACCTCGTTGCGCCCCATGAACCACGAGTCGATCCCGGGCCCGGTGGCGATCGCCTCCCAGACGCGCTCCGGGTCGGCGGGCAGCGCCACCTCGACCTCGATCTCGAACGGATGCGTCATCGCTGATCCTCCTGTCCAGCTTCAGGGTCGGACTCCGGGGCGGTCCCAGCCATCGGCGGTGGGCCGGCCGGGGCGGCCGTCATGCCGCCGTCGCCCGGCACCTGATGCAGCCCGACCACCAGCCGGTGCGTCCGGCCGCCCGCCGCGGCCTCGTCGTGATAGCGCCCGACGAGGCCGGCCACCGCCTGCGTCAGCTCCTCGACGAACGCCGCCCGGTCCGCCGCGGACGCGAACCGCACCCGCGCGTCGATCCCGAACGTCGCCACCCGCCGCTGTGCCCGCGTCGCGCCGGTCAGCAGGGACCCGACCTCCTGCA
Source organism: Catenulispora subtropica (assembly GCF_039531675.1). Taxonomy (NCBI): domain Bacteria; kingdom Bacillati; phylum Actinomycetota; class Actinomycetes; order Catenulisporales; family Catenulisporaceae; genus Catenulispora; species Catenulispora subtropica. The sequence goes on from NZ_BAAAQM010000020.1 coordinate 72,597, forward strand.
CCAGCCGCGCGCCCAGCGCCAGCAGCCACCGGGCGGACAGCTGGTCCGGAGCCCGCGACGGGTCCGGGCTGACGGCCGCCAGCGCACTCGGCGAGATGACGTAGGACTCGGCGGTGGCCTGGTACACCCGCTCGGTGACGTTGCCCTTCCGCCGCTCCTCGACGAACTCGACCAGTCCGTGCCGCTCCAGTTCCTTCAGGTGGTAGTTCACCTTCTGGCGCGGAAGCCCGATGCGCGCGGCCAGCATGGCGGCCGAACCCGGCTCGGCCAGCGCGGCCAGGATCCGGGACCGGATCGGGTCCAGGGAGGCCTCGGCCGCGGCGGGCTCTTCGATGACGGCGACGTCCAACATGGTGCCCAGCCTGCCGCCGACAATCATTCTTGTCAAGACAAAATTTTTTGTCGGTGCCGGGATGCGGTGGCTCAGGCGACGCCGCGCAGCGTCTCGGCGACCCGGTCCAGCACCTCGACCGGCGGAGTGAACGGCACCCGCAGGAACCGGGCCAGCGTCGCGTCCGCGGCGAACCGGGAGCCGGGGCTGAAGCGGAGTCCGGCGCTCTCCGCCCGGGCGACGAGCTGGTCCGCACGCCCGGCGGTCAGGCGGAGCCAGAGCGAGAGGCCGCCGTCCGGAACGGTGAAGTGCCAGCGCGGGTCGCCGGCCAGCAGGGTACTGAGATGGTCGCGCTGGGCCCGGAGGCGCGCCAGGCGCGATCGGAGCCGGTCCTCGTTGCCGGCCAACAGCTCGGCCGCGACCAGTTGCTGGATCGGAGCGGCCGAGAGCGAGGCGCTCAGCGGGGCCGACTGCAGCGCCGTGATCATGTCGGCCGAGGCCCGGATCCAGCCCACCCGGAGGCCGGCCCACACCGTCTTGCTGGTGGATCCGACCAGCACGGCGCCGCGGATCCTCGGCGACGGGCCGGGATCCGCGCGCAGGTCGAGGTCGCGCATGGTCTCGTCCGCGATCACCGTCACGGAGTGGCGCGCGGCGAGGTCGGCGACGCGGCGCCGGGTGGCCCCGTCCATCAGGGCGCCGGTCGGATTGTGGAAGTCAGGGGTCAGATACGCGATGCCGCCGCGCGCCGCGCTGAACGCCTCCGCCAGCTGGTCGAGGTCCCAGCCCGCGGTCGTGACGCCGAAGCCGCTCAGCCGGGCACCGGTGTCGCGGAGCAGGTCCAGGCCGCCGTGGTAGGTGGGGACCTCCACCGCCGCGCTCCGGGGCCGCAGGTACGCGCACAGCAGCGCGAAGGCCGCGCGGGCACCGGTGGTCACGAAGATGTTCTCGGGCCGCGTGGCCAGACCGGTGCGGGTGTGGTCGCGGGCGATGAGCTCGCGCAGCTCCGGCAGGCCGGGCCCGGGGACGCCGTCCTCCGCCAGCAGCCGTCCCGAGCGGGTGATCGCGCTCGTCATCGCGGCCTGATACGCCTCGGCCGGGGCCGCGGGCACCGCGCGGCGCAGGTCGACGACGCCGTCCTCGCCGGTGGCGGCGCGCGGCGCGAGCCGCTCGGCGGCGGAGGGCGCCAGGCGCAGGACGCTGGCGCTGCCGTGGCGGGTGACGACCCAGCCCTCGGCGCGCAGCGTGTCCAGCGCGGCGACCACGGTGCCGCGGCTGAGGCCGAGCGCGGCGGCGAGGCGGCGTTCGGCGGGCAGCGCGTCGCCGGGACGCAGGCGGCCGTCGAGGACCCCGTCCCGAATGGCGCCGACGAGCGCGGTGGTCAGGGGGACGCCGGCACCCCGCCAGCCCGCGAGCGCTCTGGCGATCTGCCCTTCGGTGACTCTCACCGGTCCACTTTCCCATGATTGGATCAGGTGCGGGCCGGTCCACGACTCCTACGGTGGCGCAGGTGAGCCACAAGCCCCTGCCTCCGATCACCTTCGTCCCGGTCCGCGAACGTCCGGCCCGCCGCCTTACCCAACTGTTCGCCGGGCTGGCGCTGTACGGGTTCAGCCTGTCCCTGATGGTCCGCGCCGCACTGGGCGTCAACCCGTGGAGCGTGCTCTACGAAGGGCTGGAGAAGCACACGCCGCTGAGCTTCGGGACCATCAGCGGCGTCATCGGCGCCGCGGTGCTGCTGGCGTGGATCCCGCTGAGGCAGAGGCCGACGTTCGGGACGTTCGCGAACATCCTGGTGCTGGCCTTCGCCTCCGACGCCGGCCTGGCCCTGATCCCCGTCCCCGCGACACTCGCCGTCCGCGCCGCGCTCCTCCTCGGCGGCGTCCTGCTCAACGGCTTCTCAGTGGCCGTCTACGTCGGAGCCCGCCTCGGCCCGGGCCCCCGCGACGGCATCATGACCGGCACCGCCGCCCGCACCGGCCGCTCGATCCGCTCCATTCGCACCACGATGGAGCTCTGCGTGCTGGCCGCCGGCTGGCTGCTCGGTGGAGGCGTCGGCGTGGGAACGGTGATGTACTCGCTGGCCGTGGGGCCGATCACGCAGTTCTTCATGCCGCGGTTCGCCTACCGGGGGTGAAGAAGTTCACCAGGTTCCCGTCGGGGTCGCGGACCAGCAGCGAGCGGTTGCCCCAGGGCATGGTCTTCGGTCCGGCCACGACGTCGGTGAACCAGCCGCCGAGCTCTTCCCAGAGGGCGTCCACGTCGTCGACGAGGAACTCGACGATGACACTGCGGTTCGCGGCGGGGGCGGCGCTGCCCGGCGCGAAGAGCGGGACGGTGCGGGTGCTGCCGACGGCGAGAGTGACGCCGTTGGGGGTGGTGAGCTCGGCGAAGTCGGGGGTGGACCATGCCGCGGGGGTGGCGGTGGCCTTCTCGTAGAAGGCGACCAGGCGGTTGATGTCCGCGGTGATGATGCGGGTCGAGGCGAAGTTCATGGCGTTCTCCTTCAGAGACTCGGTCGGTACTTCGCAGCGTAAAGCCGATACCGGACAGAATCGGTCCGGTATTCGCGCTAGGTTGGTGGAGTGAACCGTCCGACCGGCCGCGTGCTGACCCTGCTGGAGCTCCTGCAGTCCGGAGGCGTGCGCACCGCGGCCGAGCTGGCCGACCGGTTGGACGTCGACGTCCGGACCGTGCGCCGGTACGTGGAGCACCTGCTCGACCTCGGCATCCCGGTGGAGTCCGTCCGCGGCCGCTACGGCGGCTACCGCCTGTCTCGCGGCTTCCGGCTGCCGCCGCTGATGTTGGGCGACGACGAGGCGCTGGCGGTCCTGCTCGGCCTGCTCGCCGGACAGCGCGGAGGGCTGACGGCGGCCCTCGGCGTGGCGGGCGAGACGGCGACCGCCAAGATCCGCCGCGTGCTGCCGAGCCGTCTGGACGACCGGCTCCAGGCCGTGCTCGACTCCGTCGTGTTCACCGGCGCACCCGACCGGGCCGGCCGAGCCGCCGCCCCGGACCCCACCGTGCTGCTCGTCGTCGCCGACGCCGTCGCCCACCACCGGCCGGTCACCATCGCCTACACTGACCGCGACGGCTCCCGCACCGACCGGACTCTGCACCCGTACGGCATCGTGAGCCACGAGGAGCGGTGGTATGTCAGGGGCCTGGATCCCGCCCTGAACGAGGAGCGCACCTTCCGCCTCGACCGCATCACCGACGCCCGCACGCAGCCGGGCGGCTTCGTGCCACCCGCCGGCTACGACGCGGCCCAGAGCGTTCTGACGGGCTTCGCCGCAGCGGACTACCGCTACGAGGTGACGGTGCGCGTGCAGGGGTCAGCCGAGCAGATTCGCACCCGCTTCCCGGCCAGCGTCGCGACCATCGAGCCGTCCGCACCCGAGGCCACGCCCCCGTGGCACCGTCTGCACATCCGGGCCGAACGGCTCGAATGGCTCCCGCCGACCCTCGCCGCCCTGGATCTCCCGTTCGTGATCGAGGGCCCCGCCGAGCTTCGAGACCTGGTCGTCGCGTTCGCGGAACGTCTCGCGTCGCTAGCGAGGGCTCCGTAGGTAGCGCTCGTAGACCACGCTCGAGCCGAACGTCCTGGTCTCGGCGAGTTCCAGCTGAACCTGCTCGGCAACCGGCGGAAGGAACGGCGTACCACCCCCGACGACCACCGGGTAGCGGAACATACGCAGCTCGTCGACGAGGCCGGCCTCGAAAGCCACGGCGGCCAGCCCTGCCCCGCCGATCGAGACGTCCTTGTCGGTCGCGTCGAGCGCCGCGGCGATCTCCTCAGCCACCGACGCCTCAGCAAGCCGCGCGTTGCCCTGTACGCTGCCGAGCGTACGGCTGAAGACGACCTTCGGGAGGGCACTCCAGACGTCGGCGAACTCAGCCCTGGACTCGCTGTCGCGCAGGGACGGATCCGTCTCCCACACCAGCATGGTCTCGTAGAGCCTGCGGCCCAACAGATACCCGCCGAGCGCGCTCACCTGCTCGAGGTGGAAGCGAAACAGCTCCTCGCTGAGGCCCGTCCACGCGAACCCACCGTCGCGGTCGGCGATGAAGCCGTCCACTGAGACACTCATCGAGTAGATCAGCATGGCTTCGATCCCATCACATCTTGGCCGTCCCTGGTGGAGCCCCGCCGTTTCGGCCGGCTGAGTCACTGCAGGAGTACGGTGTTTACTCTGCGCAGCACTCTGACTACCGCGTCGAAGTAGCCTCCCGTAGTGCTTCTGAACTCCGCCCACAGATTTCCTCAGCGCTGCCTGCGGTACTGCTCCGCCACCGCGGCGAAGGCCGCCTTGGGTTCCCACTCCATGTCGGGGTAGGTCTGTCCCCTGCGCCGTTCGAGGAGCTTGACGATGCCGAGGCTGGCGCGGTCCAGGTCGTGCCGGGGGTCGCCGTCGGGGCGGTGCGGGTAGCCGGGGAGCGCGAACAGGTACACGAATGCGCTGTCTGCGCCTTCTGTATCGAAGATTTCCAGTAGTTCGCTCAGGTACGCGGCTTGGCCGGCTTCGTCGCGCTCGTATATGCCGTCCAACCGGACCGGGGCTTTGGTCTGCGGGTCATGCTCGACCACCTCCAGGACTCGTCCGCCCCGGTCACCCGCGCCGCGGTAGGCCGCGGTGCCGAATCCGGTGAAGGCGAGGGGCTTCGGGCCTTGGGCCAGGGTACGGACGGCGTCGCGGAACCGGTCGGCGACCTCAGCGGAGCGGATCAGCTCGTAGGTCGCGAAGTCGAAGGGCGTCCAGTCGATCTGCTCGAACTGGATGGACGAATAGGTCACTTTTCCTCCGAAGCGTTCGCGGACTGCCGCCACGGCGTCGCGGAGGAACGCGTTGATACGCACGGCGAGGTCGCGGACCGCTTCGGCACGCAGTTCGGGCCGGTCCAGAAGGGCGGCGACCCGCTCCTCGGGGCTGGCACCGGGCAGGAATCCACGGCTCATCACGCTCAGCTCGACGCCGGTGACGAGCACGACCTCGGCACCGCGGCGCCGGAGCCGCTCGGCTCGCTCGGCGCAGTCGCTCAGCAGCGCGAGGATCTGCTGCGGGTCCAGCTCCAGCGGATAGGGCGAGAACCAGACCTCCAGGCCGAGGTCGGCGGCGGCGCTCGCAGCCGTCTCCAAGCGGTCCGGGTCGCCGCCGATGATCTGTACGGCGTTGCAGTGCAGGTCGTCGCGGATGATCTCAAGCTCCCGCCGCACCACGTCGGGCTCGAAGTGCTCGCGGGACATCCGGCCGTCCACGACGAATCCGGTGTCGTAGGTCATTCCTCGGGCTCGCATGACGCGCGCTCCCTTCCGTTGGCGTCTGGTCGGAGCCGAGCCTGACAGAAAAAATGCGTGCACGCAATTTTGCGAGGACGCAAGTTTGCGGACGCGCAGTTCACCATGGAAGCCTGGCAACATGGCGACTCCACCGCCGGGACTCCGGGAGCGTAAGAAGCAGGCCACACGCGAGGCGCTGCGCGAGGCAGCCCTGCGGCTGGCTATTGAGCGCGGCCCGGACCGAGTGCGGATCGAGGAGATCGCCGAGGCGGCCGGGGTCTCGCCGCGCACCTACAACAACTACTTCGCCAGCCGAGAACAGGCGATCGTCGCCGCGATCACCGCGGACCGTCAGACCCGGATCGCAGAGGCGGTGGCGGCCCGGCCCGCCGGAACACGACTGGCCGACGCCGTCACCGAGGCGGTGGTCGAGCAATACACGGATACCGGCGAGCATGCACAGGAGACTCTCCTGCTGATCACCGCCAAGACCGCATTGCGCGACGCCTTCCTCGACGCCACCGCCGACATCGAGCAGCCGCTCACGGCGATCATCGCCGAACGTCTCGACGGTGCCGATCCGCACACCGCCCCCGTCCTCGCCGCGAGCGTGGCAGCAGCGGTGCGCATCGCCCTGCAAGGCTGGCTTCAGCCAAGCGGGACCACCGCGAACGTCAGCGAAGTCGGCGCCGCGGGGCTGGTCGTACCCTCCGGCTCGCTGCCCGACCTGCTCCGCGCGACACTGGCTCCTCTGTCACCCGCCTTCGACGCCGCCGAGGGCTTCCAAGAGCCGTCCGCCGAGACCGTCGCACCCTCAGACCAATCGAACTAGCAGGCAACCGGGTAACCATCCACTCGGCTGGACTCCCATCGACGCGACGGCATCATGACCGTCGATTACGAGCAGACGGACGGTGTTCCTTCGAGATCCCGCACAACAGAATCAGGGCAGGCCACGGCGCCAGTCGGAACAAATTCGTATATTGGTTCGTGGCGACTCGGAGCTGGACAGCCTACTGGACGGGGACGGATGTGAGTGTGATCGACAAGGGGGCTCTTGCGGTATCGCAGGAGGTGATCAGCTACCTCGACGCAGCGCCAGAGCAGGCAGCCGCGAGAGAGGAACACGTCGTCATTCTGCCCGGATCCGGGTGCACCAAGAGCATGAACCAAGCGTTCGCGAAGGACTTCGCAGACCTCGGGCACCGGGCACTGTGCCTTGATTTCTCCGGCCATGGCGAGAGTTCAGGCGACTTCGCCGACCTGACCCTCGCTCGCCGCCGCGACCAGGCCGCCGCCTTGATCGAAGCCCGCGTACCAGCACAGCGTCCAGTGATCCTCGTGGGCTTCAGCATGAGCGGCCAGACCGCGGCCGACCTGATCGAGATACTCGGCGAGCGCGTTACCGGCATCGCCCTCGGCGCACCCGCCATCTACCCGGGCGCGCTGCGGGAGGTGCCCTTCGGCGATCCGTCCTTCCTCCAACTCCTGTCCGATCCCCAGACCTGGACCGACAGCCCCGCCCTGGCGGCACTCAGCGCGTTCCGCGGGAAAGCACTCCTGCTCATACCCGAGCACGACGAGCAGGTGCCCGCGTCCATGACCGAACTGATCGAGCAGAGCATGCGGGCCAACCCCCGGTTCACTATGCAGGTCCTCCCAGGCGCCGACCACGGGCTCGACGAATGGTTTGGCCGTCACCCGACAGTCCGTCGAACTCTCATTACGACGCTCACGGCATCGCCGTAGGGCACACCGCCTTCTTCACGGCCGCTTCTCGATCCCGAGGTATCGGTCCCACCAACCTTGCGCAGGCGCAAGGCGCAGACTCCGTGGGAAAGCGCTCACCGGGCTTCGCGTGCGCGGACCGCATCATCCGAGCCGACCTCCTACGCTACGGTTGACTAGTGTTCTAGTTAACCGTAACAATCTATCGGACGCGATGGAAACCGGGGAGGGGTTCATGAGGGGTCTGATCTGGCTGACCTGGCGGCAGCACCGCTGGCCGATCCTCGCGAGCGCGGTGCTGACCGCCGGGCTCGCGACCTGGATGCTGGTGACCACCTCCCGGCTCCGGATCCTGGCCGACCAGTGTCCGGCGGCAAGCTGCGAGCACGGCGGCGTGGACAAGACGGCGTCCTTCGCCTCCTACCAGATGAACGTCGTGGCGTTCCTGCCGGTGCTGGTCGCCGTGTTCTGGGGCGTGCCGCTGCTGGCTCGCGAGTTCGAGCAGCGAACCCTGCCGCTGGCCTGGTCACAGGACGTGAGCCGGCAGAAGTGGCTGCTCGGTAAGAGCGCGATGCTGACCGTGCTGATCGCGGCCATGGCGGCGGTGCTCGCCGGAGTCGTCGCCCGCATGGCGCACGCCTACCACCTCTATACCGGCGACAGCCTGTTCGAGGGCTCGGCGTTCCAGGCCGGTGGCTGGCTGCCGCTGACCCTGGCGCCGGCCTGGCTGGCCTTCGGCATCGCGGCCGGCGCCGCGACACGCCGGGTGCTGCCGGGGATCGCGGTGGTCGGCGCCGCGTGGGTCGGTCGCATGAGCCTGATGCCCCACGTCCGCGAGGACGGCTTCATGGCGCCGGCGCAGTGGGACCGGCCGATCCGAAGCGACGACCTGCCGGGAGCGAAGCCGGGCGATCAAGGTGGTATCGCGCGGATCCCCGAGAACGGCATGAGCGTCAGCTCGCATCCGGAGATATTCGTCGATGCCCAGGGCAAGCACTACACCGGCCACGACATCGACCTGTGGTGCGGTACCGGCCCACAGAATGCGGCGCCCGGAAGCAAGATCGGGAAGGGTGGCGATTTCGCCGACTGCCTGAACGCGCACCACATCGTGGCCAAGGCGATCGAATATCAGCCCGCCAGCCGGATGGGCACGTTCCACCTGATGGAGAACGGCCTCAATCTCGGTCTGTTCGCCGCTTCGCTGCTGTTCGCGTGGTGGTGCGTACGCCGGGCTCGCACCACCACCGTGTGACTGACTCGCGACGCGGCTCGGGAGGCTGGATCGGAGCGTAGCCTCCGCATCGATTCGTCGTAAGCGACAGTCGGTGGAGGTTCCCGTTGAATCTTCGCGTCAATCCGGCCTGACCTGGTTCGCCGCGTCCAGTCCCCATCAGTTCTTCGCCTGATGTGTTCCACAGGTATTAGAGCGGAACCTCGACCGGCCCGTCGTGCCGCGCGCTGGATCGCCAGTCGGCTATGCGCACCAGAGCCTCGAGATACGCGAGTCGGAACGGACCGAGGTCGCTACGGTCGCGCAGAGCTCGTGCCTGCTCGGCCCATGCCCCTCCGGCTTCGGGGCGGAAGTCTGCGGTCTGCAGGGACTGGGCGGGGAAGGTTTCGCCGCTGGACAGCGTGAACGCCGGTGTCCGGTCTCCGTCGAGGACACCCAGGATCGCCGGCGCCTCGTCGGCTTCCGTGCGTACCGAGATGCGTACCTTGCCGTGGTGCGCGGCAACCAGATACGTCACGAGCCGGTGATCGGTGCGGTCACCGTGCCAGTGGTTCCCGTGCGCCAGCATCAGCGCGCTGACCAGCTCGTGCCGGAAGCCCGGCCGGCTGGAGCGGCCTGTGCTGTACGGGGCCTTGGACTTGGCCAGCAGGACATCCGGCGGGTCGCCGCCGCCGGAGCGCAGCATCTCCTGGAACACCTCGTGGCACTTGCCCAGGTCGTGGTAGCGGGCCGCCAGGATGACAGCCTCCTGCTGCGACTCGGGCAGGCCCGGCAGGGCGTCGACCAGTTTGCGCGCCTCGTCCTCGGTCTCCGTGAGGTGCTGGTCCAGGCTGACCCACTCGACGCAGGCGAACGCCGGCGGGTCCGGGGCCGGCACGAGCGTCGGGACCGGCACGGTGCCGTCCGGAGACCAGCCCTGGTCGGGGAGGTAGCCGCCGCATCGGGCGTCCAGCATGATCAGTACGCCGGGCTCCAGGTCCTCAGCCGTGGCACGGCGCCACAGGCCATCGCGGCGGTCGCGCAGCCAGGCCCGGCCGTCCAGCACTCGGCGCAGCTCGTCCAGCGGGACCGGGCACAGCTCGTCACTGCCCGGATCGGTCTCCTCCTCCGTCGGCTCGCCGGACTCCCAGGCACGCCAGGCGACCAGCGCCGTGCGGTCGGCGGGTTCACACACCCAGCTGCCGACATCCAGATCCGGCGGGTCGACAGCGGTGTCGAACAGCGCCAGCAGATCGGCCTCACCCCAGGTCCGGCCCGGCGCCTCGGAGTCATCATCGAGCTGCCGGACGCCCGAGTCCCCGGGCCTGAGCTCGGTGATCAGGGTGCGGGGCGAGAGGTTCATCCCCACTTCCAGCGCCCGCGTCCCGACGATGATCCGGTCGCGGTCCCGTTCGCCGAGCACGGCCAGTCGGTCGAGGCGGTCGGCCGAGCGGAAATAGGGGTGGATCAGCACGACGTCACGCTCGGGCGTGGCTGCGCGCAGCGCGACGTGAAGCGCCCGCGCCCGCGCCGCCGAGCCGAGGACCACAGCGGTCTGTGTCCCCACGACGTGGGCAGCCACGACGGTCTGAGCCAGGTAGCCGATGTCGGCGGCAGGAAGCAGCTTCCCGATGATCGTGTCGGTCGTGTCCTGCGCCGAGGACATCCACAGCGTCGCCGTCGGCGCGGACGTGCCCAGGGCATCGCGCATCCGCTGCATCAGGACACTCGTCGGCAACCCGGGGCCGAGCAGGTGCGCGGTATCGAAGACCCATTGCGCGTCGTTGTGGAGCAGGCCGTACGCCACCGGCGCCGTCCGCCGCGAATCGGCGAACCCACGCATCAGGGCCCTGCTGAGCAACAGATCGTGGGCGCCGACCAGAATCGCGGTCCGCTCCGGATGGCGCAGCCACCCGCTGTCCCGGACCGCGCCCGCGAGCAGATGCACCCCGACCTCGCCCGCACGCCCGAGACGGTCCAGCCACCCGCCGATCCGCGCGAAGACGTGCTCAGGAAGGCTGTGCGCCGGCAGCACGTACACCAGCCTGCGCGGCGTCGACTCCGGCGCGCAGACCAGGCGGCGAAAGAGCCAGGGCAACACAGCGGTGGCGGCGGTGTCTGCCCCGATCGGCATCCTGAGCTCTGCCGGAAGACCCTCGCCGGCGATGGTGGCCTGTATGGCAGCAGGAGCACGGCCGGTCGCTGTTTGGAAGAACTCTTCAAACCCGCCCGTCAACCCAGACTCCCTCCGCGGTCAAGGTCCGACCCTAGCGCGGAATCCAATGCAGCGCCCTGCGGCAGCAGACCATCGACCGGCTCGAAAGATTCAACGGGACCCCACAGCCGGCGACACCACCCCTCAGACCCGCACCACCATGTTCACCGGCATCGACATCAATGGGCTGATCCGCACTTGCGTCCCCGGATGCGGCGCGTGAATGATCTTCCCGTCGCCGACGTACATCCCGACGTGGTTCCGGCCGGAGTAATAGATCACCAGGTCGCCGGGCTGGATCTCCGACAGGGGTACCCGCTGCCCCGCTTCGGCCTGTTCCGACGACGTCCGCGGGAGTTCCACGCCGGCCTGGCGCCAGACGCGCTGGATCAGGCCGCTGCAGTCGAAGGCGTCCGGGCCTTCGGCGCCGAAGACGTACGGTTTGCCGAGGTCCGCGTACGCGGCCTCGATCGCGGCGCGGGCGCGGGCGTTGGCCGGTGGGGCCGGGTGGGCGAGGGTCTCGGGGTCGACCTGCTGGCCGGCGAAGCCGGTGCTGTCGGGGCCGAGGTCGGCGGCGGCCACGGCGCGGCGCTGGGGCGCGGTGAGGGTGCTCAGCAGGGTCTGGGCCTTGCGGAGCTGGTCGTTCACGGCTTGGCGGGACTGGGCCGCGGTGTCGCGGGTGCGGGCCAGGTCGGCGAGCTGGTCGGCGGCGGCGTGCTGGAGTTCCAGGAGGCGGCGCTGGCCTTCGACCGCTTCGGCGATCTTGCGGCGCTGCTCGTCGTTGAGGCGGGCGGCCATGGCGGCGTTGCCCAGGAAGGTGTCCGGCTGGTCGGCGAGCATCAGGGCCAGGCGTTGGTCGATGCCGCCGGAGCGGTACTGGTCGGCGGCGATGGCGCCGACGGCGGTGCGCTCGCGCTGGTAGTCGTCGCGGGCCTCGCGCAGGGCCGACTCGGAGCGCTGGACGGCGATCGTCAGGTGCGAGGCCTGCTCCTGGGCCGCGTCATAGGTCTGCGTCAGCTCGGAGGCCTGGCGGTACAGCGCGGCGATCTGGGCCTTGACGGACGCCGTCTGGCCCCCGGTGTCGGGGCCCGGCCCCGTGGTGCCCGGCGTCGGCGCGGCCGCGGCGGAGGCGACCAGGCCCGTGGCGGTGGCCACGGCCGTCAACGCCGCGGCGGCCGTGGTGCGGCCCCGGATCGGGAGCCGCGAAATCTTGTTCGGCAGGTGGGAGGAACGCGCCCTCCTCGTACTGTGATGCGCCATTCTGAAATGACCTCCGCATCCGGGCACACCCGGCGAAACCGGCAGAACAGCGCACGAACCTAGCCCGCGCGGGCCGGAGCGAGCAAGACCGGGACACTCGAATAGACGATTAAGTCAGAGAGCAGACAAGTCACCGCGGGGGCGACACCACGGCACCGCGCCACGCCATCTGCCAGCGCGCCTGGAGCCGCCCGGCCCCGCCCGGCCCCACCCCGCCCTACGACCGCGCCATCCGGTTCAGCAGCATCGAAGCCGGCACCGGCCGCGCCCCCGACCGCCGCACGCCCTCCGCGACCTCGCGGTCCGACGACACCACCACCACCGGCCGCCCGGCCGGCTCCGCCGCCACCAGCCGCCGGATCAGCTCGTCGGCGATCTCGCCCGGCGCGGAGAACAGCACCCGCACGCCTCGCGGCTGCGTCAGCCGCACCGGTCCGTCCAGCGCCGCCCCGTCGAAGACGCACGTCACCTCGGCGCCGGTCCGCGCGGCCAGCGCCGCCAGGCCGCCGACCAGGCGCACCCGCTGCTCGGCCAGGGACAGCGTCGGGTAGCCGGTCTTGGTGACGTTGTAGCCGTCCACCACCAGGTGCACCATCGGCAGCGTCAGCAGCTGGTCCAGCAGCGCCGGGTCGTCCTTCGCACGGCCCTGCATCGACATGTCCGCCGGTGCCACCGTGTCCGGCTCCGACGCCGTCACCGAGTCCGCGGGCCGCGCCTGGGTCGGCGGCAGCGCCAGCTCGCGCTCCAGCCCCTTCACGGAGCCCGCCAGCGTGTCCAGCAGCAGCCGCAGCCTCATGTCGCCCTCAGAGCGCCCGGAACGCGCCGAGCGGCGTGCGGTGTCCAGCGCCGTCTCCGCGGCCGTCAGCCGCGTCCGCAGCCGCCGTACCTCGGCCTCCGCGGCCGACGCCGCCGCCCTGGCCGCCGACCGCTCCGCCTCCAGCGTCGCCGCGCCGGCCCGCGCCGCCGCCTGCGCGCGGCGCATGTCGGCCTCCAGCTGCCGCACCTTGCGCCGCAGCTGGTCGCCCTCGCGCCGGGCCTCCTCCTGGGCGGCCCGCAGCGCGTCCGCGGCCTGGCGGGCCGTCTCCCGCAGCTCCGCGACCTCCGCGTTGAGCCGGGCCACCTCGCCCTCGGCGGCCTCGCCGGCCGCCGTCCGCGCGCCCTGCGACACCGCCTCCAGCGCGTCCTTGACGATCCCGGTCCAGCCGTGCGGCCGCAGCACGTAGGCGACCGCCGCGATCTCGTGCGGGTCGGCGGCCGCCGGGACGACACCGGCGAACAGGGACTCGGACAGGTCCGGGGACGCGTCCCGCACCCGCTCGGCGACCCGGGCCCGGAACGCCCCGTCGCTCTCCAGCGCGGCGGCCATCGGGATCGCGGCCGCCTTGGCCCGTTTGGCCGGGGCGAACTTGGCGAACGGCTTCAGCGGCACCGGGACCTCGGCCGCCGGCATCCGGCCCAGCGCCTCGGAGGCGATCTCGACGACGCGCTGGCGCACGGAGTCGGGCAGCACGATGGTGAGCCGTTCACCGCCTTCCGCTGCGCTCACCTGCCCCACTCCCTCGCCTGATACCTACCCCGCACACCGCATCCGATCCGCCGACCCTATCGGCCGAACCTCACACCGCGTCATCAAGGATCCTTCACTTCCTCAAAGGTAGGCCCTGAAGGCCGCGTTTCGGATCTCCCGCGCGCGCCGCGATGGGCCATGATGCAACAGTGGTGATCCCGATTCACGACAAGAACCCGGTCTCCCGGGCCCCCGTCGTCACCTACGGTCTGATCATCGCGAACGTCGCGGTGTTCCTCCTGGGTCCCATCGCCTTCGCCGGCCCCGACCCCGACGCCGCCCGCAAGGCCCGGGAGAACGCCTACCTGTACCACTACGGCGCCATCCCGTCCCAGCTCCTGGGCGGCCACGGCAGCGCGGTCTGGCCGGTCTTCACCGCGATGTTCGTGCACGCCGGCTGGATCCACCTGCTGGGCAACATGCTTTTCCTGTACGTGTTCGGCAACAACGTCGAGGACCGGTTCGGCCGGATCCACTACCTGGTCTTCTACCTCCTGGCCGGGGCCTTGAGCACCTACGCCTTCGCGTGGGCCAACCCGACCGCCGGCGGGCCGCTGGTGGGCGCCTCCGGGGCGATCGCGGCCGTCCTGGGCGCCTACGCCTACCTGTTCCCCCAGGCCCGCGTGACGCTGCTGCTGCCCTTCCTGTGGTTCCTGCCGCTGCGGGTGCCGGCGTGGCTGGTCCTCGGCTTCTGGTTCGTGATGCAGCTGCCGGAGTTCCAGCAGACGATCGGGGTCTCGAGCTCCAGCGACGTGGCGTACTACGCGCACGTCTCCGGCTTCGTGCTCGGCCTGCTCTACGCGGCGCTGGTGATCGGGCGCGGGCCGAGCGGACCGGTGCGCACCCGCGGGAGGGAGCCGGCGCCGCCTCCGCTGGCGCCGGATTACCGGACCGCCGATCCGGACGACCCGTACGGCCAATACCATCGCTAGACAGTCCCGCGAGAGGAGCCGCTGTGATCACTGCCATCGTCTTGATCAAGACGGATGTGGACGCCATCCCCGAGGTCGCCGAGAAGATCTCCCAACTGCCGGGGGTCAGCGAGGTGTACTCGGTCACCGGCGAGTACGACCTGATCGCCATGGTGCGGGTGCGGGAGCACGAGCAGCTCGCCGACGTGATCCCCGGCGGCGTGAACAAGGTCGCCGGCGTGAGTCACACTGTGACGCACGTCTCGTTCCGCACCTACAGCGCGATGGACCTGGAGGCGGCGTTCTCGCTGGGTCTGGACTGAGGCACGAAACGCCGAGCCCCGCTTCCCGAGACCGGGAAGCGGGGCTTATGACGCCACGTCATTGTGTCTGTGCGGTGGTGGGGTGCCGGTGGCACCGCCGGGGGCCGAAGGTCAGGCGTCGGGGTCCTCGTCGATCAGGAACCCGCGCATCGGCGACGGCTGCGACGGGACCGAGGGCTGGCCCAGGCCGTTCCCGGCGCCCATGAACGGCGGCTGCTGGCCGGCGCCCATCGGCGGCTGGGGCATCTGCGGCCGGATCGGGGCCATGGTCTGGGTCAGCGCCGCGGCGTTCGACCCGGCGCCCTGCGCCTGGTAGGAGCCGGTGGAGCCGAGGCCCTGACCGTTCATCCCGGCCGGCTGCGGCGCCATCGGCGCCATCCCGGCCGACATGCCGGCCGGCAGCGAGGCCTGCATCGGCATCGGCGGGGCCGACGGCGGCGGCGGGGGCGGGGTCAGGCCGGTCGCGCCCAGCTGCGGCCGGGGGGCCGAGGCGGCCATGTCGTCGCCGCCGGAGGCCTCCAGCTGGCGCATCTGGCCGTCCAGGTAGCTCTTCAGCCGCTGCCGGTACTCGCGCTCGAACGCCCGCAGGTCGTCGACCTTGCGCTCCAGCGCGGCGCGGGCGGTCTCCAGCGACCCCATCGCCACGCGGTGCTTCTCCTGCGCGTCCCGCTCCAGGGCGTCGGCCTTGCCGCGGGCCTCGCGCTCCATGCCGTCGGCCCGGCTGCGGGCCTCGCCGACGATCTTGTTGGCCTCGTTGCGGGCCTCGGCGATGGCCTGGTCGGCGGTCTGCTGCGCCAGCGCCAGGACGCGCGCCGCGGAGTCACCGCCGGGAGCCTGGTACTGCGGGGCCTGCGGCACCGGCAGGGGGGCCGGAAGCGGAGCCGGGAGCGGCGCCGGCACCGGGGCGGGCGCGGGTATCGGGGTCGGCTCCCGCCGCATCGGCACGGGCGCGGCCGCCGCCGAGGCCGCGGCACGGGTGGCCGCGGCCAGCTTCGCGCGCAGCTCCTCGTTCTCGCGGATCAAGCGGGTGAGCTCGGCCTCGACCTCGTCGAGGAAGGCGTCCACCTCTTCCTCGTCGTAGCCCTCACGCAGGCGTACGGTCGTGAACTGCTTGTTGTGGACGTCCTCGGGAGTCAACGGCATCTTTCATTCACCTCAGGCGTGGCGTGGTCGTCGGCATTCGCACAGACATTACCCGGTCACAGCGTAGCCGCGACCCGGATCAGCAGTAAGACGATGATCCCCAGGATCATGAACGCCAGGTCAAGTGCCACCCCGCCGAGCCGCAGCGGCGGGATGTAGCGCCGCAGCAGCTTCAGAGGAGGATCTGTGACCGTGTACGCCGTCTCCACGACGACCAGCATGACACCCCGCGGCTCCCATGACCGGGCGAATTGCAAAACCCAGCCGATGATGAGGCGGACGATCATGCACAGCGCGAAGAGGTAGAGCACCCACAGGAGCAACGCCCCCACAACGCTCATAGCGCTCTCCCCTTCCCACCATTTCCGGCGCCCCGCCGTGTGCGGTATCGTCACCGCCCACGAGACGCCGGAGGACCCGAAGTGCTCGCCTGCCGGCGTCAGCTCTGGTTGAAGAACCCGCCCTCGGCGATCCGGGCCTTGTCCTCGGCCGTCACGTCGACATTAGCAGGCGACAGCAGGAACACCTTCTGCGTCACCCGCTCCATGTTCCCGCGCAGGCCGAAGATCAGCCCGGCCGCGAAGTCCACCAGGCGCTTGGCGTCGGCGTCCTCCATCTCGGTCAGGTTCATGATCACCGGCACGCCCTCGCGGAAGTGCTCGCCGATCGTGCGGGCCTCGTTGTAGGTCCGCGGGTGCAGCGTGGTGATGCGGTAGGACGCTTCGCGGTCCGCCGACCGGTCCATCGGGACGCTGTACATCACCGGTCCACCTCTCTCGGCTCGGTCGGTTCGGTCGGTGCGCGGCGACCGCTCGGAGCGGTCCGGCATCACCGTCACGTTGGAAGGCGCCGCGAACGCGCGGCGGTCGTTCTGCGCGACGACGAGCGCGCCGGAGGACGGGTCCTCGGGCTCGCGGCGGGGCTCGACCGGAGCCGCCGCGGCGTGCTCGGTGTGCTCCGGCTCGTACTCGTCCTCGTAGTCGTCGTAGTACCGCTCGTCCTCGAACCGCTGTTCGTCAGTGAGCCCGAGGTAGACCGCTGCTCTGCGCATCATGCCGGCCATGGTGTTCGCCTCCGGACTGGGCCTGTTACGGCTGTCTTGCATCTGTCAACGTAAATGGGTGCCGCGGAGGTTTCCCGATCGCGGTCGATGAGTGTGCGAGGCGTGCGGTCTTCGTCGTATCCGATGTTCGATAGATGCGACGTTACCGGAATCACCGTCTGATACCGAGTATCGCGCTGCCGATGCGCACGTGTGTCGCGCCGGCCGCCACCGCTTCCCCCAGGTCCCCACTCATCCCCGCCGAGATCATGGTGGCCGAAGGGTGTGCTGATCGCAAGCTCAATGCGAGCTCGTGCAACCGCGCGAAGGCCGGTCCCGGCTCCTCGCCGAGGGGGGCGACGGCCATGAGTCCGCCGAGGGAGAGACCGGGGGCTTCGGCGATCGCGTCCGCCAGGGCGGGCACCTCGCCGGGGAGGGCACCGCCGCGCGCGGCGTTTGCGTCCATGGGCTCTGCGTTACCCAGATCGACCTGCACCAAACAAGTCAATTCTTTGTCATACCGGACAGCCGCCTTGGAGAGCGCGGAGACCAGTCGGAGCCGGTCCACGGAATGCACGAAATCCGCGTACGCGGCCACGGATCCGGCCTTGTTGGTCTGCAGCTGCCCGATGAAGTGCCAGCGCAGACCGAGCCCGGCCGTCGCCGCGGCCTTGGGGGCCGCCTCCTGGTCCCGGTTCTCCCCGACGTCCAGGACGCCGAGCTCGGCCAGGATCCGGACGTCGGAGGCCGGGTACGTCTTGGTGACCGCGATCAGCGTCACCTCGGACGGATCGCGGCCGGCCTCGCGCGCCGCGGCGGCGATCTCCTCGCGCACCACGGCCAGGTTCGCGCGGATCTGCTCCACGCGCGTCGGTTCCGCCATCGTGCTCAGTCCAGCCAGACGAAGCCGGCGAACCGGCCGGTCGTGCCCTCGCCGCGGAACGAGTAGTAGTCCGCGGACTCCTGGGTGCACACCCGCAGCCGCACCGACTCCTTCAGATCGATCCCCGCCGCCTCCAGCTGCGACCACACGCCCTCGGCGACGTCCAGGCCCGGGGTGCCCTGGCGGGTCACGGCGTGGCTGGCCGGCACCTTCTCGGCCACGTCCGCGCGCATCCGCTCCGGGACCTCGTAGCAGAGCCCGCACACCGACGGCCCGGTGACCGCGACGATCCGCTCCGGCACCGCGCCCAGGGCCAGCATGCGCTCGACGGTGGCCGGCACCACGCCGGCCTTCATCCCCGGCCGGCCGGCGTGCGCCCCGCCGACCACGCCGGCCTCGGCGTCGGCCAGCAGCACCGGCACGCAGTCGGCGACCAGCACCGCCAGCGCCAGGTGCCGGCGGTCGGTGACCAGCGCGTCCACGTCGGGCGCGCGGCCCTGCCACTGCGCGGCGGCGTAGGCCACGTCCGCACCGTGGATCTGGTTCATGTACACGACGTTGCCGGGGTCGGCGAACCCCAGCTCGAACGCCACCAGCGAGCGGTTGGCCGCGACCGCCTCGGGGTCGTCGCCGACGTGCCCGCCGAGGTTGGTCGCGGTGTAGGGGGCCTTCGAGACGCCGCCCCAGCGGTCGGAGAAGGCGAAGCGGGCGGTGCCGCCGTTGCCGACCGGACCGGTGTGCTGCCATATCGCCACGGGTGCCGGCCCTACTTCAGGAAGTCGGGGATGTCGAGCTCGTCAGCCGGCAGCGGGGCCGGCTGCGGCGGGATCACCGTCACCGTCTGGGTGTCCGCCATCGGGTCGTGCGCCGGCCCGGTGCTCTCCGGGGGCTTGGGCAGCGTGCCCAGCACCTGCTCGCGCATGCCGTCCCGGACGCTGGTCTCGTCGTAGCGGGTGCCGCCGGCGGCCTGGGCCGCGTGCGGGGCGCGGCGCTTGGCCGGCTCCCCGCCGTCGAAGCCGGCGGCGATCACGGTGACCCGGACCTCGTCGCCGAGCCCGTCGTCGATCACCGCGCCGAAGATGATGTTGGCCTCCGGGTGCGCGGCCTCGCTGACCAGCTGCGCCGCCTCGTTGATCTCGAACAGGCCGAGGTCGGAGCCGCCGGAGATGCTCAGCAGCACGCCGCGGGCGCCGTCGATGGACGCCTCCAGCAGCGGCGAGGAGATGGCCATCTCGGCCGCGGCCACCGCGCGGTCGTCGCCGCGCGCGCTGCCGATGCCCATCAGCGCCGAGCCGGCCTCGCTCATCACCGACTTCACGTCCGCGAAGTCCAGGTTGATCAGGCCCGGGGTGGTGATCAGGTCGGTGATGCCCTGCACACCGGAGAGCAGCACCTGGTCGGCGGCCTTGAAGGCGTCCAGCACCGAGACGTTCTTGTCGGAGATCGACAGCAGCCGGTCGTTCGGGATGACGATGAGGGTGTCCACCTCCTCGCGCAGCGCCGCGATGCCGTCCTCGGCCTGGTTCGCCCGGCGCCGGCCCTCGAAGGTGAACGGCCGGGTCACCACGCCGATGGTCAGCGCGCCGAGCTCGCGGGCGATCCGGGCCACCACGGGCGCGCCGCCGGTACCCGTGCCGCCGCCCTCGCCGGCGGTGACGAACACCATGTCCGCGCCCTTGAGGACCTCCTCGATCTCCTCGGCGTGGTCCTCGGCCGCCTTCCGCCCGACCTCCGGGTTGGCGCCCGCACCGAGCCCGCGGGTGAGCTCGCGGCCGACGTCCAGCTTGACGTCGGCGTCGCTCATCAGCAGAGCCTGGGCGTCGGTGTTGACGGCGATGAACTCGACGCCCTTCAGACCGACCTCGATCATCCGGTTGATGGCGTTGACGCCGCCGCCGCCGATGCCGGCGACCTTGATGACGGCCAGGTAGTTCTGCGGTGCTGCCACGTCCGACGGCCTCTCCGTGGTGTGCGGTGATCTGTACTGTTTATCGAAAATCTGGACTGTTTATCGAAAACCCCGTGATCACCTTAGCCCCGCCCACGGCGGGCGGGGACACGGCGGGGTCGTGCGACTGTGAAGTCTTTACAGGACATTAGGTCCCGCGACCTGTGAGGTTCAACGAACACGCCGAAACTGTCGGCAGGTTTTACTTCTCAGCGTGGTCCGACGACCCCCGTGTGATCCCGCGCGATCCGATGAGGGGAATACGTATGTTGTCCGATAGCGCGCCCGATCTTAGCGGATTGCGACTGCCGGACTCGAACCGTTAGCCGGAACCCTGGGAATAGGCCGGGGCGTCCGGGGCGCTCACGTCATAATGCTCGGCCTGTCGGCCGATCAGTGCCACCAGTATCCGCGCCTTGAGATCCGGCTGCTCCGGGCCGCCCCAGACGACGGTCACCGCCTGCTGCTTCGAGGTGGAGGGCTTCAGCGTCAGGGTGATGGCGTAGGGGCCGGTCGCGGACACGGTGAGCACCCGCGAGCGCAGCGGATCGGGCAGCGCGCGCAGCGCGGCCAGCGCCCCGGTGACGGTGGCCGCCCGGATCTTCGGCCGGGGATCGGTGAACTGCTCCAAGTGGATGACCGGAACGTGCGCCGGGATCGCGGAGAACGTCGCCGCTGTGTCGAAGGCCACCCCGTCGGCGTCGACGATGACGTACGAACCGTCCGCGTCCGGAAGCGCGGCGGCCGCGACGCGCTCCACGACGGTGATGGAGACGGTGTGCGGCAGGCTGCGCTCCACCCACGCGTTCTTCACCCGCGGCAGGGTCATCAGCCGGGCCTTGACCGCCCCCGTGTCCACCCCCGCGACCGGGGCGTGCGCCGGGATCGCGGCGGTGGCCAGCACCTGCTGCCTGGTCAGGACCTTGATTCCGGAGACCGGGGTCTTCCGCACGTCGAAGACCTTGGTGTGCCACAGCACCGCGTACCCGCTCAGCGCGAGCAGCGACAGGAACACGGTGATGGTCACCGAGAGCCGCCGCCACCGGCGCCGCCTGCGCAACCGGTCGAGGTAGCGCTCGACCAGGACCCTGCTGACCCGGTTCTGGTCGGTGCCGGTGGCGTTCATGGGGCCCAGTTTCGCAGATGGGGGGCGTGCCCCAGATCAGCCGTGGCCGCGTTTCAGCCTTAGGTAGTCGTCTTCGACCGTTTCAGGGCCGGTGGAGAAGGGTGGTTCCTTTTCACGGGATTGACCCCTTTTTAATACGTTTCCTTCGCTTCCGTGGACAACTCCAGGAAGTGATCGAACACCGCTACGGTCCAATGCCGTGGCGGATTCACAGACCGATCCGCGACAGCGGCGGCGGGCCTACAGGAAACGTGAGCTCGGCACCGGCCCCGGCGAGCCGACGTACTCGCGCGGCGCGATCATCCACGTCTCGGCGACGCCGTTGACGAACCCCAGCAGCACGTCGTCCGGATCCGGCGGCGTCGCCCCGTCGCCCGGGTCGGCCTCCGGCTCCGTTCCGGCGAGCGACGCGGCGATCTCCTCGACCCGCCGCGCGTCCGCCTCCGTCTGGAACGCTTCCCCGTCGGCCATCCGCGGTTCCGCGTCCCACGGCGTCTTCACGGCCTGACGCAGGAACCCGCAGATGTCGGCGGAGACCAGAGGCGGATCGGTCCAGTTCGTGGCCCGCTCGAACAGGATCTGGCCGGGCGTCCGCTCCCGCAGCGCGCCCAGCGTCCCGGTGTCGGCGTCGTTCAGGTCGTAGGCGACGACGAGGGTGTCCGCCCGGTCCTCCGCGAACGGCACCGCGGGCAGGCCGAAGTGCCGGGCCGCCGCCCGTCCCAGGATCTCGCTGTCCCGGTCCGGCAGCACCGAGACGCTCCGCGGCCGCAGACCGCGCGCCGCGAGCACGACGCCGACCCGTCGCAGCACCTCGCGGCAGCTGACGTGGGAGTCCCCGACCATGGCCCACCGCCCGGTCATCCCGGCGTCGAAGCCCCACGGTGAGATGGTGAGGAGCACGCCGCCGGTCAGCGCGAAGTGCCACCCGCGCAGGTCCTCCGGGCCCAGGCCCCCGTCCTGGACACGCGCCGCGGCGGCACGCACGAGCATCGCGCGCACCTTGTCCCGCGCGGGCGCCCAGCCCGCCTCGTCCGGGACCGGGAGCGCCGCGTACGCCGTCTCCGCCTCGACCAGGTCCCCGGCCAGGATCGCGTTGTACGCGAGCTGGAACCGCGCGAGCCACGACAGCTCGCCGTCGTATCCGCGCAGCACGCCGACCGCCTCCCGGTGCCGGCCCTCGCGCTCGTAGGCGGCCGCCAGCTCCGTGCGGATCGGCACGACCCGCGGTTCCAGCTCCACCGCGGCGCTCAGCGGCCGGATCGCCAGGAACGCGATCCCCCGCTCGACGCAGGCGTATCCGAAGTCGAAGAGCGCCTGGGCCCGCTCGCCGGGGTCGCCGTCCCCGCCCGCCACGCCGGCCGCGGCCTCGGCGAGGTCGTCGAACCCGGAGCGCAGCGCGGCCTCGTGCAGCAGCCGGGCCACGGCGGTCAGGGGCAGCTGGTCGCCGGCCACCCGCAGGTGGCGGATGAGTCCGGCGATGTCGTCGCCGGCGAGCAGGGCGCGGGCGACGGCGAGGGGGTCGGGAGTCGTGGTCTCGGAAGTCATCGCTCCCACCGTAGCCGCCGGCACCCACCCTCGCCTGCGATTTCCCGGCAGGGCGTCTCAGTATATGAGAATCAGGACACGAATTTAAGAACACGTACAACTAGAGTGGCCCCCCGTGTCGTCCTCCCTGTGGAACGCCTCGGCTTCACCGCTTCACCCAGCGTGACCGAAGCCCGTCCCACGACACGGAGGAACCGCTTGTGCTAATCCCAGCCCGCCGCGTCCCGGCCGCCCTGGCCGCCGCCGCGGTCCTCGGCCTCGGAACCACCGCCGCCACGGCCGCGGCCGCGACCACCGCCCCGGCGACCGGTCCGCTCGGTCCGGCCCCGTTCTCCCAGCCCCTGGCCCCCCAGGTCAGCACCCTGCCGAACGGCGACCTGCTGTCCGTCACCGGCTCGGGCCCGGCCGCGAGCATCGCGGTCTTCTCCCCCGACGGCCACAGCGTCCCGGCGATCCGCTACGCGCCGAACGCCGACCACGCCTACGTCATCCCGAACTCGGTGCTGGCTTCAGGAAGCTACGACCCGTCCCTATACGACATCCCCGCACTGCACACCGCGGTCAAGACGGCGGCCGTGATCCCGCACTATCCGCTGCACATCCTGCAGATCGGCACCACCGGGCTGGACGGCGCACCCGCCGACGCGACCACGTTCCTCATCGACGCCGACGACGTCACGAAGTGGTCCCAGCCGATCGCCGTGGCGGGCGGCGTGGGCCGGGTCGCGGTGCCGGCCGGGCACTACACGGCCTTCACCATCTTCGACAACTTCGACCCGGCGACCCGGACCGACGCCATGCGCGTCGTCACGCAGACCGACCTCACGGTCGCGGACACCGGTGTCACCGCCCTGACCGCGGACGAGCGGACCGCCACCTCACAGGTGAACGCGACCGCGCCGAAGCCCACGGCGACCGACTCCGAGTACCTGTCCTTCAGCCGCATGGACCAGAACCACGTGACCGGTTCGCTCGGCGTGATCAGCGACACGTCGATCGCCGTGTCCCCCGCGGCCGCGCCGCAGGCCGGCGGGTTCACGTTCCAGCTGCTCTCCTGGGGGGCCACGAGCCCGGCGAGCACGCCGCAGCCGTACCGCTACGACGTGATGTTCCCGGCCACCGACCACATCGACGCGAACCAGACCTACGCCGTCGACACCTCGAAGCTCGAAACGGTGCACAACACGATCGACACCGACGCCGGAAGCCCGCGGCGCATGGGCGAGTACATGTTCGGGCCCTACTCGCCGGCGACCGGCGGCTTCCAGATGGGCCACGTGTACTCGGTGCCGACGCACCTCACCACGTACATCGGCGCGCCGCAGGACGGCTGGATCTGGAACCGCAGCGTGTTCACCGCGCTTCCGAGCCCCACCGGGAACGACATCCCGGCGATGATCATGCTGCAGGCGGACCGCACGACCTACTCCGGTCCCGGCGAGCAGTGGCGCACATGGGGCCACGGTCCGATGACCGCACAGGTCGGCCAGTACAAGGACGGCACCTCGTGCCGCGCCTGCGCCGACGGCTCCACCGTGGACCTGGGCGTCAACCCGTTCGTCGACAGCGAGCCGGACACCACCTCGCTGTTCCTCGGCCCGGCGACCGGCCACACCACCATCTACCGCGACGGCACGCAGGTCTTCTCCCAGGACAACACCTCGGGCGCCGAGCTGACCGGCCAGGCCCAGACGCCCGGCACCTACCGTCTGGTGTTCGACCTGGACCTGAGCAGGTTCCCGATCACCCAGTCCACGGCCACGCACACCGACCTCACCGTGCCGTACACCCCGAAGGCGAACCCTGACTGGAACCTGCCGGCGGCCGACTACTGCGGAGCGCAGGGCGGCGGCACGACGCCGTGTTCGATCCTCCCGGTGCTGAACCTCGGCTACCGCCTGGCGACGGACGACACCAACACCTCGCACGGTCCGGTCCAGACCCTGGACCTGCAGGTGGGCCACCAGAGCTACAGCGGCGTCGGCGCGAACGCCCGGGCCACCGGCGCCACCGTGTCGGTGTCCTTCGACAAGGGCGCGACCTGGACCAAGGCCACCGTGGTGCCGACGTTCGACAACCACTTCCTCGCCCTCTGGCCGAACAGCGGGCCCAAGGGCGGCACGCCGTGGTTGAAGGTCGGCGCGACCGACGCGCTGGGCGGCTCCATCACGCAGACCGTCGCCAACGCCTACACCATCGGCTGAGGGGGATCAGGATCATGAGTCGGATATCCAGCCACCGGCTGTTCGCCGTGCTGGGGGCGGCGGCGCTGACCGTGGCCTCCCTGGCTGCGGTCGCGGGCCCGGCGAACGCCGGCAGCACCGAGGGCCACGGCACCAGGACCGCCGCGAGCAGTGTGGCGAGCGGCGTGAAGGACGTCTGCGGCAAGGTGCCCGCGGGCTACGCGCGGTGCTTCGCCGAGATCCGCACAGACGCGCCCGCCCCGAAGCACGCGGCCGCGAACGCCACGACGGCGCCGAACGGCTTCGGCCCGGCGGACCTGCACGCCGCGTACCACCTGCCGACCACCGGCGGCACGGACCAGACCGTCGCCATCGTGGACGCCGGGGACGACGCCACCGCCGAGGCGGACCTCGCGGTCTACCGGAGCACGTACGGCCTGCCGGCCTGCACCACGGCCAACGGCTGCTTCCACAAGGTGAACCAGCGCGGCGCGGCGACCCCGCTGCCCCCGGACCGGGGCTGGGGCGTGGAGATCGCCCTGGACCTGGACATGGTCTCCGCGGCCTGCCCGCAGTGCAAGATCCTGCTGGTGGAGTCCGACGACGCGCTGGGGACCGACCTGGCCGCCGCGGTGGACGAAGCCGTCGCGCTGGGCGCCGACGAGGTGTCGAACAGCTACGGCATCACGGAGTCCAGCCTGACTCCGGGGAACGCCAAGCACTACCAGCACCCGGGCACCGCGATCCTGGCCTCCTCGGGCGACTACGGCTACGGGATCCCGAGCGAGCCGGCGGTGTTCAGCAGCGTCATCGCGGTCGGCGGCACGTCGCTCACCAAGGACTCCAGCGCACGCGGGTGGAGTGAGAGCGCGTGGCAGGGCGCCGGAAGCGGCTGTTCGGCGTGGGTGGACAAGCCGGCGTGGCAGAGCGACCCGAACTGCCCCGGCCGGATGACCTCCGACGTCTCGGCGGTGGCCGATCCGAACACCGGCCTGGCGGTCTACACCGTGGCGCAGGGCGCTCCCGGATGGATCATCGTCGGCGGCACCAGCGCCTCCTCGCCGTTCCTCGCCGGGGTGATCGCGCTGGGCGGGCACCCGGCGAAGTTCGCCGACGCCTCGCCGTTCTACGCGGCCTCGGCGCAGGCGGGCCTGTACGACGTCGTCAGCGGGAACAACGGCATCTTCCAGGACTGCGGCGGCGACTATCAGTGCAACGGAGCCGTCGGGTACGACGGTCCCACCGGCATGGGGACACCGAACGGGCTCGGGGCGTTCTGACGCCGGACCCCGGTGAACCAGCACGCTGACGGACGGACGGGGCCGGCACCTTCGCGGGTGCCGGCCCCGTTCACGCGGTGACCCGCTCGTCCCAGTCGACGCGGAAGCGGTGCACCGGGCCGAACATCTTCTCCGGCCGCAGGAACGTCCGGGTGGCGATCGGCATGATGAGACCGAACACGAACGCCGCCACCGGGCCGGCGGTCTTGCCGTTGTTGGTCTTCACCGCCTGTTCCGAGATCGCCTCGACGCGCGGCCGCCGCAGGCTCACGTACTTCGCCAGTGCCGCGGGCAGGTCGTCGATGTCCCGCAGGCAGCGCGCCAGCTCGATCGCGCTCTCCAGCGCGAGGGAGGCGCCCTGGCCGGAGCTGGAGGAGGGCGCGTGCGCGGCGTCGCCGACCAGGACCATGCGGTCGCGGAACCAGTGCGGAAGCTTGGGCATCCGCTCCATCGGCCCGGCCACCAGCATCCGCTCCTCGGTCACCGAGCCGAACAGCCGCTCGCCGGGGCGGTCGCCGACGTGCGCGGCCCGCAGTTCGGCCAGCCACTCGCTCTTGGGGACGGCGCGCGCCTCGGCCAGCGTCATCGGCTGCTCCCGCGGGTGGTTGCTGAAGAAGACGTCGGAGCCGTCGGGCTGCGTCCAGTACCCGTAGAACGAGCGCTTGCCGAAGGCGAAGTGCATGGAGTCGAGGTCGCCGGGCGTGAAGCCGGCCCGCATGTCGCCGAAGCCGAAACTCATCAGGCCGGTGTACTCCGGGCCCGGGGCCGCGGGGTCGATCAGGCCGCGGACGGTGGAGTGGATGCCGTCGGCGCCGACGAGCAGGTCGGCGTGCGCGGTGGTGCCGTCGTCGAAGTGGGCGGTGACGCCGTCCGGGTGTTCCTCGACGTGGGTGAGGCGCTGGCCGTCGTGGACGACGACGCCCTGGGCCTCGGCCCCGGCGCGGATCGCGGCGAACAGGTCGGCGCGGCGCAGGACACGGCTCAACGGGAGACCGGGCAGCCCGGGGACGTTCATCAGGGGTTTACCGTTCCCCTTCTCCATGACCATGGTGCGCAGCGGGTTGCCGACGGCTTCGACGGCTTCCCGCAGGCCCACGGTCTCCAGGGCGGCCAGGCCGTTGGGGGCGACGGTCAGCATGGCGCCGACGTCGTCGCCGCGGCTGTGGGCCTCGTGGACGGTGGCCTGGATCCCGGCCTTGGCCAGGGCGAGGGCGGTGACGGGGCCGGCGATGCCGCCGCCGATGACGAGGGCGCTCTTGATGGCTGACATGACTGAATAGTCTCATGGAAACTAGTGTTAGTACAACTAGTTCTCCGCGGACGAAGAAGGGCGCCCTCCGAAGAGGACGCCCTGAGCTGGTGTTCTTTCAGTCCCGTCGACGGCTACCCCAGCAGCTTCAACAGCCGGGGCCCGATCTCGGTCACGTCACCCGCGCCGACCGTCACGACCAGGTCGCCGGGACGGGCCAGCGCGGCGAGGCGCTCCGGCACCCGGTCGAAGTCCGGCTCGAAGACGCTGGCCTCCGGCGGCAGGCCGGTCTCGGCGGCGATGACGTCGCCGCCGACGCCGGGGATGGGCGTCTCACCGTGCGCGTACACGTCCAGGACCAGCACCACGTCGGCGGCGCCGAGGGCGGGGCCGAACTCGTGGAGGAAGGTGTTGGTGCGGAAGTAGCGGTGCGGCTGGAACGCGGCGACCACCCGGCCGTCGCCGGCCAGTTCGCGGGCGGCGGACAGGATCGAGGCGATCTCGGTGGGGTGGTGGCCGTAGTCGTCGTAGACGCGGACGCCGCCGGCCTCGCCGAGCAGCTGCATGCGGCGGCGCGCGCCGGTGAAGGCGGCGACGCCTTCGAGGTAGGGCTTGGCGTCCACGCCGAGGGCCAGCGCGACGCCGAAGGCGGCGGCGGCGTTCAGGGCGTTGTGGCGCGCCGGGATGCCGAGGGTGAGCGGGCCGTGGGTGTCCGCCGCAGCGAGATCGGTGGCCGCCGTGACCAGGGTGAAGGTCGGGAAGCCGCCGGCGCTGGCGACGTCGGTGACGCGGATGGCCGCGTCCTCGGCGACCCCGTAGGTCAGGACCCGGACCCCGCGCGCGGCGGTGCGCTCGGCGATGGCGCGGGCGGCGGGGTCGTCGGCGTAGACGACGAGCGTTCCGCCGGGTTCGAGGCGGTCGGCGAAGTCCTGGAACTCGGCACGGACCTGCTCCACGTCGGCGAAGTGGTCCGGGTGGTCGAGCTCGATGTTGGTGATGACGGCGATGTCCGGCCGGTAGTGCGTGAAGGTGCCGTCGGACTCGTCGGCCTCGGCGATCAGCACGTCGCCGGCCCCGGCGTGCCCGGACTCGCCGGTGGTGCCGAGCTCCCCGCCGATGACGAACGTCGGGTCCAGCCCGGCGTGCCGCAGCGCGACGGCGATCATCGAGGTGGTGGTGGTCTTGCCGTGGGTGCCGGCGACCGCGACCGACCGCGTGCCGGGCATCAGCGAGGCCAGGGCCGAGGCCCGGTGCAGCACCCGCAGGCCGCGGGCGCGGGCCTCGACGACCTCGACGTTGGTCGCGGGGATGTCGGTGGAGACCACGACGGTGTCGACGCCGTCCAGGTTCTCCGGCGCCTGACCGATCGCGATGGCGGCGCCGAGCGCCCGCAGGGCCCGGACGGTCGCGGTGTCCTTGATGTCGCTGCCGCTGACCGGCAGCCCGCGCCCGAGCATGGCCCGCGCCAACGGCGCCATCCCGACCCCGCCGATGCCGACGAAGTGGATGCGGCCCAGCTCGGCGGCCGGGATCACCTGGTCGGGAGCGGGGAAGCGGGGGGTGCGGCGGGTCATCGGCTCTCACCCTCCTCGGGCTCGGTCGGCTGCATCGGCCCGGTGGGCTCGGTGGGCTCTGTGGGCTCAGTGGGCTCAGTGGGCTCGGTGGGCTCGGCCTGCACGCTCTGTCCGGCCGGCGTGGCCTGCCCGGCCGGCGCGGCCGGCCGCTGCTTGCCCGCCGCCGCGTAGACCAGCTCCACGATCTTGTCGTCCGCGTCCCGGATCCCGAACCGCCCGGCGGCCTCGCTCATCGCCGTCAGCCGCGGCGCGTCCAGCAGCAGCGGCACCACGTTCGCGGCGAACCAGTCCGGCGTCAGCGCGGCGTCGTCGACCAGCAGCCCGCCGCCGGCCTCGACCACCGGCGCGGCGTTCAGCCGCTGCTCACCGTTGCCGACCGGGAGCGGCACGTACACCGACGGCAGGCCGACCGCGGCCAGCTCGCTGCACGTCATCATCCCGCTGCGCGAAAGCGCCAGGTCGGCGGCGGCGTAGGCGAGGTCCATGCGGTCGATGTAGGGGCGCGCGACGTAAGGCGGCCCGTCCGGGTCCTCCGCTATGGCGACCGTGTTCTTGTCGCCGTACGAGTGCAGCACCTGGACCCCGGCCCGGCGGAGCGCGGCGACCGAGGCCTGCATGGTCTCGTTGAGCCGCCGGGCGCCCTGCGATCCGCCGAAGACGAGCAGCGTGGGGCGCTCCGGGTCCAGTCCGAACTCGGCCCGCGCCTGCGCCCGCAGCGCCGCACGGTCCAGGGTGGAGATCGCGGGCCGCAGCGGCATGCCGACGCAGGTCGCGCCGCGCATCGGGACCGCCGGGTTGCCGGTCAGCACGTTCCGCGTGAAGCGCGCGCCGACCCGGTTGGCCAGGCCCGGCCGGATGTTGGCCTCGTGCACCACGATCGGGCGGTGGGCCCGGCGGGCGCCCAGGTACGCCGGCAGCGCGACGTAGCCGCCGAAGCCGACCACCACGTCGGCGTCGACGTCGGTGATCACCTGCTGCGCGGCCTTGACCGTGCCGAGCAGCCGGGACGGCAGGGTGAGCAGCGCGCCGGAGGGCTTGCGGGGCAGCGGGACCGCGGGGATCAGGCGCAGGTCGTAGCCCCGCGCCGGGATCAGCTTGGTGTCCAGGCCCTTCTCGGTGCCGAGCATCGTGACCCCGATCGACGGATCGGCTCGGCGCAGCGCGTCCGCGGTGTTCAGGGCGGGTTCGATATGCCCGGCGCTGCCGCCGCCGGCGATGACCACATGCACCCGGCGATCCTATCGGTCCGCGGGGGCGCCCTCGGCGCCCTCCGGGCGCGGCTCGGCGGCGGGCCGCCCGCGCGCCGGGCCGGCGGAACCGGAGCCGGCCGAGCCGACCGAACCGACAGAGCCGACGGAGCCGACCGGACCGGCCGGGCCCGCCAGCCGGACCGGGTCCAGCGGCTCGGGGCGCCTCCGGGCGAACGACATCAGCATCCCGACCGCGGTCAGCGACGGCAGCAGCGACGATCCACCGTAGGACACGAACGGCAACGGCACCCCGGCGATCGGCAGCACGCCGGTCACCGCCCCCAGGTTGATCATCATCTGGGCGGCCAGCCACACCGTGACCGAGGCCGACACCAGCCGCACGAACGGGTCCGGCGTGCGCAGCGCCATCCGGATGCCGGCGTAGGCCAGGGTCAGGAACAGCGCCAGCACGGTCAGCGTGCCGATCAGCCCGAGCTCCTCGCCGACGATCGCGAAGATCATGTCGGTCTGCACCTCGGGCAGCTGTCCCCAGCGTTGTCTGCTGGCGCCCAGGCCGACGCCGAACCAGCCGCCGCTGGCCAGCGCCTGGAACGAGTGGATGGCCTGGTAGCCGGTGCCTCCGGGGTCGGCGTCCGGGCTGAGGAAGTTGGTGAAGCGCCGCACCCGCGAGGGCCGCATCACGATCGCCAGCGCCGCCAGCCCCACCGCCGAGGCCAGCAGGATCGAGAACAGCCGCCCCGGCGCCCCGGCCGTCCACAGCAGGCAGAACACGATGGCGACGATGATTATCGAGGTCCCCATGTCCCCGCCGATCATCACCAGCGCGATGATCAGCACGGCCCCGGGCACCAGCGGCACCAGCAGGTGGTCCCAGGTGGTGAGCAGCTTCTCCTTGCGCACCAGCAGGTCCGCGCCCCACAGCACCAGCGCCAGCTTCGCGAACTCGCTGGGCTGCACCGTCAGCGGGCCGATGATCAGCCAGTTCTTGTTGCCGTTGTGCGACGATCCGACCGCGAGCACCAGCAGCAGCAACAGCACGGTCCCGACCAGCGCCGGGTAGGCCAGCGCCCGGTACACCCGCGGCGGCAGCCGGGACGCGGTCCACATCAGGCCCAGCCCCAGCGTCGCCGAGACCGCCTGGTTGCGGATCGAGGACAGCATCGGCCGCCCGTTCACCAGGTTGTTGACGCTGGAGGCGGAGAACACCTCCAGCAGCCCGATGCCGAGCAGCAGCAGCACCGAGCCGACCAGCAGGTAGTAAGACGTGAGTTCGAGGTCGAACAGGGACTTCAGGGTGGCGCGGCGGGCCCGCAGAGCGCGCGCGGCGGTCCTCCACGGCGACGCCTGCGGGCCCGCGGCCTGTTCACTCATGGTCCTTAGGGTAGCCAGCACGCGCCGGACGGACCGTCAGCTTTGCGGACATGCGGCGGTGTGTTCGAACACGGCCGCGGGCGGGGCGTCGCGAGCGGCCGCACGGGCACCCGCCTGATCTGCGCGAAGGATCAACGCGGCCTGTCAGGACGTCGCAGAGTTCGTATAGATTCTCGAACCATGACCTATGAGATACCGCCCGAAGCCGAGCGGCTGCACGCCGAGGGCCGCGCCGCCGGCGGACGCGGCGACTACGGTCAGGCGCTGGCCCTGCTGGCGCGGGCCGCCGAGCTGGCCCCGGAATGGCCCTACCCGCCCTACGACGCCGCGTTCACGCTGCTGCTGAGCGGCGACACCCACGGCGCGCAGGCGATGTACGAACGCGTGGCGGCGCTGTCGCCGAGCGGTTTCTTCACCTGCCGCACCACACTGGACATGCTGCGCCGGGAGCACGCCGGGCGGCTGCCCGCGGGCTTCTCCCAGGCGTTCATGCGGCTGGAGTGGATGGAGCCGGAGCGGAAGCGGCAGGTCCTGATCGGCGTCACCCGCGACTTCCCGGACTTCCCGCCGGCGTGGATGGAGCTGGCGAACCTGCTCACCGACCCGGCGCAGCGGATGCAGGCGCTCGACCGGGGGCTGGCCGGCGGGCCGGACCCGGACACCAAGACCATGCTCTTGCTGAACAAGGCCGGGCTCTACGGCGCGAGCGGCGACCTGCCGGCCGCGACGCTCATCTACCGGATGATCGTCAACGATCCGGAGGTGACGCCGACCGGCGCCGCGTTCGCGCGCATGTTCCTCGAGAAGCAGGCCTGAGTCTTACTCGGCTTCCTCTGCCTCTGCCGCCAGCTTGTCCTTCAGCTCGCGCACCGCCGCGGCGAACACGTCGCCGCGCTCGCCGTAGGACGTGAACATGTCCATGGACGCGCAGGCCGGCGCGAGCAGCACCGTGTCCCCGGACACGGCCATCCCGCGCGCCACGGCCACCGCTTCGGCCATGACGTCGCCGGCCCCCTCCGGCCCCGGCCCGCCGAGGTCCACCACCGGCACCTCCGGCGCGCGCCGCCGCAGCGCCTCGGCGACCAGGTGCCGTTCGGCGCCGAAGAGCACCGCGCCGCGCAGCCGCTTGGCGTGCCGCTCCACCAGCTCGTCGAAGTCCGCGCCCTTGGCCAGGCCGCCGGCCAGCCAGACCACGTGGTCGTAGGCGCCGATCGAGGCCGAGGCGGCGTGCGGGTTGGTGGCCTTGGAGTCGTCGACGAAGTCCACGCCGTCGATCGTCGCCACCCACGCGATGCGGTGCGGCTCGGGGCGGAAGGCGCGCAGGCCGTCGCGGACCGCCGTGGGCTCGACGCCGTAGGCGCGGACCAGCGCGGCTGCGGCCAGGGCGTTGGCGACGTTGTGCGGGGCGTGCGGCTCCACGTCGTAGACGGTGCCGAGCTCGGCGGCGCTGGTCCGGCGGTCCGGCACGAAGGCCCGGTCGGCCAGGATGCCGTCGACGACGCCGAGCATGGACAGCCCGGGCGCGCCGAGCGTGAAGCCGATGGCCCGGCAGCCCTCGACCACCTCGGCCTCCTCCACCAGCCGCACGGTCTCCAGGTCGGCGGCGTTGTAGACCGCCGCGATCTGGCAGTTCTCGTAGGCGCGCCCCTTGGCGGTGGTGTAGTCGGCGTAGGAGCCGTGCCAGTCCAGGTGATCCGGCGCCAGGTTCAGCACGACCGAGGCCAGCGCGGAGATGGTCGCGCTCCAGTAGAGCTGGTAGCTGGACAGCTCGATGACCAGCACCTCGAACGGGTCGCCGGCCTCACCGCCGGCCTGGCCCCGCAGCACCGCGTCCAGAACCGGGTAGCCGATGTTCCCGCAGGCTGCCACGTTCTTGCCGGCCTCCTTGAGCATCGCCTCGGCCATCCGCACGGTGGTGCTCTTGCCGTTGGTGCCGGTGACGACGAGCCACGGCGCGTAGGAGCCGTCGGGCAGCGGGGCCCGCAGCCGCCACGCCAACTCCGCGTCGCCCCAGATCGGCACCCCGGCCGCGCGCGCGGCGGCCACGATCGGCGCGCTCGGCGGCAGCCCGGGGGTGACGACCATCAGCTCGGTGCCCTCCGGCAGGGTCTCGTCGTCGCCGAGCCGCAGCACCGCCCCCTGCGCCTCCGCCCGCGCGGCCCGTGCGGTGGTGGCCTCGTCGGCGTAGCGGTCGACCAGCGTCACCCGCGCCCCGCGGGCCAGCAGCGCCGCCGAGGCCGACAACCCGACCACCCGCGCCCCCACGACGGTGACGGCGGCGTCGGCGAACTGCACGGGACCGGGGGCGGCGAAGTCGTTCATGGGCCCAAGAATATTCCGTTGAGGCGTGTGTTGACGCCGTGGTGCCCAGGCTGTACAACCTGCTCGCTCATCAGTTTCCAGGGGTCTCATGGGGGGGTCACGGATGTCAGGCGTACGTTCTCGCCGGATCGCCGCTTCGGCGGTGTCCGCGCTGGGAGTGGTGGCCGCCGGCGGCGCGGGAGTGCTGTCGATGTCCGCCGGGTCGGCGCGGGCGACGGAGACGGGGACGGACGGCTACATCTCGACCCACCTCTACGGGAGCCATCTCACGGTTGAGGAGTTCGCCGACGGCAGCGGTCTCCGAACCCTCGGCGGCACGGCGGGCGGCACCGCGCTGTACGTCGACCAGATCAACTGGTCCTCGGACGGCTCGCGGGCGGTGTGGGAGAACATGGCGGGAGCCTGTGGCATCGACACCAGCGCCCCGGACCTGACCGATGCCAGGGCTGTGGGGGGCGCGAGCGGGCCGCTGTGTTACGGCACGTGGCCCGCGTACTTCGCCCAGAACCAGCACATCGTGTTCCAGGGACCCGGAGCCACGGGACCGGGCGGTGTCGACCTCTCGCTCGAACAGCTGTACCGGGTCCCCGTCCTGGCAGGCAGCGGCTCGGTGAGCTACCTGCTCGGGACCGGCGACAGCGGGTTCAACGACACGTACCCCCGGGTGTCCGGGGATCTCATCTCCTTTACACGGACGGCGCGCACCGCCTCCGCGGTTCCGCAGGTCTGGATCCACAACGTCAAGACCGGGACGACAACTCTGGCGGTCGACAACGCGCAGTTCGCCGACATCTCTCCCGACGGCACGACGCTGGTGTTCACCCGTCCCGGGTCGCGGGATCTGTTCACCGCCGCGATCGACGGCAGCGGCGTCAAGCAGCTGACGACCAACGGCGCGAGCGTCGACCACCAGACGCCGGTCTGGTCGCCGTCGGGCACGAAGATCGCCTTCGCGAACGACGCCAGCAGTTCGGTGCTCGACGTCGCGACCGGCGTGGAGACGCCCCTGGCCGGGAGCGGCGTGCACCCGGCGTGGCAGCCGATCAATCCCTCGGCGCCGAAGCCGCCGTCGCCGACGACTTCTTCGACCCCTCCCACCACTCCGCCCACCTCTCCTCCGCCCACCTCCCCTCCCTCGACGCCGCCGACTACGCCGCCGACGACCCCGCCCACCACACCGCCGACGTCGCCGCCGCCCACGCGCCCGCCCGGCGCGCCGCTGGTGCAGCGCATCGCGGGCGTCGACCGGTACGACACCGGCGTCAAGACCTCGAAGCTGCTGTGGCCGAGTGCGACGCAGAACGCGCCGCTGCACGCGAAGGCGGTGGTGCTGGCCACCGGGAAGGCGTTCCCGGACGCGCTGGCCGGCGGGCCGCTCGCGGCGGCCGCGCGAGGACCGCTGCTGCTGACCGACCCGGGCTCGCTGACCCTGGAGACGTTCGAGGAGATCCAGCGGGTGCTGGGGCCGCACGGCACCGTGTACGTGCTCGGCGGCACCAGCGCGATCAGCCCCGCGGTGGACGACCAGCTGGTCCGGGCCGGGTACGACGTCACGCGGCTCGGCGGCCAGGACCGCTTCGGCACCTCGCTGCGCATCGCCGGCGAGGTGGGACGCCTGGAGCCGACACCGGCCGGGCAGACCCCGCTCGCGGTGGTGGCGACCGGGCAGAACTTCGCCGACGCGCTGTCCGCCGGGCCCCTGGCCACCATCGGCGGCGCGCCGATCGTGCTGACGGACGGCGACCGGCTCGACCCGGCGACCGCGGGCTACCTGAGCGGGAAACTGGTGCTGCCGGTCGGCGGCCCGGCCTACCGGGCCGTCGGCCTCCCACCCCGCCCCGGCGCCGCCTGCGGCGACCTGGCCGGCGACGACCGCTACGCCACCAGCGCCGCCGTCGCCGACTGCATCTCCGCGGTCCACTCCGCCGCCGGGCTGCCGCAGCCGGTCTTCACCGGCGTGGCGACCGGCGCCACCTACGCCGACGCCCTCACCGGCGGCGCGCTGATGGGGGTGCTCGACTCCCCGCTGCTGCTCACCGATCCGCTCCAGCTGTCCGGCCCGACCGCCGACTACCTGGCGTCCGAGAAGCTGACGGTGAGCGTCGTGGAGATCTTCGGCGGGACGAACGCGGTGAGCCCGGGCGTGGAGCGTGCGGTGATCACGCGGGTCGGCGGGCACGCCATTCCCCCGCTGGGGGTGTCGGCCGCGGCCGTCGGGCCCGACGCGGGGCCGGACGCCGCTTCGGCCGCGACGTCCGCCGCGCTCCGCGCCGCCGCGTCGTCTCCGCTCGGCTTCTCGACCCGGCCGAACGCGGCCCGCGCGGCGGCGGTCCCGATGCCCCGGTAAGCAGCTGCCGCGGCGGCGCGTCAGTGGTGATACCGGGATGCCGGAACCCCCGCGCCGCCGCGATATCAGAACCCTGCCGAAGGCCGACAGCGTCCGCACCGCGGTCGAAACCCTGGGCGCCACCCGCATCGCCCACGGGGTCCGCGCCGTCGAAGACCCGCACCTGCTGACCGAACTCGCCGAACGCCGCGTGAGCATGGCGCGCAGAAGACGGTCGGCACGCAGAAGCCGGTCGGCGCGCAGAAGCCGGTCGGCGCGCCCATGCCATGATCGCCCCATGCCCGCCCCCGCGATCCGCCCGCCCCACACCCCCCGTACGATCCGCCCCCGCGCCGACGCCGACCTCCCCGCCTGCGTCGAGGCGTTGGCCACGGTGCACGAGGCCGACCGTTATCCCGCGCGCTGGCCGGCCGATCCAGCTGGCTGGCTGACGCCCCGGGGGATGCTGGGCGCCTGGGTCGCCGCCGAGGATGCGACGGTGCTCGGGCACGTGGCCCTTTCCCGGCCCGACCCGGAGTTGACCGAAGCCGTGGGCCGACCCTCGGAGCGTCTCGCGGCCGTCGCGCGGCTCTTCGTCGACGTCTCGGCACGAGGCCACGGCCTGGCCCGAGACCTCCTGGCCCACGCGGCACAGACAGCCCACGCCATGGAGCTCCAGCCAGTACTCGAAGTCGAATCAGGCGCGACGGCCGCGATCGCCCTGTACGAAAACACCGGCTGGCAATACATGGGCTCCGCGACCGCGGCCTGGATCGCCCCGAACGGACGCCCCGCCGAAGTCCGCGTCTATCTCGGGCCGGCCTGAGCCGCCAGGCGCTCCGCCATCTCGACGAGATCCGTGTATCGCGGAACCCGCCACAGTGTCGGTGTCGCCGCCGAGGTCGACCGCACTCAGCAATCCCAGTAGACCACCACCCCCGCCCCGCACGATGATCGGACCATGACCGATATCAGGGACATGAACGCCGTCGCCGTGCGGGACAGCGTGGACATCGTCGCGCAGGTCCAGGTCGCGGACCTGGGACGGGAGACGCCGTGTGCGGGGTGGACCCTCGCTGATCTGCTGGGGCACATGACGGTGCAGCACCACGGGTTCGCAGCGGCGGCACGGGGCGAGGGCGCGGATCTGGCGCGGTGGAAGTTCGCGCCGGCCGGCGAGGACGCGGTGGCGCGGTATGCGGAGGCGTCGGAGGAGGTGATCGCCGCTTTCGCAGAGCTCGATGACAGTCTCGACTTCGTCTTCGACCTGCCCGAGTTCAAGATCGATCCGCCACGCTTCCCGGCGCGGCAGGCCATCGGGTTCCACTTCATCGACTACGTCGTGCACGCGTGGGATGTCGCCGCCACACTCGGCGTGCCGTATGTCCTGCGGCCCGAGCTGGAGGACGCGGCGGTGCGCGTGGCGCTGGCCGTGCCCAACGAGGACAACCGGCTGGCCGCCGGTGCCGCTTTCGTACCCGCGCTGGACGGCGGTGAGGACGGCACCGCACTCGACCGCGTTCTGCGCTATCTCGGCCGTAGGCCGGACTGGCAGCCGACGACTGTCGCGTAGCCGGTGCGGCCGACGACTGTCGCGTAACCGGTGTCTGGACGCCGACCGCTAAGGCCGACCACTAAAGCCGACCGCTAAAGCCGACCGCTAAAGCCCACCACTACCGCCCAACCGCATACCCCTGCATCCCCCGCGGATTCGCCGCGGCCCGCAGCAGCCCTCGCTCCGGATCCCTCCCGACCACGCACATCCGCCCCAGCGACCAGTCGCCCGACACCACCACCTCGTGTCCCCGTCCCCGCAGTCCGTCCAGCACCGCGTCCCCGAGCCGCGCCTCAGCGACGACGCGTCCCGGGTACGCGGGCCGCGGGTAGAACGACTCCGGGAAGTGCGACGTGTGGAACGTCGGAGCATCGATCGCGGCTTGCAGATCCATCCCGCCGACCAGGTGGTTCAGCAGGAACAGCAGCTGCCACTGATCCTGCTGGTCCCCGCCCGGCGACCCGAACGCCAGCACCGGCTCGCCGTCGCGCACCACCATCGTCGGAGACAGCGTGGTGCGCGGGCGGAGACCGGGTGTCAGGGTGCTGGCGAGCCCGTCCTGCAGCCACATCATCTGCATTCGCGTCCCCAAGCAGAACCCCAGCTCGGGAAGCACCGGCGACGAGTGCAGCCACCCGCCGCTCGGCATCGCCGCGACCATGGTGCCCCACCGGTCCACCACGTCCACGTGCACCGTGTCCCCGCGCGCCGCGCCGCCGCCGGCTGCGACCGGTTCCCCGGTCGAGGCGTCGCGCGGCACCGGCGCCCACTCCGGCCGCACCGGCAGCCGCGGCGTGCGGCCGTCCGGCGACCCCGGCCGCAGGTCCAGTGACGCCCGCGCCCCGATCAGCGCCCGGCGCGCGTCGTTGTACCGCGGCGAGAGCAGCGTCGCCAAAGGCACATCGGACCCATCGCCGTACCAGGCCTCCCGGTCGGCGAAGGCCAGCTTCGCGCCCTCGACGACACGGTGCACGAACTCCACCGTGCCCGGTATGAGCTCCTGTCCCTGCAACAACGCCAACTGCTGGAGCAGCACCGGTCCCTGCCCCCACGGCCCCGTTTTGAACACCGTGTGTCCGGCGAACTCATAGCCGACCGGCTCTTCGTAGGAGGGCCGCCACGCCGCCATGTCGGCACCCGTGATCACTCCTGCGTGATCGGCGCCGGACGAGTCCCGCCACGCCGTCCGCGCGAACGCGTCGACCGCCTCGGCGACGAAGCCCTCGCTCCACGCCGCCAGGGCGGCGTCGATCCGCGCCTCCCGCGATGCGCCGGGCGCGTCCGCAAGCCTCTGATACGTCGCCGCGAGCACCGGATTCCGGAACACCGACCCCGCCTCCGGGGCCGCGCCGCCCGCCAGATAGACCTCGGCCGAGGTGGACCAGTGCTCCCGGAACATCGGCGCGATGTCGGCTATGCACTGCGCCAGCGCGGGTGTCACCGGATACCCGTCGCGCGCGTATCCGATGGCGTACGCCAACACGTCCGCCAGCTCCATCGTCCCGTGGTCCCGCAACAGCGTCAGCCACGCCGGCACCGCACCGGGCACCGCCGCGGCCAGCAACCCCGATCCCGGTACCAGGTCCAGCCCCAGCGACCGGAAGTGCTCCACACTCGCCCCGGCCGGCGCCACACCCTGCCCGCACAGCACTGTGGGACGCGGGTCACCGGCCCGCGCGAACAGCACCGGCAGATCGCCGCCGGCCCCGTTCTGGTGCGGCTCCACGACCTGCAGCACGAATCCGGCGGCCACCACCGCGTCGAACGCGTTGCCCCCACGTTCCAGCACCGCCATCCCGCTGGAGGACGCCAGCCAGTGCGTGCTGGAGACCATCCCGTAGGTGCCCTTCAGCTCCGGACGCGTGGTGAACATCGGATCCGTGGTCATAGCCCCACCCTCCTGTCGGGAATGACCTCACCCTACGCGCGGGCAGCTCGGGGGCGGAGTGCGTCGGACAGCAAAGCGGCCACACGCGACGCCTCCTCCGGTGCCGACGCCCGGACCGCCGCCACCGTCGCGACGACCAGTGCGTGCAGATCGTCGACGGTCACATCGGTGCGCACCGCTCCGGCCTTCTGCGCTCGCCGCAGCAGCTCGCCGAGCGCCTCCTTGAGCACCGAGGACACCTTCCGCGTCGCGGCCATCACATCGACCCCGTGCCGTCCCAGGGCGTCGGCCAGATCCATCTTGTTCTGCGCGTAGTCCGTCATGGACTCGAAGAACCCGAAGAACGCCGACCCCGGGTCCGCGGTGGCCAAAGCCTCCCGGACCTCGGCCAGCATCGCCTCCAGGCGTCCGACGAGCACCGCTTCCAGCAGTGCCTCCTTCGTCGGGAAGTGCCGGTGCACCGTCCCCGCGCCGACCCCCGCGCGCCGCGCGATCTCGTCGAGCGGAACCCCGGGTCCCTCCAGCGCGAAGGCCTCGTCGGCCGCGGCCAGGACCCGTTCGCGGTTGCGGCGCGCGTCGGCGCGCAGCGGGCGTTCGGCGGGCGCGGTCTCGGCGTTCACGGAGCTCAGCGTATCCCCCTCGACAACCGGGGCGCACGCCCCGTATCGTCCTCCCCGGGAAACGGGGCGCTCGCCCCACTTATCTCTCGACAAGGGGAATCCGCATGTCCGAGCCCGTCTCCAGCCCGGTCCGCAGCACCCGCGAGACCGTCGACCTGCTTCTGCGCACCATCACCGAGGGCACCCGTGACGACCTCGCCGACCTCTACGCCGAGGACGTCGTCATCAGCAACCCCTTCGCCCCCGACGGCGTGCCGAACGAGTCCCGCGGCAACGCCCAGCTGCGCGCCCGCATGAAGAGCTTCCAGCAGTACCTCGCCTACGACGCGGTCAAGGACGTGACCGTGCACGAGACCATCGATCCGCAGGTCGCGATCGTCGAGTTCACGCTGGTGGGCACCCTCGTGCCCACCAGCGAGCGGTTCGAGCTGCCGGCGATCAACGTGATCCGCGTCGTGGACGGCCTGATCACCGAGTCCCGCGACCACACCGACGGGGTGCGGGTGGCGGCGTTGTTCGCGCGGATCCAGGCCGTGGGCGGCTGAGCCGCCACAGCTCGGCCCAGTCCTGGGCGCTCAGGTCCTTCGGCAGCGCCCGGGCCGGGACCCGCCGGCCGCGCGTCCACTCCCGCACCTGCTCCGGGCGCAGGCGCCCGCTCCGGGCGAGCATCTCCCCCAGCCCGCGTCCCGGTGCCTGGAAGACCTGCCTCACGAAGTCCTGGTACGCGCCGCGGTCGTCCGCCGGGACCAGCGGCGCCGCCCGCCGGCGCATCGTCAGCAGTCCGCCGTCCACCGACGGCACCGGCCGGAACGCCGCCGCCGGGATCCGGCGGTCCAGCCCGAACTCGTACCACGGCCACCATGAGGCGGTCAGCAGGCTCGCCCCGCCGACCCCGGCCCGCCGCCGCGCGACCTCCCACTGCACGATCAGCACCCCGTGCCGCCAGCCCGGCTCGGCCATCAGCTTCCTGATGATCGAGGTGGTGAGGTGGAACGGGATGTTGCCGACGACGGTGTGCGGCGCGGCCGGGAACCGGTGGCGCAGCACGTCGGCCTGGACCACGGCGACGGCGTCGCCGAACCGCTCCCGCAGCCGGCGCACCCGCCGCGGGTCGATCTCCAGCGCCGTGACCGGCCGCCCGAGCCGGGCCAGCGCCGCGGTCAGCGCGCCGTCCCCGGCCCCGATCTCGACGATCGGCCCGGCGGTCTCGTCGCCGACGAGCCGTTGCACCGCCGCGACGAGGCCGCGGTCGGCGAGGAAGTTCTGTCCGAGTTCATGGCGTCCGCCGACCCGGTGGTGCTGCATGTGTTTCTCCGCGCGAGCTCGCA
Organism: Catenulispora subtropica; assembly: GCF_039531675.1. Classification (NCBI taxonomy): domain Bacteria; kingdom Bacillati; phylum Actinomycetota; class Actinomycetes; order Catenulisporales; family Catenulisporaceae; genus Catenulispora; species Catenulispora subtropica. The sequence continues at coordinate 114,017 of NZ_BAAAQM010000020.1, forward strand.
TCGAAGCCGGGCAGCACAAGGAGGCCACACCGGCAGAGGACCCGGATGCGGCGGGGTTCGCGGATCAGTGGATCGACCGGCCCCGCCCTCAGGCGCGGGTCCGTGTGATCGCGGAGAAGCAACACATGGGCAGCGACACTAGCAGCGCCCCGGCGGCGGTTCCCGTCATTTTCCGCCGGGTCGCCCCTGACCGCTGCGGCCTACTCCCCTTCGAGGTCGCCTTCCAGTTCCAGGAACACCCGGCGCAGCCCGTCCAGGGTCTCCGCCTCCGGCTCGGCCCACAGACCGCGCTCGGCGGCCTCCAGCAGCCGTTCGGAGATCCCGCGCAGCGCCCACGGGTTCGAGCGCTCCATGAACGCGCGGTTGGTTTCGTCGAACACGTACGTCTGCGCCAGCTGCTCGTACATCCAGTCGTCCACGACCCCGGCGGTGGCGTCGTAGCCGAACAGGTAGTCGACGGTCGCGGCCAGCTCGAACGCGCCCTTGTAGCCGTGCCGCTGCATCGCCGCCACCCACCGCGGGTTCACGACCCGGGCGCGGAACACGCGGTGCGTCTCCTCGGCCAGCGTGCGGGTGCGCACCGCCTCCGGCACCGCCGAGTCGCCGACGTACGCCGCCGGGGACGCGCCGGTCAGCGCGCGCACCATCGCGACCATGCCGCCGTGGTACTGGAAGTAGTCGTCGGAGTCGACGATGTCGTGCTCGCGGTTGTCCTGGTTCTTCGCCGCCACCTGGATGCGCCGGAACGCGGACTCCATGTCCCCGCGGGCCTCGCGGCCGTCCAGCCCGCGGCCGTAGGCGTAGCCGCCCCAGACCGCGTACACCTCGGCGAGGTCGGCGTCGGTGCGCCAGTCGCGGGCGTCGATCAGCGGCAGCAGGCCGGCGCCGTAGGCCCCGGGCTTGGAGCCGAAGACCCGGGTGGTGGCGCGGCGGCGGTCGCCGTGCGCGGCGGTGTCGGCGTCGGCGTGGGCCCGCACGAAGTTCTCGGAAGCGGGCTCGTCCAGCTCCGCGACGGCCCGCACGGCGTCGTCGATGAGCGCGATGACGTGCGGGAACGCATCGCGGAAGAACCCTGAGATGCGGACCGTGACGTCGACGCGCGGCCGCCCGAGCTCGGCCGCCGGCACGACCTCGAAGCCGGTGACGCGGCGGGAGGCGTCGTCCCACACCGGCCGGCAGCCCAGCAGGTGCAGGATCTCGGCGATGTCGTCGCCCTGGGTCCGCATCGCCGAAGTGCCCCAGACGGTGAGGCCGACCGAGCGCGGGTAGTCGCCGGTGTCGGCGAGGTGCCGGGCCAGCAGCGACTCGGCCAGGGCCTGGCCGACGTCCCAGGCGTTGCGCGACGGGATGGCCTTGGGGTCGACGGAGTAGAAGTTGCGGCCGGTGGGCAGCACGCCGACCAGGCCGCGGGTCGGGGCGCCGGAGGGGCCGGCCGGGATGTAGCGGCCGTCGAGGGCGCGCAGCACGTTGGCGATCTCGTCGGTGGTGCGGGCCAGGCGCGGGACGAGTTCGGTCGCGGCGAAGCGCAGCACCCTGATGACGTCCGCGTCGCCGGCGCGCAGGACCTCGTCGCACACGCTCTCGGCGCGTGCGGAGTCCCAGTCGGTGGCGGCGAGCCCCTCGACGAGCCGCCGCGCCAGCGTCTCCAGCATGTCGACCGCGTCCGAAGCGGTCCGTGCGGGCGCCTGCGGCCCGGCCAGCTCGCTCAGCGACTCAGGGCTCTTCACCGGCGCGCCGGGCTCGGCCAGCAGGACCTGCTCGTCCAGGCCGACGAACGCCGCGAGCGCCTGCCGCAGTCCCGGCACCGCGCCGCTCACCCCGCCGAAGACCTGCTTCGCCCGCAGCACCGCCAACACGTCGGCGACCAGTTCCCCGCCTTCCGGCGCCCGGCCGAGGATGTGCAGCCCGTCGCGGATCTGCACGTCCTTGATCTCGCACAGGTAGCCGTCCAGGTGCAGCACGAACTCGTCGAAGTCGTCGTCGGCCGGCTGGCGCTCGACGTCGCCGTGCAGGAACGCCGCGAGGTCGTGGTGCAGCTGCGCGGCGCGGATCAGGGTCCAGATCTGCGCCCGCACCGCCGGGGCCTTGTCCGGGTCCAGCGCGGACACGGCGGCGTACTCGTCGAGCAGCTGCTCCAGCTTGGCCAGCTCGCCGTAGGTGTCGGCGCGCGCCATCGGCGGCATCAGGTGGTCGACGATGGTGGCGTGGCCGCGGCGCTTGGCCTGCGTGCCCTCGCCGGGGTCGTTGACGATGAACGGGTAGACCAGCGGCAGCTCGCCCAGGACCGCGTCCGGGGCGCACGACGCGGACAGGCCGAGGCCCTTGCCGGGCAGCCACTCCAGCGTGCCGTGCTTGCCGAGGTGCACGACGGCGTCCGCGCCGAACGCGTTCTCCAGCCAGCGGTAGGCGGCCAGGTAGTGGTGGCTCGGCGGCAGGTCGGGGTCGTGGTAGATGGCGATGGGGTTCTCGCCGAAGCCGCGCGGCGGCTGGATCATCAGCAGCACGTTCCCGAACTGGAGCGAGGCGAGCACGATGTCGTCCCCGTCGACGTAGAGCGAGCCGGGCGGCTCACCCCAGTGCCGGCGGATGCCCTCGCGCAGTTCGGCGGGCAAGCCCGCGAACCAGGACTCGTAATCGCCGAGCGGGACGCGGGCGGGGGCGGCCGCCAGCTGGTCCTCGGTGAGCCACTCGACGTCGTGGCCGCCCGCGGCGATGAGGCGGTGGATGAGCTCGTCGCCGTCCTCGGGGAAGTCGCCGACGGTGTAGCCGGCCGCGCGCAGGGCGGTGAGCAGGCGGACGGCGGAGGCAGGAGTGTCCAGGCCGACGGCGTTGCCGATGCGGGAATGCTTGGTCGGGTAGGAGGACAGGACCAGGGCGAGTTTCTTGTCGCTGTTGGGGATCGAGCGGAGTGCGGCATGGCGGAAGGCGATGCCCGCGAGCCGCCGGGCGCGCTCCTCGTCGGCGACGTAGACGGGGATGTCCGCCTCGCCCTTCTCCTTGAACGAGAAGGGGACGGCGATCAGGCGGCCGTCGAACTCCGGGATCGCGACCTGCATCGCCGCGTCCATCGGGGTGAGCGCGGCGTCGGAGTCCCGCCACGCCTCGCGGGAGGAGGTGAGACAGAGCCCTTGGATCACCGGGATGTCGAGGGCGGCCAGCGCTCCCACGTCCCAGGCGTCCTCGTCACCGCCGGCGCCGGCGTCGGCCGCGGTGGCCCCGCCGCCGGCCAGGACGGTGACGACCAGCGCGTCGCAGCGGCCGAGCAGCTCGACGAGGCCTTGGCCCGCGGCGTCGGACAGACCCCGCAGCGAGCCGCAGTAGACCGGCAGGGCGTTGGCGCCGCGGGCTTCGAGGGCGTCGGCGAGGGTGTCGACGAATCCTGTGTTGCCGGAGAGCTCGTGCGCGCGGTAGAAGACGATGCCGACGGTTGGGCGGCCGTCCCGGCTCGCCCGCTCGCCGTGCACCCCGAACTCGGGCATCGCCGTGGGCGCGTCGAATCCTTCGCCGCCGCCGAGCACCGTGTCGGTGAGGAAGTTCGCCAGCTGCGCCAGGTTCGCGGGACCGCCGGCGGTGAGGTAGTTCAGCGCGTCGGCCGCGACGCCGCCGGGCACGGTCGACAACGCCATCAGTTCGGCGTCCGGCACCGCCTCGCCGCCGAGGACGACGGCCGGAACCCCGCTGGCCGCGACCGCGTCGACCAGCCACTGCCACAGGCGGTGGCCGCCGAGCAGCCGCAGGACCGCGACGTCCGCGTCGCCGAGGAGCGGCGCGAGGCTGTCGGCATCCAGCCGGGCGGGATTCGCCGTGCGATAGGGGGCGCCGGACGCGTGGGCGGCCAGAAGCTCGGTGTCAGCGGTGGACAGCAGCAGAACGCGCGCGGGCATGCGGCGGCACTTCCTCTCGCGGAGTCCGCGCTCCGCCTCGGGCCGATGGTGACGGACGACAGGCAGTTCCTGACTCGCGGCCTTGAGGAGGACCGCTCACAGTTGCGGGACAGCGCCCGATTCGCACGGGCTTCCTGACTTCGTCGTCCGGGGGACAGTGTGCCAGATCGGCGGATCGGGGCTAGCCCCTGAATCGGCCGAGTCCCTTGGCGAGCCGCACCGCCGCGACGGCGGCCGCGCCGCCGACGGTCGCCGACAGCACCGACGCCCGCCGGATGTCGGCGACCCTCGGCGCGCGCCCCGAGCCCAGTACCGGCCGGTGTTCGACGACGTCGCCGTAGGTGTTGGTGCCGCCCAGGCGGACGCCGAGCGCGCCGGCGGCCGACGCCTCGCAGCGTCCGGCGTTCGGGCTGGGGTGGCGGGCGCCGTCGCGTCGCAGCGCCCTGAGGGCCTGGATGGGGCTGCCGCCGACGATCGGAGCCGCCGCGACCGTGACGGCGCCGGTGAACCGGGCCGGCAGGTAGTTCAGCACGTCGTCGAGCCGGGCCGCGGCCCAGCCGAAGTTCCGGTACCGCGCGTCGCGGTAGCCGACCATCGCGTCGAGCGTGTTCGACGCCCGGTACGCCAGCAGCCCCGGGATCCCCGCGACCGCGCCCCAGAACAGCGGGGCCACGACCGCGTCGGAGGTGTTCTCGGCGACCGATTCGACGACCGCGCGCGCGATCTGGTCGGCGTCCAGGCCCCGCGGGTCGCGGCCGCACAGGTGCGGCAGCCGTTCCCGGGCCGCCGCGAGGTCGCCCTCGGTCAGCGATCCGCCGATCAGCGCCGCCTCGCGCCGCAGCGACGTCCCGCCGAGTACGGTCCACGTCGCTGCGGCGGTCAGCGCCGTCCCGGCCCACGGGCGCCGCCCGAACCGCTCCCCCGCGACGCCCAACGCCGCGGCCCCCGCCACCAGAGTGCCCGCGTAGGCGGCACCCGCGACCCGCGAGTCCGCGTACATCACCTTCCGCAGCCCGGCGGCCACCCGGCCGAACCCGGCCACCGGATGCCCTCGCCGCGGGTCCGCGAAATACCAGTCCGCCGCGAAGCCGAGCGCGAGCCCCACGGCCCGGGAAGAAGATCGCATGCGCACAACCTATCGACGCCGCGCCATGGCCCGTCCTCAGGGAGCGACCGGCCGCTCCTCACCGCCGTGCCGTGACGGCTTCCGTGGCCGGACCGGTTACATTAACCCCGTGGGAACAGCTCTCCTGCTGCTGTCCGTCTACCTGGCCTGCGCGGTCGAGGCCGTGGAGGCTCTCACCATCGTGCTCGCCGCCGGCGTCACGCGCGGCTGGCGCCCGGCGCTGCAGGGCGTCGCGGCCGGGCTGCTCCTGCTCGGGGCCGTGGTCGCGGCCCTCGGGCCGGCGTTGACGGTGCTGCCGCTCAAGACGCTGCGGCTGGTGGTCGGCGGGCTGCTGCTGACCTTCGGGCTCCAGTGGCTGCGCAAAGCGATCCTGCGCGCGTCCGGTGACAAGGACCTGCGCGACGAGGCCGCGGCCTACCGCCGCCAGGTCGCCGCCGCCGCGCGGGTGACCAGCAGCAAGAAGCCGTTCGTCGACGACTGGTACGCCTTCACCTTGTCCTTCAAGGGTGTCGTCCTGGAGGGCCTGGAGGTCGCGTTCATCGCCCTCACCTTCGGCGCCAATCAGCACGGTGTCGCGCTCGCCGCGCTGGCCGCGGTCGCCGCCGTCCTCACCGTCGCGGCGGCGGGCGTCGTGCTGAAGGCCCCGCTGGCCCGCGTCCCGGAGAACACCATGAAGTTCGCGGTCGGTGTGATGCTCACCGGCTTCGGCATCTTCTGGGGCGCGGCGGGCGCCGGCGCGGAGTGGCCCGGCGGTGACGCCGCCCTCCCCGTCATCGTCGCCTATGTGCTGGCCGTCGCCGCCACCGCGGTCTGGGTCCTGCGCAGGAGGCGCGCGGTATGGGCCGGCTGAAAGCCTTCGCAGCCTTCTGGTACGAGTTCATCGTCGGCGACGATCCGATGGTCGCCGTCCTGATCATCGCCGCCCTGGCCGGCACCGCCGTCCTCAGCACCCGCACCACCGCGTGCTGGTGGCTGTTGCCGGTCGTCGTCACGCTGGCACTGGCCGCGACGCTGGCTCGGGCCGTCCGCCGGAAATAGCCCCGTAAGCCTCAGTGGCCGGTCACGCGGCGGAACGCCACGCGTCGGTGACGCAGCCTTCTTCGTACTGCCAGCGCCCGTCGCCCTCGCCCTCGATGAGGAAACGCTTCACCGCGGGGACGTCAGCGTGCTCCGGCACGTTCAGCGCGACCATGCCCAACTGGGCTATGCCCTCGCCCGTGACTCCGAACGGAGCGAGGGCCTCCAGCACCGCCCGACCGCTCTCGTCCTCGGGCCCGTCCCTGGCCGGGATGACCCGGATCGTGCAGTTCGCCGAGTAGCGGACCGCTTCCCGGACCCAGTGGACGCCGTCTTCGTCGGTCTCGAAGCGCACCACGTCGTCGACCGCGTAGCCCCGGACGAAGAACGGGACGTTGTCCAGCCGGGCCCGGTCGGTGCCGACGCGCACCGCCCAGACCCGCTCCGAACCGGCGGGCGGCCACCCGGACGCGTCCTGCTCCAACGCGAAGTCGACCTTCAACCGCTCGACGTGCGGAACGCTCGCCATATTCCTGCCAGCCACACCGCCAGCATCTCATCAGATCGGGATCAACGCTGATTCTGTTCCCAGAACGGCACCAGCACCGCGGTCAGCTCCTCCGGTCTCTCCTCGTTCGGCGTGTGCCCGGCACCGGTCATGAGCACGAACCGCACGCCGAGCCGCTCGGAGTATTCCCGCTGCACGTCCACCGGGATGAAGTCGTTCGTCCAGAACGTTTGTCAGAACCTTGTTAAAATCGGGGAGCGGGAAGGGTGGCGGTGGCGCCGGCTCCCTCACGCAGCCGGCGCCACCGCCGTTCGGCGGCGGGCCGGGACTCCGGGCCGCAGCACCCCGGGGGGTCTCAGCCCTGGGCGTCCGCCACCTCGACCCGCGTGCGGATCCGTGGGTCCGCCGCCGACCGGGACGCGATCAGGTCCCGCGGGCCCCCGTGCACCCGCCAGCCCTTCTCCTCCTCGTCCCAGCGGGCCAGCGCCCGGGCCGGGATCGTGACCGGGACGGTCGCGATCTCGCCCGGCGCGGCGAGGGTCGCGCCGAAGCCGACCAGACGCCGGGGGTCGGCCCCCGCGTCGCCCTCGCCGGTCAGATAGATCTGCACCACCTCGCGCCCGATGCGCGAGCCGGTGTTGCGGACCCGTACGAGCACCTCGACGTCGCCGCCCGCGGTGACCGCGGCCGTGATGTCCTCGTAGGACCAGGTGGTGTAGCCGAGACCGTGGCCGAACGGGAACGCCGGCACCGTCCCCGCCTTCTCGTAGCCGCGGTAGCCGAACATCGAGCCCTCGCTGTACCGGATCTTGCCGTCGACCGGCCGTGTGGACAGCACCGGCACGTCCGCTTCGGCCTTCGGGAACGTCGTGGGCAGCCGGCCGCCGGGCTCCACCGCGCCGGTCAGGGCGTCCGCGACGGCGTCACCGCCCTCCTGGCCGGGGAACCACGCCCACAGCAGCGCCGGCACCTGCTCGCGCCACGGCATCTCCACCGGCGCGCCGGCGTTCACCACGACCACGGTGCGCGGGTTCGCGGCGGCCACGGCCGCCACCAGGTCGTCCTGGCGCCCGGGCAGCTTCAGGCCGGTGCGGTCGAAGCCCTCGCTCTCCACCTCGTCGGTCGTGCCGACGACGACGATCGCCACGTCGGCGGCGCGCGCCGCCTCGACGGCCGCGGCGAACAGCTCGTCGGCGCCGGGACCGGGCGCGCCGTGGTTCAGCCCGAACATCGCGATCGGCAGGTCCGGGTCGACGGAGGCCACCACCTCCGCGCGGACCGTCCCGGCTTCGAGGTCCACGTCGACGCGGTGCTCCGGCGGCTTGACCAGAGCTTCGACGATGTCGCCGCCCTCGCTCGGGGCGAGCTCGACGTCGACGGCCGGCCGGTCGCCGACCGTCAGCTGGAACCTGCCGACGCCGGACACGGAGAACCGGTGCGGGCCGCTCTCCCCGACGGCGACGTCGGCCCGGACGCGGATCCCGGACGTCCCCCTCGGCAGTCCGCCCATGAACACGAACCGCGAAGCCCGCCGCAGTTCGCTGCCCAGGACGTCCCCGGCGGCGTCGAGGAAGTCGACGCGCAGGCCCGGCTCTCCGGTATCAGGGTCCGTAGCCGTGTCGGGCGTGATCGGCGCGAGCAGCCGCTGGGTGTGGACGCCCTCGGCGTACTCGACGGCGACGCCTGGTCCGAAGGCTGCAGTCAGGCCGGCCAGCGGGCTGACGACGTGGGCCGGGTTCACGTGCGCCGAGCCGCCGCCCTGCGCGGTGAGCAGCGCGGCGTTCGGCCCGATGACCGCGACGCGGGACACGGTGCCGGAATCCAGCGGCAGCAGGGGTCCGGCGCCGACCGGTTCGTTGCGCAGCACGACCATGGCGCGCGCCGCGATGTCGCGGATCTGGGCCTCGGCGTCGTCGGGCGTTCCGGCCGGGGCCGGGGGCTCGCCGTGTTCGGCCTCGGCTTCGCCGGCGCCCTCCAGGAACCCGGTGCGGGCGGCGAGCCGCAGGATCCGCAGCACCTTGTCGTCGATCGCGGCCTGTGGCACCTCGCCCTTGCGCACCGCCTCGGCCAGCGCCTCGCCCCACGGGCCCTGCGGCCCGGGCATGACGACGTCGAGTCCGGCGTTGGCGGACACGGCGGTGGAGCGGGTGGCGAACCAGTCGGAGACCACGACGCCGTCGAAGCCGAGGTCGTCCTTCAGCAGGCCGGTGAGCAGCGGCTCGTTGTCGGTCATGCTGACGCCGTCCACGGAGTTGTAGGCCGCCATGACCGACCAGGCGCCGGCCCGCACCGCGGCCTCGAACGGCGGCAGGTAGACCTCCCGCAGCACACCCTCGTCGATCTCGGCGTCGTAGGTCATGCGGTCGGTCTCGGACTCGTTGCCGATGTAGTGCTTGACGGTGGACGCGACCCCCGCGCTCTGCACGCCCTCGACGAAACCGACGGCGACCTGCGCGGACAGCAGCGGGTCCTCCGAATAGCACTCGAAGTGCCGGCCGCCGAGCGGGCTGCGGTGCAGGTTGACGTTCGGCGCCAGGTGCCAGGCCACGCCCTTGTCGCGGGCCTGCGCGCCCATCAGCGCGCCGGCCCGGCGGGCCTGGCCGGGGTCCCAGGTGGCGGCCAGGGCGGTGGGGTTCGGGAACAGCAGCGAGGTGTCGCGCTCGTCCCAGGCCGTGCCGCGCACGCCGGCCGGGCCGTCGGACAGCAGCATCTTGCGCAGGCCGATCTCCGGCTCGGCGCGCAGCGACCAGAAGTCCTCGCCCGTCAGCAGCGCGATCTTCTGGTCCAGCGTCAGGCGTCCGACGAGGTCGGCCAGCTTGTTCTCATCCATGGCACGTACTCCTTCGCACCGGTCGGCGGCTCCGAGACGGAGGCTATCCGAATTACCGAGTGGTCGGTAGGTTTGTTATTCCGGCGTGATCTTGACACTCGCTACAGTGGTGCCGTGACACGAGGGGATCAAGCCGGCACCGGCCGCACCCGCCGCGGTGGCGGCTACGCCGTGGGCCGCGCCCGCCGGACCCGGATCCTGCACATCGCCATGGAGGAGTTCGCCGAGAACGGCTACCGGGGCGCCTCCCTGGCCCGCATCGCCGAGCGTGCGGAGCTGTCCCAGCCCGGACTGCTGCATCACTTCCACACCAAGGAGGAACTGCTCGCCGCCACGCTCGACCTCCGGGACGAGATGGACTCGGCGCGCTTCCACTCCGAGGACGGCTCCCTCCTGTCCGGGTCCGCGGCCCTGTACGCCCTGGCCGACCTGGTGGACCACAACCAGCGGGTCCCGGGCCTGGTGCAGCTGTTCACCGTGCTGTCGGCGGAGAGCGTCACCGCCGATCATCCGGCGCACACCTGGGCCCGCAACCGCTACCGGCGCATCCGGGTGGTGCTGGCCGACGCCGTCCGCGACGGCGTGACCCGCGGCGAGTTCCGCGCCGACGCGGACCCCGAGACCATCGCCATCGAACTCGTGGCCCTGATGGACGGGCTGCAGCAGCAGTGGCTGGTGGATCCCGAGGCTGTGGACATGGCCGCGGTCTTCCGCCGGCACATCGAGGCCTTGATCGCGGGGATCCGCGCCGGTTCCTGAGCCACCCACCCGTTCTTCAGATCAGTCCACGAACCCGCGTCATCGATCGCGCGGAACCCGGTCTCTATGAGTGAAGGGGCCGCCGTACCGCGGCCTCGCACAAGGGGAGGCGACGATGGGATCCGAGAACGGCCGGGGCGAATTACGGGGGCTCTACACCGACCCCGCCCAACCACTGACGGTGGCGGTGGGACAGTCCTTCGACTTGGTGAGCATGCCGGCGGCCGTCGGGCACGCGGCGCTGGCGGCGCTGCGCGCGCGGAGAGTGCGGCTCGGACCCGTCGTCGCCGACTCGCGGCGGTCGGTGATGCGGGTGGGGTTCCTGGTGGCGCCGACGCCGGATCCGGACCCGGACAGCGCCGCGCTGTGCGAATGGGCCAGTCGATCAGGAGGCGCGCTCGGCGTCCGCGTCGGGGGGCCGGGGTCGACCGCCACCTTGCCGCCGCTGCTGCCGTGGCGGGGATGGCTGCACTGGGTGGTGCCGCCGGGGACGGCCCCCGACGGGTGGACGCCGGCCGGCGCGCTGCTCTCGGTGCTGTCGGAACGGACCGGAGCGCGCCCCTTATGAAAACCCTGTTATATGGAGGCTGACAGAGCCGGCGGCGGCACGCGATACCAGCGGACCGTCGCCAGCACCGGCACCGCGATCAGCACCGCCACACACCAGCCCGACAGCGTCACGCCGTGGTGGATCAGCGCGCCGCCGAGCAGGTAGCCGCCGGTGAGCGCGGCGTCGATCAGCGGCATCACCGCCGCGTAGAAGTAGCCGAGCAGCTCCGGACGCAGCCGCCGCTGGACTTCGGCGAAGAACACCACGGTCGGCGCCGCTTCGAGGATCCCGGTCAGGAAGACGGCGACGAGCGCGACGTACGGGTTGTGGACCGTGGTCAGCCCGAGCCAGACGGCGGCCTCGATCAGGTTGCCGGCGATGTAGAGGGTGCCGTAGTCGATCCGGCTGACGCGTCCGCTCAGGAGCGCGCCGAGCACGGCGCCCAGCGAGATCGCGCCGAGCAGCCAGCCGAAGAGTCCGGGATGCCCGGCGAACCGCGTCTGCGCCATCGTCAGGAGCATGATGCGGGCGATGCTCGACGCCGCGACATACGGGAACGCGGTGAGTGTCAGGGCCGCGACGAAACGGTCGCCGGAAGCCGTGGTGACCAGCAGCCGCAGGTTGCCGACGGTCGTCGCCAGGAAACCCCGGCGCTCCGCATCGGCCCGGTCGGGACGCTTCGCGGCCGGCACACGCAGCACGAGCAGCGCCGCCGCGACCGCGAACGCGGTGGGGAACGAGAACGACCAGTCCGGCCCGACCCCGAGCCCGGTCAGTATGCCGACCAGGCCCGGCCCGAGCACCCGCGGCACCCGCTCCGCGGCGATGAACAGGCCGTTGCCCCGGAACTCCTCCCCGGCCTCGATCGTCGCCGCGCGCAGCGCCAGGCGCGACGGTTCGGCGACCGCGCCGAAGATGTTGACGGCGAGGTTGAGGAGCTGGAACTGCCACATCCGGTCGGTCACCGGGATCAGCGCCGTCAGCGGCGCCGAACCCAGGGCGCCGACGATCGCGATCCGGCGCGGGTCGTACCGGATGAGCAGGTTGCCGAGCAGCGGCGCGGCCACGATGCGCGGGAGCACTCCGATCGCGAACGTGAGGCCGACCGCGAACGAGACACCGTATTCGCGCACCAACAACAACGGCAGCGCGATGGCGACCATCGCCGCACCGAGGTCCACCAGGAACAGGCTGGCCAGCAGCGCCAGCCGGCCGCGTCTCCGCGGCGTCTGCCCGGCCGGTACGCCGTCCGCGGGGAGTTCGGTGGTGCTCGATGCCATGGCGCCAGCTTGGCGAACGGGACCAGGGTGCAGCCAGGGAATATCGGCACCGGCCCGCCGCCGCCCCCACCACGCCGTTCATCCGGTCGTGTACATCCCACTCACAATCCGCAGCAGAGCGGACACTCCCGGTCCAGGCTGTCCCCCGACCGCGAACCGTCCACGCAAGGAGTCCGCACGTGCCCGTCCCCGGGGACCGTCCACCGACCGACGCCGACCTGATCGCCATGGTCCGGGCCGGCGACCGCCGGGCTTACGGTCCGCTGTACGAGCGGCACCGGCGGGCGGCGCTGCGGGTGGCGCGGCACCTGGCCCGGGACGAGGCGGCCGCCGACGACCTGGCCGCGGAGGCGTTCACCCGGGTGCTGGCGGCGCTGGACCGCGGCAACGGCCCCGACGAGGCGTTCCGCGCGTACCTCTACACGACGTTGCGCCGGACGGCGTTCGACTGGGCCGAATCCGCCAAGCGCGTGCGCCTGGTGGAGAACATCGCCGAGCTCGAAGTCACGGCGGCCCCGATGACCGGCGAGGACCGCGATCCCCTGGACGAGGCCTTCGACCGCCAGATCGCCTCCCGCGCCTTCCACTCGCTGCCGGAACGCTGGCAGATCGTCCTGTGGCACCTGGAGGTCGAGGGCGAGTCCCCGGCCGAAGTGGCGCCGCTGCTCGACCTGTCGCCGTCGGCGGTGTCGGCCCTGGCCTACCGGGCCAGGGAAGGACTGCGACAGGCGTTCCTGCAGGCCCACCTGGCCGAGACCGTCGATCCGAAGTGCCGGCCGCACGCCCAGCGGCTCGCGGCCTTCGTCCGCGGCAAGCTCGGAACGCGCGACAACGCGAAGGTGGAGCGGCACCTGGACACATGCGCGGACTGCACGGGGCTGTACCTGGAGCTGCTGAAGTTCAACGAATCGCTGCCGGAGGTCCTGTCGCCGCTGGTGTTCGGGTCGGCCGCGGCGGCGAAGATCATCGCCGGGATCACGCTCGGAGCGGCCGCGGCCACCGGGGTCGTGGCCACGACGACCGCGACGACCACCGGCGCGGCGATCGGGGGCGCCGCCGCGGGCGGGGCCGCGGCGGGAGCGGCGGGCGCGGCGGGCTCCAGCGCCGCGGGAGCGGCGGCGGACGGCGGCGCGAAGGCCGGCGGCCTCCTGGCCCGCTGGCTGATGCGGCTGCGGAAGAGCCGCCAAGCCCAGACGATCACCATGGGCACGGTCGCGGCGGTCGCGTGCGCCATCCTGGCGTGGGCGATGGCCGGCGGCGGCAGCTCGACGCCCCCGGACGAGACCCCACTGCCATCCTCACCCCCGGCCGCGGCACTGCCCGCTCCGGCCCCGATCGTCGGCCCGAAACCGACACCGCCCCCGCCACCGGTGGCCGAGCCGACCCCGACCCCACCGCCCAGGCGCTCCACGCCGGCGAAGCCGCCACCCCCGCCACGCCCCACACCGACGCGCCCCACACCGACGCCGACCCCCACTCCCCCGAAGCCGAAGCCGACGCCCACACCCACCCCGACCCCGCCGCCCGCCCCCCGGTCCTCCGAACCGACCCCGGAACCCCCCGAACCGTCCATCTGCGACTGGGCCCAGAAAGCGTCGCAGCACCCGGACTACGAGAACATCGGCCTGATCATCGGCGCGCGGTGGGATCCGGACTGCGAGCCGGGCGAGCACTGGATCCCGTGGGTCCCGCACCGTCCGCACAGACCCCACAGTCCCCGTGCACCTCGAGACGACCAAGACGGGTAAGGGCTCGACAACTGATAACCGAGCCCCCGCCGCGCCGCCGACTCCCCCGCCCCGCCCCACCGGTAGCCTCTAGCCATGCACAAGGACCTCCTCGACTCCCCGCCGCCGACCCTCCTTCCCGACGACTCCACCGTCCGCGACGCCCTGGCCTCGGGCACCGCGCCGGCCGAGGTCGCGGCCGCGAACCCGGCCACGCCGGCCGGGTGGGCGGCGCTCGCGGAAGCGACGCTGGCCGGCGACGACTCGCTCGCCGGGTCGGTCACCGCCTACGCGTACGCGCGCACCGGCTACCACCGCGGTCTGGACCTGCTGCGGCGCAACGGGTGGAAGGGCCACGGGCCCGTCCCGTGGGCGCACGAGCCGAACCGCGGCTTCCTGCGCGCGCTCAACGCGCTGGGCCTGGCCGCCGCGCGTATCGGCGAGACGGAGGAGGCCGAGCGCTGCGCCGCGTTCCTCGGCGACAGCGACCCCGAGGCGTACAAGGCCCTGCGCGGCTGAGCGCCGCCCTCCGCGGAAGACCCTGCGCGGCTGAGCCCCACTCTCCGCGGCTCCCGCAAAGCAAAAGAGCCGGTACCGCCGCCCGTCCAGGGAGGACCGGCGGGACTGCGGTACCGGCGCCGGACCGCACGGTCCGGGACTCGCATCTAGACACCCTGGCCAAGCCCGGAACCGCGGTGGCACACGGTTCCGGGCGTCGGACTCCGTCTCGGCTACAACCCGCTAACTAGTGCACAGACCGCCGTCGGTCCACACGTTCTGCGAGTTGCTGCCGGGCGTGTCGCCCTGGGTCCACCACTTGGCGGTCCACTTGTGGGCCGGCGTGCCGTACTGGACGACCGCGCCGCCGCTGTACGCCATCGTCGAGTTCCACACCGGCAGGGTGCAGGTGCCCGGCGGCGGGGTGCTCGAAGGACCGCACGCGCCGTCGTCCTGCCATACGTTCTGCGAGTTGGCGCCCGGGACGTCGCCCTGGGTCCACCACTTCGCGGTCCAGGTGTGGCCGCCGTACGACACGATCGCGCCGCCGTTGTACGCCGTGGTGGAGCTCCACGCCGCCGCGCCGCAACTGCCACCCGTGGGGGTGGTCGTCGGCGTCGTGGTGGGCGTGGTGGGGGTGGTCGTCGGCGTGGTCGTGGGCGTCGTGGTCGGCGTCGTCGGCGTGGTGCTGGGCGTCGTCGACGGCGAGGAGGTCGAGGTCGGCGGACCGGTCGGGCAGGAGCCCGCCGAGCCGTTGATGGCCGAGACCGCCTTGTTGAACAGCACGTCGGCGCCGTCGTACATCGAGAACATCATCGCGCCGGCCAGGCCGTTGCAGTGCACGTAGTCGGCCTTGGCCTGGACCGACTGCACCGACTCGCCGGTCCAGAAATCGGTCCCGTTGTAGAAGTACGCGGCCTGGGCGACCGGGTCGTAGAAGGTGTCAGCCGGGTTGTCCACGATCCCGGACAGCTCCTTGTACATGTGCACGCCCGGCACGTTCCCGGACAGCGGTGCCCCCGCAGCGGGGCCCGACGCCGATTGGAACAAGCCGTGCGAGGACCCGGCGGCGACGCCGGTCCAGCCCCGGTAGTAGAACGGGATCCCGATGTTGATCTTGTTCGCCGGGAACCCGCCCGGGATGCCGTACGACGCGTCGCCGACGGTGAACGCCTTGATCGCCTCGTCGAGGTTGTACTTGGCGTTGCCCGGCGGCACGTTGGACATCGGGTCGTTCGGGTCGCTGTAGATCGGGGCCTGGTGGTTCGTCGGCCCGGTCGTGTCCCACGCGCCGTGCATGTCATAGGTCATCACGTCGCCGAAGGTCAGAATGCCGCCGACGTTCTGCGTCTCGATGCCCGCCGAGATCTTGTCCTGGCCGGAGGGCAGCGCCGCCGACAGCGCGTAGGTCTTTCCGTCAGCTGATCCCTGAGCGTTCAGCTCGGTCCGGAATTCCTGGAGCAGCGCCGTGTAGTTCTGCTTGTCGGCCGCGCTGTAGTGGTTCCCGGTGTGGCCGCCGGCCGATCCCGGGTACTCCCAGTCGATGTCGAACCCGTCGAAGATGCCCTTCGCGGTGCCGGGGCCGCCGTAGCCGCCCTGCGACGGGATGTTGCCCTTGATGAACATGTCGATGCAGCTGGACACGAACTTCTTCCGGGACGCGTCCGAAGCGGCCACGTCGGAGAAGTACTTGGAATACGTCCAGCCGCCCAGCGACAGCAGCACCTTCAGGTTCGGGTGCTTCTTCTTCAGCTCCTGCAGCTGGTGGAAGTTGCCGACGATGGGCATGCCGTAGGCGTCGGACGTGCCGTCGACGCTGATCGAGCCGTCGAAGGACTTCTGGTAGTCCGCGAACGAGTCGCCGGCGCCGTCGCCGGCGTTCGGGTCGCTCTCACCCCCCGGGTCCGGGTCGGTGGCCTTGGTGGTCTCGAAGCAGGTCAGGTTGGTGGGGTCGATGTTCTCGAAGTCGTACAGCAGGTAGTCGAGGTTGGACGCGGCACCGGAGGTGTCGACGTTCTTGAGGTAGTACGCGTTCTGGTAGATGGACCACTGGTCGAAGTACGCGACCTTCATGCCGCCGGACGTGGCCGAGGCCCCGGTGGTGTTGGTGGCGCCGGCCGCGCGTGGGGCGGAGCCCGCGCCGATGGCGGCGGTCGCGCCCGCGACGATGACCGCGGAGGCTACCACCGCGGTCAGGGCTGATCTTCGTGACGCTCTCATGCCTTTCGCACTCTCCTGTGGCGGGAGGATTCGGACGTGAAGGGATTGCGCATGGAGCTGATCCGGGAAGCGGCGCCGCTCAAAACGGATCGGGTGTCTCAGCGAAGAATTAGCGCTGTCATCGAGGACTGTCAAGGGTGAGGTCTAGACCAAGGTCTAAACCAACTGGATTAGACCATGAACATCAAGGCGCTGGTCATGGGCGGGCAAAGGTCCGCTTCCGGCTCTTGACCGCACGGAGGATGGCGAGGACCATTGCGCACGCCAGGCTGGTCTAGACCCCTCTCGTCACCCTTGAGGAGCCCCATGCGCCACCCTTCCCCGCACCACCGCGCCGCCCTCGCGGCGGCCGCCGTCGTGAGCCTCGCGCTCACACCGCTCGCCGTCGCCGCCGGCCCCGCCGAAGCCCACTCCGGTGGTGACAACGGCAAGGTGTCCGTCGGATACCTGACCCAGTGGGGCGTCTACTCCGGGTTCTCCACGAAGAACCTGATCGCCTCCGGAGCCGTGAACAAGCTCACCGAGATCGACTACGCGTTCTCCGACATCGCGCCGGACGGGACCTGCTCCAGCGCCGACCCGTGGGCCGACTGGCAGAAGCCGATCGACGGCGCGAACTCCGTCGACGGCACGTCCGACACCTGGACGCAGCCGGTCGCCGGCAACTTCCACCAGCTGGCCGAGCTCAAGAAGGCCTATCCGAACCTCAAGATCGTGATGGCGATCGGCGGGTGGACGGAGTCCACGAACTTCTCGGCCGCCGCCTCGACGCCGGAGTCCCGCGCGAAGTTCGCGCAGTCCTGCATCGACATGTACATCAAGGGCAACCTGCCGGGCGTCGTGCCGGGCGCGGCGGCCGGGATCTTCGACGGCATCGCCATCGACTGGGAGTATCCGGACGAGGCCGGCAACGGCAACCCGCACGGCCCTCAGGACACGCACGACTTCACGCTGCTGCTCCAGGAGCTGCGCGACCAGCTGGACGCTCAGGGTTCCGCTGATCGCAAGCACTACATCCTCACCGCCGACACCCCGTCCGGCGCCGAGAAGGTGTCGCACATCGAGGTCGGCCCGGTGTCGCGGATCGTGGACTGGATGAACGTGATGACGTTCGACTTCCACGGCCCGTGGGAGACGGCCGGCCCGACGAACTCGCAGTCGAACCTGTTCCCGTCGCCCTTCGACCCGGCGCCGCGGCCGACGCGCGACGACCCGTACCCGGACAACGGCGAGATCTCCACGGCCGAGGTCGTCGCGAACTACCTCGCCCACGGCGCCAGCCCGCGCAAGATCGTCGTCTCGATCCCCTTCTACGCGCACGGCTGGACCGGCGTCGCCCCCGGCCCGCACGACGACGGGCTCTACCAGAGCGCGACCGGCGTGGCGGCGGACGTCGACTACAACCAGATCGCGGCACAGCCCGGGACCGTGCACCACGATCTCTTCTCGGGCGCGGCGTACAAGTACGACCCGGCGAGCAAGACCTTCTGGACGTTCGACGACCCGCAGAGCATCCGCCAGAAGGTGCTGTTCATCAAGGCCCTGGGACTGCGCGGCGACATGACGTGGTCGCTGGACGGCGACACCCCGGACGGACAGCTGATGAACGTGTTCGGTCTCGCACAGTGACGGATCAGTGACAGTATAGTGACGTAAGTCACACACTTGTTCTCGGCACTTACCGGGAACGAATAGACAGGGTGGCCCCTCTTCGCATCGACAGCATCCACCGCAGTCGAAACTGGAGGGGTCACCCTTGTCCGTCTTCTCGATGCCTCAGGTCGCCGATGTCCGGCACCGCTACGTGACCGCGCGGGGCGTAAGGTTCCACGTCGCCGAGTCGGGTCCGGCCGACGGCGCGCCGATCGTGCTCGTCCACGGCTTCCCGCAGCACTGGTACGCCTGGCGCCACGTCATCCCCCTGCTCGCCACCCGGCACCGGGTGCTGGCCGTCGACCTGCGCGGGTTCGGCTGGACCGAGGTCGCGCGCCACGGTTACGGCACCCCCGACCTGGCGGACGACGTCGTCGCGGTGCTCGACGAGCTCGGGATCGACCGGGCCGCGATCGCCGGCCACGACTGGGGCGGCTGGGTCGGCTTCTCGGCCGCGCTGCGGCATCCGGAGCGAGTCAGCTCCCTGATCTCGGTGAACATGACGCACCTGTGGCCGGTGCACCGCCGGGTGCTGCCGAACCTGTGGCGGATGTGGCACACCGCCTTCATCGAGCACCCGCCGCTGGGCCCGCTCGTGCTGCGCCGCACCGGGTTCGCGGGTTTCCTGCTCCGGCACTGGTCCGGGGACCCGCGGTTGTGGGAGCGCGAGGACCCGCGTGTCTACACGGATCTGCTGCGCGACCCGGGACACGCACGGGCCGCGGAGCAGGTGAACGCGGCCTACGTCTGGCAGGAGATCTTCGGGCACCCGCGCGGCCGGTACCGCACGGCGCGGCTGACGACGCCGACGCTGATCATCGGCGGAGAACGGGACGTGGTGATCCCGCCGACGGTGTTGGAGGGTGGAGAACGCCACGCGGACGAGATGCGGGTCGTGGTGGTACCGGGGGCCGGTCACCTGCTGCCGGAGGAGCGCCCCGAGGAGGTCGCCGAGGAGATCCTAAAGTTCCTGATCTGAGCGCTCGACGGCGCGCCGGATCCTCCCCAGGGTCCTGAGAACGATCCGGTCGCCGAAGACCAGCGGCACGACCCGCCGGAGCCCGCGCGTCCGCACCGCCCCGCAGGCGGCGAGGAGCGTGGCGTCGCCGTCGGCGACCGCGGCGAATCCACCCACCACGAAGCGGTCCTGCATCACGCACCAACCGTCACGCAGCTCGACGTCGAACCGGCCGCGGTTGCCGACCAGCCCGGTCGCGACCGCGGTCCCGTCCCCCCGGAGCTCGAAACGGCGGAGGAACCCGACCAGCTCCGGAATGCTGCGGTCCAGATCCGCCAGATAGCCCCAGACCCGCTCGAACGGCGCCTCGATCCGCGCCTGCGCGAAGCCGCCGCCGGGCAACGCCGAGGCCAGCACCCGCATGCGCCGCACCGGGTCCAGCTCCGCCACAGGCCACTCGGTCATGAGGACACCGCCTTCCGGTCTGCTTTCCGACTCGCCGTGCCGACGGTCGTCGCGCGCCACACGACCGCCGCCGACGTCCGCAGACCTGAGTCAGAGCCCGTACTCATGCGTCCCACGCCTTCCGAAACGCCGACTTCGCTCTGCTCAGCCGGGACTTCACCGTGCCCGCCGACACCGCCAGCACCTCCGCGGCGGCGCGCTCGTCCAAGCCCTCCACCTCGCGCAGCATCAGGATCGCGCGATGCTCGGGCGACAGCCGGTTCAGCACGTCCCGCACGTCCACCGCCAGCTCCGGGCCGCCCGGCGCCGGGAGCTCCGCCAGCTCGGCCGGCTGCTGCCGTGCGCTCCGCTGAGCGACCCGCACCGCCTCGCGCACCGCGATCCGCCGGACCCAGCCGTACAAGGCAGCCGGTTCGCGCAAGCTCTTCAGGTTCTGGAACACCGCGATCAGCGCCTCCTGCGCCGCGTCCGGGCCGTCGGCCAGGGCGATCGGGGCGCACAGCCGGCCGACGTAGGGCGTCAGGTCGTCAAGGAGCCGGCTCATCGCCAGAGCGTCGCCGTTCTGGGCCGCCCGGACCCAGCGCGCCGCCCCGGCTTCCTCGCTCATCTCTTGATCGTATCGGGTGCCGAGAATAATCGGTTGCGCGGCGGCGCGATCCGTGGAACCGTCGTGCCCGTCGCCGATCACAAGATCGCCGCTACGTGTCTCTCCAGGAAGGAGGTGGGGACAGTGACCGCTGTCGTCACTACCGCGCGCGCGGAATCCCGTTTCACTTCCCTCCTTTCCACATGGAGAACACCACAGTGCCCAAGCACTCGCAGTACCTGAACGACGACTTCGACGCGTCCTCCGACTCGGACGGCTTCGACGGCTTCGACCACTTCGACGCGTTCGACGACCTCTCCGCACGCCCGCAGCGCATGCGCCGGCGCCAGGACGAGGGCCTGGCCAACCCGAACCGCAAGGGCCGCCTCACCCTCGAGGAAAAAGCCCGCCTGGCCATCGAGCGTGAGAACCAGGACATGGCGCCGCCGGAAGGCGACCGCTGGTCCAACTGGGCCGACTCCGGCCACGGGCCCGAGCCGCTCCCGGAGTGGGTGATCACCGACCAGGGGGCGTGCGACCACGAGCTCGGTGTGCTCAAGACCGGCAAGGAGGCCGACGTCTTCCTGCTGCGACGGGTCATGCCCGAGACCGGCCGCGAGGTCACCATGGCCGCCAAGCGCTACCGCTCCAACGAGCACCGCAGCTTCCACCGCGACGCCGGCTACCTGGAAGGCCGCCGACTGCGCCGCACCCGCGACATGCGGGCCATCGAGACCCGCTCCTCCTTCGGTATGAACCTGATCGCGCAGCAGTGGGCGATCGCCGAGTTCGCCGCTCTGTCCGACCTGTGGCAGGCCGGAGTCCCGGTGCCCTATCCGGTGCAGCTGTACGGCACCGAGCTGCTGATGGAGTTCGTCGGCGACCCGGACGGCACCGCCGCCCCGCGGCTGGCCCAGCTCCGGCCGGAGGCCGACGAGCTGGAGGACCTGTGGGAGCAGTTGGTGGGCGCGCTGCTGGCCCTGGCCGAGCGCGGCCAGACCCACGGCGACCTGTCGCCGTACAACATCCTGGTCCACCACGGCCGCCTGGTCCTGATCGACCTGCCGCAGGTGGTGGACGTGGTGGTGAACCCCAACGGCCACGACTTCCTGGCCCGCGACGTCCGCAACGTCGCGCAGTGGTTCCAGGCCCGCGGGCTCCCCGGGCACATCGCCGACGCCGAAGAGCTCACGGCGATGCTCGCTTCCGAGGCGCGGATCGCGTGAGGGATCCGCGACACTCGTGTGTCGGCGCTTCCGCGCCGGCACACGGGAGGACCGCATGTCTGAGATCTGGGATCCGTTCGGCACCCTGCACCGCGCGCTGTGGATCGGCGGCGCGCAGTGGGCCGGGAAATCGACGGTGGCGCGCATCCTGGCGCACCGCCATGGGCTGACCGCTTATCACTACGACTACCACGACGCCCGAGGCCACCAGGACCGGCGGATCGCGCGGCGGGTCGCCCTCGGACAACCGACGGAGGATCCGGATCCGGAGACCGTGTGGGTCCATACGACCGCCGAGGACATGGCCGCCGAGACCCTCGCCGGCTTCCCGGTCCGCTTCACGTGGGCGCTGGACGACTTGCGCGCCCTCTCCAGCGGGCGGCCGATCCTCGCGGAAGGCTGGGGACTGCGGCCCGAGCTGGTCGCGCCGCTCCTGGACACGCCGCGGCGGATGGTCGTCATGGTCCCGACCGAGGAGTTCCGGAGCCACCAGCTCGCCACGCTCCCGCGCGCCGGCGCGATGGGCGGGCGGTTCAGCGACCCGGACCGGGCCCAGGCCAACCGGATCGGGCGGGACCGCCTGGTCGGCGAGGACGCCGCGCACCGGGCCGCCGTGCTCGGCATCCGCGTGCTCCGGGTCGACGGCTCCCGGGACGCGGAGTCGATCGCGGACGACGTGGCGGACCACTTCGCTCCGTTCCTCGCTCCGGCGGCGAGCGCCTGACGTCGCGGCTCACCCGGTCAGATACTCCGCGAACCCGCTGGTCTCCACTGTCTGCCCGCCCGGCAGCACCGCGTAGGCCTCCAGTCCCTGTCGTTTCTCGACCCACTCCAGCCCGCGATCCGGACCCATCGCGAACACCGCCGTCGCATACGCGTCGGTGCGCGCGATCCGCTCGCCGATCAGCGTCACCGACGCGAAGCCGGCGGCGGCCAGGCCGGTCGCGGGGTCGATGATGTGGTCGCCGCGTTCGGCGGTGCCGGAGGTGGCGACCGCGAAGTCGCGTCCTGATACGAGCGCGGCGAACCGGCCGTGGTGCAGGGGATCGGCGATGCCGACCGTCCAGGGGCGGCCCGTCTCGGGTTCGCCCCGGGCCTGCACGTCCCCGCCTCCGACCACCAGGTGATTGCGAGAACCGGCCGCCACCAGCAGCCGGCTCACCTCCTCGATCGCCCAGCCCTTCACCCAACCGCTGGGATCGAGCCGCCCGTCAGGACGCGCGCTGAAAGCGCCGCCGGTGTCGGCCTCCACCTCCGCGCAGCGCTCCAGCACCTCGGCGACCTCCGCGTCGAACGCCACCCGCTCGCCCCGCGCCATCCGGCTGATCGCGCTCTCCGGCCGGTAGGTCGAGAACTTGGCGTCGATCGCGTGCAGCCGCGCCACCGCCTCCGCGACACCGTCGCCGACGTCGGCGACGATCGAGAAGACCGTGCCCATCACGTGCTCGACGTGCCGCACACTCATGCGCCCGCCTTGTCGATCGCGCTCTGCAGCGACTGCACATATCCCTCCGCCGTGTAGGTCGCGCCGGAGACACCGTCGATGTTCGCACTCTGCGCGGCCATCGCCTCCTGGTTCAGCTGAGGGATCGCGTACGAGTTGATCTCACGGTCGCGGCCGCTCTCGGTGGGGTACTCGACCACGTCGATCTTCGTGATCTTCTTGCCGGTGAAGGTCACGGCGACCTGCACCGGGCCGTAGCGGGTGTCCGCCGCGTCGCCGGTGACGGTCTTGGTCGACGAGGACTTGGCCGGGCTCGAGCTCGGCGGTGCGGTACTCGGCGTCGTCGAACCCTGGTTGGTCGAACCTTGGTTGGTCGAGCCCTGGTTCGTCGAGCCCTGGCTCGAGGAACCCTGGTTCGAGGAACCCTGATTCGCCTGCTGATCGGAAGTGATCGACAGTGACTTCTGAGCGGCGCTCGGCGTGTCCTCGTGCGGCTTCAACCCGAGCAGCAGCACGACACCCGAGACGGTCGCGGTTCCGGTAACGATCGCGCGGCGCATGGAACGGCCTTTCTAGAACTCGAACGATTCGTGGTGGATCCGGCCGGCGGGCACCCCGGCCTCCCGCAGCGCGGCGATGACGGCCCGCTGCATCGGCTCCGGGCCGCACAGGTACACGTCGTGCGCGGTCAGCCCCGGCACCAGATGCGTCAGCCCGGCCGCGGTCAGCGTCCTCCCGTGCCGCCGCCGGCTGCCCACCAGGTACACCAGCCGCGCCCCGCGCCGTGCCGCGATCTCCTGCAGCTCCGAGCGGAACAGGATCTCGTTCTCGCGGCCGGCGCGGTAGAGCAGCGTCACCTGCCCGGGCAGCGTCTCGAACAGCGCCCGGATCGGTGTGATCCCGACGCCCGCGGCGATCAGCAGCACCCGGGGCGAGCGCACCTTGTCCTCGGTGAAGGCCCCGTACGGCCCCTCGGCCCGCACCTTGGTGCCCGGCCGCAGCCCGGCCACCGCCGCGCTGTGGCCGCCCAGGTTCTTGACGGTGAACCGCAGGAAGTTCGGGTGCGGCGCGGCCGACAGCGAGTACGGGCTCGCCACCCACCGCAGGCCCCGGGTCTGGAACTGCAACCGGAAGAACTGTCCCGGCCGGGCCTTGAGCTCGCCGAGACGCTCGCCGCGCAGGATCACCGAGTACACGCCCGGGCCCTCCGGCACCACCGAGTGCACGGTGAGCCGGTGCCGGCGGTCGCGGATCGCGGGCAGCAGCAGCCGGTACCAGCCGAGCACGGCCGCGGCCAGCACGTAGTAGACGCACCACAGCGTCCGCTCCGGCTGCACCGACAGCTCGGCGCCGTTGACGATCTGGTGGCTGAACGCCAGCGCGATCGCCAGATAGGTCGCCAGGTGCAAGTAGTACCAGGTCTCGTAGCTCATCCGGCGCCGGGCGGCGCGCGCCGACACCACGCCGGTGCCGAGCATGAGCAGGGTGGCCAGGGTGCCCTTGATCATCTCCGGGTAGTGGAAGACGATCTCGACGCCCTCGGCCAGCGGGTTCTTGCCGTCGGTGAGCGCGTAACCCCATGTGATCGTGAGGACGTGCGCGGTGACCAGGTAGACGAGGTAGCGTCCGCCGAAGGCGTGCCAGCGGGCCAGCCGGTCGCTGCCGACGTGCCGCTCCAGGGCCGGGATCCGGGCCATGAGCAGCAACAGGACCGGCGCGAGGTAGCCGGCCAGCAGGCCGGTGATCCGGCCGGCGCCGGTCAGCCAGCCGGCCGCGCCGGTGACGTGGTCGGTGCTGTGCCACCAGGCCGCCAGCACCGCCGCGGCGCCGGCGGCGACCAGGGCGAGGGCCAGCCGCGGGACGGCTTCCGGCGACGGCTTCGCCCCCGGGTTCGCCCCGGGGTTCGGCCCGGGCGGGGCGGTGTCGCGACGCAGTGCGGTCGTGCTCATGCCCCGAGATAAACAGCGCTTCCTTTGAGTTTCCTCAGAACGGCCGCCGTCCGGCCGGAATCCTTAGGCAATCTTCACGCAAGTTCAGCACGATGGCGGCCATGGCAGTGAGCTCTCTGAACCCGGCCGAACCTTGGCGCTTCCTGGTCGTCGACGACGAGCCGGATCTGGTGGAGGTGGTGTGCGGCGCGCTGCGGCACGAGGGCTGGGAGGCGGTCGGCGCGTACGACGGCCGCGAGGCGGTCTCGGCGGCGGCCACCTACCGGCCGGACGCCGTGGTGCTCGACATGATGCTGCCGGACCTGGACGGCATGGAGGTCATGCGGCGGATCCACGCCTCCCGGCCGGAGGTGCGGGTGTTGTTCCTCACAGCGCGGGACGCCGTGGAGGACCGCATCGCCGGGATCGCCGCCGGCGGCGACGACTACGTGGCCAAGCCGTTCAGCCTGGACGAGGTGGTGGTGCGGCTGCGCAGCCTGGTGCGGCGCACCGCGCGCGGCCGGGCCGGGAAGGCGCCGGGGCCGGACTGCCTGGTGGTCGGCGACCTGGTGCTGGACGAGGCGGCGCGGGAAGTGACGCGGGGCGGGGAGCCGATCGAGCTGAGCCCGAAGGAGTTCGGCCTGCTGTGCTTCCTGATGCGGCATCCGCGGCAGGTGCTGAGCAAGGCGCAGATCCTGGCCGAGGTGTGGTCGTACGACTACGGCGGGCAGGCCCACGTGGTGGAGCTCTACATCAGCTACCTGCGTAAGAAGGTCGACGCCGGCCGGCCGCAGATGATCCACACGGTCCGCGGGGCCGGCTATGTGATCAAGGCCGCGGCGCCGTGAGACGGCTGCGGCCGCGCACGCTGCGGGGTCGGCTGACGCTGGGCCTGGTGGTACTGCTGACGGTGATCTTCGCCGGTGTGGGCTTGGCCACCGCGGCGCTGTTGCGCACCTTCCTGGTGGACCGGCTGGACCAGCAACTCGTGGCGGCCGGTCCGCACTACGCCGAGAGCCTGGAGCACGGCCAGGCCGAGAACCCGCTTTCGGACACCCGCGGGCAGGCCCTGGGAACGTTCGGCGCCCGGTCCGCCGACGGCATGGTGACGCAGTCCGGGGTGATAGCCCGCGCCAGCGGCAACGGCACCTCCCTGGTCAAGCTGTCCGCCGCCGACTCCCGGGCGCTGCTGGCGCTGCCGCCGGACGGCTCGGCGCACACCGTCCGGCTGTCGGCGCTCGGGGCCTACCGTCTGCGCGCGGTGGCCGGCGACGACGGCGACACCCTGGTCACCGGCCTTCCCTTCGAGCACGTCGAGGACACGGTGCGCGACCTCGCGATGACCGAGCTCGCGCTGTTCGGCGGCGCGGTGGTGGTGGCCGCGGTGGGCGGCGGGGCGTGGGTGCGGCTCGCGCTGCGACCGCTGGACCGCGTGGCGACGACCGCCGAGCGGGTCAGCACCCTGTCCCTGGCCAGCGGCGAGGTGGCACTGGACGTGCGCGTCCCGGACGCCGACCGGCACGACGAGGTGGGCCGCGTCGGCGCGTCCCTGAACCGGATGCTGGGCCACGTCGAGAACGCCCTCGCGCGCCGCCAGGCGGTGGAGCGCCGCCTGCGCGACTTCGCCGCCGACGCCGGCCACGAGCTGCGCACGCCGCTGGCCTCCGTCCGCGGGCACGCCGAACTCGCTCTGCGCCGCGGCGCCGACCCGCACCACGCCCTGACCCGCATCGACGCCGAGGCCCGCCGCATGAGCAGGATCGTCGACGACCTGCTGCTGCTGGCCCGCCTGGACGCCGGGCGGCCGCTGGAGTCGGTGGACGTCGATCTGACGCTGCTCGTCCTGAACGCGGTCGACGACGCGCAGGCGGCCGATCACGGGGACGGCGACGCCGCCGCCTCCGACCCGCTGCACGCGTGGCGCCTGGACCTGCCGACCGATCCGGTCGTGGTGCCGGGCGACCCGCACCGCCTGGCGCAGGCCGTCGCCAACCTGGTCACCAACGCGCGGGTGCACACTCCCGCGGGCACCCGGGTCACCGTCGGCATAGCGCTGCGCGGGGACTCGGCGCGGCTCACGGTCGAGGACACCGGTCCGGGTCTGGCGCCGGAGCTCGCCGAGCGCGTCTTCGACCGGTTCACCCGCGGCGATCCGACCCGGTCCCGCGCTTCCGGCAGCACCGGCCTCGGCCTGGCCATCACGCAGGCGATCGCCGAGGCGCACGGCGGGCGGGTCGCGGTGGCGTCCGCTCCCGGGCGCACCGTGTTCGTGCTCGTGCTGCCGATCACGCCGCGTAGTGCCGCAGGAACAGCTCCTCCAGCGTCGGGGGACGGCTCGTCAGGGACCTGACTCCCTCCGTCCCCAGCGCGACCATCAGCTTCGACAGGTTCTCGGTGTCGACGGTGCACTCGAGCCGCACTCCCCCGGCGGGCCCGGTGCCGCCGGTGTCGGCGGTGTCGGCGGTGTCTCCGGTATCGGCGGTGTCGGCGGTCCGCCCCAGCTCCGTGATCCGCACCTCGTGCAGGCCGGGGAACCGGTCGAACCCGTCGGGCAGCCGCTCCACCTCAGCGCTCACCAGTGTCCGCGTCAGATGCCGCAGCTCGGCCAGCGTCCCGGACTCGGCCACCCGGCCGCGGCGGACGATGCTGACCCGGTCACAGACCGCCTCCACCTCGGAGAGGATGTGGCTGGACAGCAGGATGGTGCGGCCGCGCTCCTTCTCCTCGGTGAGGCAGGCCCGGAACTCGGCCTCCATCAACGGGTCCAGGCCGCTGGTCGGCTCGTCCAGGACCAGCAGTTCCACGTCGGAGGCGAAGGCGGCGACCAGCATCACCTTCTGGCGGTTGCCCTTGCTGTAGGCGCGGCCCTTCTTCGACGGGTCCAGGCCGAAGCGGTCCAGCAGCTCCGCGAGGCGCCGTGGATCGCCGGCGCGGCCGCGGAGCTTGGCGAGCATCGCCAGCACCTGGCCACCCGACAGATCCGGCCACAAAGCCACATCGCCCGGCACATACGCGAGCCGGCGGTGCAGGGCCACGGCGTCACGCCAGGCGTCGCGGCCGAACAACCGCGCCTCGCCGGCGTCCGGGCGCAGCAGGCTCAGCAGGACCCTGAGCGTCGTGGACTTGCCGGCGCCGTTCGGCCCGAGCAGGCCGTGCACCTCGCCGGGGGCCACCGCGAGGTCCAGCCCGTCCAGCGCGCGGGTCGCACCGGCGCCGCGGCCGAAGGTCTTGACCAGTCCGGTGAGGGAGATCACATCCGTCACGGCGCCAGCGTACACCCCATGATCATCACATATCCCCGCACGCACCGATTGACGCCCGGCGTACGAGGTGCCCAAGATCGGGGGTGACGACACAATCACACAAGGAGGCACGACGATGCTCGGATCCGAGCAGCCTCGCCCCACGCGGAGCGTCACCACCGTCGAGGTTCCGCGCGGCCTGGCCGGCGTCATCGTCACCGACACGGAGGTCGGCGACGTACGCGGTGAGGAAGGCTTCTACCACTACCGCCAGTACAACGCGGTGGAGCTGGCCGAGAAGCGGACCCTGGAGGACGTCTGGGTTCTGATGATCGACGGCTACCTGCCGGACGCGGCCCAGCGGGAGCGGTTCGTCGCCGAGACGACACCGCTGCGGCACCTCCCGGAGAAAGTCAAAGCCCTGCTGCCGGCGATCGCCGAGGCGGTCCACGGCGACCCGATGAACGGCCTGCGGGCGGCCCTGCCCCTGCTCGCCGGCCAGCGCGGCATGCGCCCCCTGTACGACATCGACGAGGCCACCCGCCGCGCCGATGCCCTGTACGTCAGCGCTCTGGCACCGACCGTGCTGACCGCGGTCCATCGCCTGGGCAAGGGCCTGGAGATGGTCGAACCCCGCGACGACCTGTCATACGCGGCGAACTACCTCTCCATGCTCACCGGCACCGAACCGACCCCGGAGCAGGCCCGCGCGATCGAGCAGTACCTGATCTCGACCGTGGACCACGGCTTCAACAACTCCACCTTCACAGCCCGCGCCATCGCCTCCACCGGCGCCGACCTGGCCGCCGCGGTCACCGGCGCCCTGGGCTCACTGTCCGGCCCGCTGCACGGCGGCGCCCCGTCCAGGGCCCTGGACACCCTGGACGAGATCGGCACCCCGGACAAGGCCGAGGAGTGGGTCCGCGAGCAGGTCGAGGCGGGTGCCCGGATCATGGGATTCGGGCACCCGGTCTACCGCACCGACGACCCCCGCTCGATCATGCTCCGCGGCGTCGCCCAGCGCCTGGGCGGCGACCTGGTGGACTTCGCGGTCGCCGTCGAAGCCCACGTGATCAAGGCCCTGGCCGAACTCAAGCCGGGGCGTCAGCTCTACACCAACGTCGAGTTCTACGCGGGCGTGGTGATGGAGTTGTCGGGCGTTCCGCGCGACATGTTCACGCCGACGTTCGCGACGTCACGGGTGATCGGGTGGTGCGCGAACATTTTGGAACAGGCGCGGGATTCGAAGATCATTCGGCCTGCGGCGCATTACGCGGGGATCGCGGCGCCGCAGCCGTTGCCGGAGGGGTGAGGGGTCGCGGGGAGCGGGGAGTTAGTAGCGGGGAGCGGGAGCGGGGAGCGGGTTGCTAGCGGGTCGCGGGGGCGGGTTGCTAGCGGGTCGCGAGAGCTAGCGGAATAGCATGCAGCGGGCATCAGGGTTCGGGTTCCTCGGGGTCCGGGCCCTGATCCCGTTGCCGGAGATGGTGGCGGTTGGTCTGTTGGTCTTAAAGGCTTGATACGACCTTCGGCCATGGTGGTGATGGTGCGCGGGGGCT
>NZ_BAAAQM010000021.1:0-142558 GCF_039531675.1 Catenulispora subtropica
GCGGACAGATCGTCATCCCCGACGGGGGTCGGAGAGCGTCTGCCTACCATGTGTTTAGTAGACACTCAGCGCTGGCGCTGAGGTCGCATGGCATCGAAATTAATCGGCACACTGTTGAGTTCTCAAGTAACAGACGCCCGAACCACTCGTATCAGAACTTCCGTTCCGACCGCTTGCGACCCGGCGTTGTCTCAGGTCTTGCTTTGTTTTTTTGTCTTGCTTCGCTTTAGATCTTAGCAGATCCGCTGCGCTTCTTGCAATTTCTTGCTTTCTCGCTTCCGGCTCGGTTTCTTCGCCTTCCGCATTCCCGATCTTAGCAGATCGTTTCCGCGTCTTGCGCTTCCACCTGGCCTTCGGCTCGCTCGGGGCTATTCGCTCCCTTGCGGTGCTCCAGACTGTATCGGTACTTGTTTCCCGCTTCCAAATCGGCCGTTCGCCGGCCGTTCGGAATGGAAATCCCGGTTCCGACACCGAGAGAACACGATGGGGCCGACGCCGAGAAGGCGACGACTTTTCGATCGGGTTGGCTCTCGCTGAAGATCACCCCGGGTGATCGCTCGCTCGCGCGGCGCTTCCCTAAGGGGCAACGTCGTGAAAACTTAGTCCGCGAGCGGAGCCGTGTCAAGCTCCCTGATCACGGACGGGTCAACCGCGGGTCAGTCCGCGGTCAGCCCGCGGTCAGCCCGCGGGTCAGTCCTCGTAGTGCGGCGGCCGGTCGGCCATCAGCTCCAGGATCCGCGCCTTGTCGCCGGCCCCCGTAGTGGAGGACGGGTCGCGGTCGCCGAGATCGTCGTCGGTCTGCTCGGGGAGCACGTCGCCGAACATCTCGTCCCAGTCCACGACGCGCTCGTCGGCGTCCCAGCCCGAGTTCTCGCTCATGGCCACCAGTGTAGGGCAGAGGGGGTGGCTGCGGGCTGTTCCCCGAACACTTGACAGCCTCTTCGGTCACCTGTCAGTCTCGTCTTACAGGTGATAGCGAGCCTGTCACCGAGAACGAGGAGGCCGCCCTGAACACCGAGGAACTGCTCGCGATGCTGGGCGCCGTGGGCCACGCCCAGCGGCTGCGCATCATCGCCGAGCTGTACACCTCGGCCCGGGACGGCAGCCGCGCGCACGTGAGCGAACTGGCCCGGCGCCTGGGACTGTCGCGGCCACTGCTCTACATGCACCTGGAGCGGCTGGAGGCGGCGGGCCTGGTGGCCGGCCACCTGGAGCTGTCCGAGGACGGCAAGGCCATGAAGTACTTCGAGTTGATGCCGTTCGCGCTGACGCTCGATGCCGAGACGATCGCCGAGACCGTGGCACGGGATGCCGAGTCCGCGACGGACGCGAACACGAAGGGTGGAATCGGATGAACACGGGAGTCGTGCTCGCCGACGGCGGCAGCGGGAACGGCGGAGTCATCGCGGTGGTGATCGTCGCGATCATCTTCACGGCCATCGCGGTGAGCGTCGTGTCCTTCTTCCAGCTGCAGAAGCACCGCGCGGACGCGGTGGCGTACGCCGCCTACCGCAAGCTCGCCGAAGAGGCGGTGGAGAAGCAGGACCAGTTGTTGACCGAACTGCGGACCCTGGACCTCAAGGTCGGGGAGATCGAGCACCTGCTGAGGAGCGTCGAATGAGCGTCACGGAGACCACTCTGTACGACACTCCTATATGGAGCCGTCTGCGGATGCACCGCAATCCGCTCCGCATGGCGTTCTCCGCCGGAGTCTGGGCCTCGGCGTGGTACCTGTTCGGCTACCTGATCATCGGCACGGTGGTGTTCTCGACGGTGACGACGATGGCGGCGACGTCCGTCTCGCTGGTCATCGTCTGGGCCGGCCTGCCGCTGCTGATCGGCACCGCCTACTTCATCCGCGGCTGCGTGGTGATGGAGCGCGGCCGGGCCCGCTCGGTCGTCCCCGAAGGCCTCCCCGCGATGGAGCCGATGGGCGCCGCGGACGGGTTCTTCGCGAACCTGAAGGCTTCGTGGCAGGACCGGGTGACACAGCGCGGACTGGTCCACTTCATCGTCTTGTACGTCCCCCTGTTCGCCCTGAGCACGGTGGTCTTCGCGATCTGGCTGTCCTTCCTGGGCATGATCACCCTGCCGATCTGGTACCGCTACCTGCCCTACGACTTCGACGGCCAGCGCATCCACGGCATGGCCTGGGGCTACTTCCCGCACGGCCCGCACGGCAAGGACGCCATCGGGATCTGGATCGGCAGCGACCTGTCGGCGGCCGTTGCAGCGGCCGTCGCCCTGGTCCTGTTCCTGGCCTGGAACTACGTCCTGGTCGCCACCGCCCGGGTGCACGCCACCGCGATCCGCGTTGTGGTCACCGGCCGCGATCCGCTGAGCGCGGCCCGGCGGATGCTGGAGACCCCGGGACCGCTGAGCACGGCAGCGGCGGCTCCGCATCACACAGCGGAGATCTGAAGCACCGGGAACATCAGCAGGAGTACCGGGAATACCAGCAGGCCCCCGAAAGAAGAAGCGGGCCGGGCAGATGTTGCAGCATCCGCCCGGCCTGGCAAGACCCCGCACCAGCCAGTCACGTCAGCTCTCACACATCGATGGCCCAGCCATGGAGGGGATCTCTCATGTCCAAGCTAACAGCACGTCCGCCCTTGGTGGAAAGGGTGGCGGGCTGGAGCGCCCGCCACAAGAAGACAGCCGTCTTCGGGTGGCTCGCCCTGATCGTCGCGGCCGTCGTGATCGGCGGGATGGCCCACTCGGCCAAGAAGGAGAGCTACGACCCGGGCGAGGCGGGGCGGGCCGAGCGGGCGTTGAACGCCTCCGGCATGTCGCCGCAGAGCGAAAGCGTTCTGGCGCAGAGCCTGTCCGGCGCCCCGTTCGCCACCGACAAGGAGTTCCGGGCCGCTGTCTCGGACGTCGCCGCCGCGCTGCGCGCCCTGCCGGACACCGCGACCGACGTCCGTTCGCCGCTGGACGCCGGTGCGGAGGGCAGGGCTCTGGTCTCCAAGGACGGCAAGTCCGCGCTGGTGACCTTCGTCGTGGCCGGCGACAAGGACAAGGCGCAGACCACCGTCGTCAAGGCGCTGGACGCCGTGGCGAAGGTCCAGGCCGCGCATCCCGGGGTGCGGGTCGAGGAGGCCGGGACGGCGTCGGTCGACAAGGCGATCAACGACATCGTCGGCGAGGGGTTGCAGAAGGCCGAGTTCAGCTCGGTGCCGGTGACCCTGGTGCTGCTGCTGATCGTCTTCGGGGCGCTGGTCGCCGCGTCCATCCCGCTGCTGCTGGCGCTGACCGCGGTGGCGGCGGCGATGTCGTTGCTGGCGATCCCCGGCCACTGGATGCCGATCAGTGAGAGCACCTCCTCGATCGTGCTGCTGGTCGGGATGGCGGTCGGGGTGGACTACTCGCTCTTCTACATCCGCCGCGAGCGCGAGGAGCGGGCCCTCGGCCGGTCGCCGCGCGAGGCGCTGCGGATCGCGGCCGCCACCTCCGGCCGGTCGATCGTGGTGTCCGGGCTGACCGTGATGGCGTGCCTGGCCGGACTGTTCCTGACCGGCATCGACGAGTTCTCCGGCTGGAGCATCGGCACCATCCTGGTGGTCGGCATGGCGATGCTCGGCTCGGTCACCGTGGTCCCGGCACTGCTGTCCTGGTTCGGCGACAAGGTCGACAAGGGCCGGGTGCCGATCCTCGGCAAGCGCCGCACCGTCGCCCGCGAGTCCCGGTTCTGGCGGTCGCTGGTCCGGCAGGTGGTGAAGCGGCCGCTGCTGTGGGGGGTCCCGACGCTGGTCGCCCTCCTCGTCGTGGCGCTGCCGGCGACCGGGCTGAAGGCGAAGAACTCCGGCGGCATCGACCTGACCTACGGCAAGCCGATCAGCCACACGCTGGAGCGGCTGCAGACCGCCTTCCCCGGCGGGCCGGCCCCGGCGCAGCTGCTCGTGCACGGCGACCCGGCCGTGTTGAAGGGCCGTGAGATGACCGGCGCCATCGCCGCCCTGCAGGGGATGATCCCCAACGGCGCCCAGGTCACCACGCAGACCAGCGCCGACGGCCACTACCTGGCCGTCTCCGTCCCGCTGGCCGGCGACGGCGCGGACAGCGCCTCCGCGGCCGCGCTGGGCGACCTGCGCTCCCGGGTGCTCCCCGCGACCCTCGGCCACGTCTCCGGCATCGAGTACAACGTCGGCGGACTGGCGGCCGGCCAGAGCGACTTCGGAGACCAGCTGCACCGCACCACCCCGCTGGTCGTCGGCTTCGTCGTGCTGCTCGCCTTCCTGCTGATGGTGGCCGCGTTCCGCTCGCTGGCCATCCCGTTGACGGCCGTCGCGGTGAACCTGCTCTCGGTGTGCGCCGCGTACGGCATCGTGAAGTGGATCTTCCAGGACGGCCACCTGGAGAAGCAGCTCGGCTTCCACGCCTACGGCGGCGTGGTGGCCTGGCTCCCGCTGTTCATGTTCGTGATCCTGTTCGGGCTCTCGATGGACTACCACGTGTTCGTCCTGAGCCGGATCCGCGAGCTGCGGCTGCGCGGCGTGCCGACGAAGCAGGCGGTCACCGGCGGCATCGCCTCGTCCTCCGGGGTGGTGAGCAGCGCCGCGCTGATCATGGTGGCGGTGTTCTCGCTGTTCGCCATCATGCCGTTCGCGCCGATGAAGATGATCGGCATCGGCATGGCGTCCGCCATCGCCGTCGACGCCACCCTGGTCCGCGGCGTCCTGGTCCCGGCGATCATGAGCCTGCTGGGCGAGCGCAACTGGAAGCTGCCGCGGGCGCTGCGGTGGATCCCGGGCATCGCCCTGGAGAAGACGGCGGCGCCGGCGGTGCCC
The DNA here is from genome assembly GCF_039531675.1 of Catenulispora subtropica. Classification (NCBI taxonomy): domain Bacteria; kingdom Bacillati; phylum Actinomycetota; class Actinomycetes; order Catenulisporales; family Catenulisporaceae; genus Catenulispora; species Catenulispora subtropica. The sequence continues at coordinate 4,788 of NZ_BAAAQM010000021.1, forward strand.
ACACGGATCTACGAGCCGGGGCGGGTTCCGATCTCGTAAGAACGGCTGTAAAGAGAACCGCGGCGTCGATCACGACGCCGCGGTTCTCTTATGCGGGTTTCGCTTATGCGTTCTTCCTAGGCAAGCCCCAAAGACTCCGCCACCACCGCGAGCCGCTCCGGGTCGAGGATGACCTCGATCGAGGCCACCTTCCCGTCGACGACGGTGAAGGCCATCAGCGAGATCGGCTTGCCGTCCCGGATGGCGAACACACCCGGCGCCCCGTTGACGAGCACCGGCCGGGCGAACGGCTGGAGCGAGCGCGCCAGTGTCGCCTGCGAGGCGACGGTCTCGGCACCGGTCAGCTTCGCGGTCTGGCCGGCCCGCAGCAGGCCGCCGTCGGCGCGCAGCACGACGTCCGGGTGCAGCACCGCCACCAGCGCCTGGAAGTCGCCGTTGCGGGCGGCGGCGAAGAACGCCTCCACCGCGGCGCGCTGCTTCGCCAGATCCGGGTCAGGCACCGGCGCCTTGCCCTCGACCCGGCGCCGCGCGCGGCTGGCCAGCTGGCGCGTCGCGGCCGGGGTCTTCTCCAGCAGCTCGGCGATCTCCTCGAACGGCACGGCGAACATGTCGTGGAGCACGAAGGCGAACCGTTCCGCGGGCGCCAGCGTGTCCAGGACGATCATCATCGCCAGCCCCACCGAGTCCGCGGTCAGCGCGAGCGTCTCGGGGTTGGTCTCGTCCTCGGCGCACACCACCGGGTCCGGGATGTGGATCTCCAGCGAGTCCTCCTTCCGCTGGGTCCGCGCGCGCAACATGTTCAGGCACACCCGGGCCACGATCGTGATCAGCCACGCGTCGTAGTTCCGGATGTCCTCGGACGCCGCCGCGCTCGCCCGCAGCCACGCCTCCTGGAGCGCGTCGTCGGACTCGCTCAGGGACCCCAGCATCCGGTACGCCACCGCCCGCAGCCTGGGCCGATACCGCCGGAACTGTTCGGCCAGAAAGTCTTCGTCCGCCACCTGGTCACACACTCCTCGGCCGCCGTGTCTACCCCGTGAGCCCGCTGGACGGGCTCCCAGTAGAGATACCAAACGCCAGACAGGAGCGATCATGACTGGGAAGATCTTCGTCACCGGCGGCACCGGCACCCTCGGCGGGCACGTGGTTCCGCTGCTGCGCGCGGCCGGCCACGAGCTGCGGCTGCTGAGCCGCAAGCCGCGCGAGGCCGCGCCGGGTGTGGAGTACGTCACCGGCGACCTGCTGGTCGGCGACGGCCTGGACGCGGCGCTGGCCGACGTCGACGTCGTCCTGCACATGGCCGGCGGGAAGAAGGGCGACGACGTCGCGACCCGGAATCTCGCCGAGGCGGCCGCGCGCGCCGGCGTCCGGCACATCGTCTACGTCTCGGTGATCGGCGCGGAGACGGTGCCCGTGGCCTGGCTCCGGATGAAGGCGGCGGCGGAGCGGGCGATCCAGGAGTCGGGCGTGCCGTGGACGATCCTGCGCGCGGCGCAGTTCCACGACCTGACGCTCACCGTGGTGCGCGCCATGGCGAAGTCGCCGGTGGTGCCCAAGCCCGGCGGCCTGCGGTTCCAGCCGGTGGACTCGCGAGACGTCGCGGCGCGGCTGGTGGAGCTGGTGGAAGACGCGCCGGCCGGCCTGGTGCCGGACATCGCGGGACCGGAGGTGATCGCGATGGGCGACCTCACGCGGTCCTACCTGAAGGCCACCGGGAAGCACCGCGTACTGCTGCCGGTTCACATCCCCGGGAAGACGGGCAAGGCGTACCGGGCCGGAGACAACCTGACGCTGGAGGGCGCGCTGGTGGGACGGGGTACGTGGGCCGACTTCCTGGCAGCGCACGTCTGAAACGCAGTGTGCGTACCTGAACATCGTATGAAGGATTACGCAGTGCGGGCGGCGGTGTTGGCAGGATGGGTCCCGGCTTCAGAAAGGGGTCATCGTGTCCGCCGCCCGAGTCCGCGGTCTGCTGCTGCGGCTCCTGCGCAACCCCGCGTTCTGGTACGTGGTGGTTCTCGCCGTCGTCGGCAAGGTGGAGGAACGGATCTCCGCGGACCGGCTGCAGCGGTTGATGGACTGGTCCTCGACGAACCTCGACAACCTGCGGCCGTCGGGGCATCCGGCGGAGGCCTTCGTGGTGTCGGCGTTCGTCCCCCAGGAGTCGGCGGGGGTCTGGCCGCTCTTCGCGCTGTCGGTCTTCAGCGTCGTGGCCGTGCTGGGAGCGCGGAAGGCGGTGCTGTTGCTGGCGTCGGTGCACGTCGGCGTGAGCGTGGTGACCGAAGGGCTGGTGTGGTGGCGGATCCACCACGGCTCGCTGCCGGGCTCCGAGGCCCACGGGTGGGACACCGGGCCGTCGTATCTGGTGGTGACGGCGATGGTCGTGGCCATCGGCTGCGCGCGCCAGATCTGGGTGCGCCTGCTCTGGGCGGTGGCGCTGGCCGCGGCGACACCGAGTCTGCTGCAGGGAATCGACGGCGGTGACTACACGGCCATCGGTCACTTGTTGTCGTCCGCTGTGGGGCTCGCAGTAGTGATTCGCCTGCGACTCCTACCACGGGACATCGCAATGAGCCCTGAGTCGTACAGTCAGACCCCCCTATGGGAGGGGGTCGAATAGACCTTCAGTGGCTATCGGTACGCCGGGTTCCCAGGCGAACCTGGATGTATGACCACGATGGTTCTGTCCGCCCCGGAATGCCACCGCCAAAGCGGCCCCGACACCGTGGCGGAGCTCTATGCACAGCACCGGCTGCCGCTGACCCGGCTGGCCGTGCTCATGCTCGGCGACATGGCGAGCGCCGAGGACGCGGTCCAGGAAGTGTTCGTCAAGCTCTGGTCCCGTCCAGAGTTGTTGGACAAGATCGCGAGCCCGTCGGCGTATCTGCGCACCGCGGTCGTGAACCGCGCCCGTTCGGTGCAGCGGCGACGGAAGACGGAGCGGGAGTACCGCCCGATGTTCGTCCCGGACGTCGAGCCCGCGGAGGCGACGGCGATGCTGCCGCTGGAGCACCGCGAGGTCGTGGAAGCGGTGCGGGCGTTGCCCGGACGTCAGCGTGAGGTGATGGTCCTGCGGTACTGGGCCGACCTCTCAGAGGCCGACATCGCGCGGACGCTGGGCATAACGCGCGGGACGGTGAAGTCCGCGGCGAGCCGGGGGATGCAGACGTTGACCAAGCAGTTGCGGAACTGAGCCGCGCCGAGGTCCCGCATACAGCGAATACAGCGAAGCGGCCGGTCGCAGAGTTCGAGGAACGACCGGCCGCGGCTTGGGGTGGGGTGACGGATCAGGCGTCGGCGCCTTCGGAGGCGGGAGCCTCAGCGCGGGCCTCGGCCAGGTGTGCCGACGGGACCACCAGCACGGGGCGCCGGGCGTGCTTCAGCACCTTGGCCGAGACGCTGCCCACCAGCAGCGAGTGCAGGCCGGTGAGGCCACGGGAGCCGGTCACGATGATCTCGGCGTCGACTTCCTCGGCGAGGCGGTCGATGGTGTCGGCCACGGACTGCGCACCCTCCGACTCCCAGCGGGCGGTGGCCTTCAGGCCGAGCTTGGAGGCCAGCTGGGCACCGGACTCGGCGACCAGCTGCGCGCCCTTGGCGACGACGGCCTCCTCGTCCTCGGAGACGGTGACCCCGACGAAGGCCTCGGCGACACCCATCTGCGCCATCAGCGGCTCCCAGACGGTGACCAGCACGGCCTCCCGGCCGGCGAAGGTCTTGGCCGCGAATTCCAGGGCGGTCTTGGCGTCCGCGGAGCCGTCGTACGCGATGAGAAGAGTGCCGGCCATGGTGGTTCTCCTTCGGTGAGACCTTCGTGGTCCTTGAGACCTTCGTGGTCCTTCGTGATCCATGTTCGACGCTTGCAACGCTCACACGGTTGAGAACATTCCACCGCACCCTCCGCCTTATGTAAGTCGTTGATACTCCCGGGATCGTCGGGATCCCCGCGAGGACTGGGAGGTCAGGATGGGTGTGCGCGGGAAGAGGGCAGCGGTTCTGCTGGCCGCGGCGCTGACCGCCGCCGGCGTGGCGGGACCGGGGACCGCGTCGGCGGCTGTGACGGTCACGACATCCGGCCGGGTGTGTCTGTTCGACGCCCCGGACGGTGCGCTCGGGCTCGGACACGTGGGGTGGGCGTACCGCTCCGCGGACGGCGACGACGGCGGCGACTGGGACTACGGCGCGACGCTGCAGAGCCGCAACTGGCACAAGCACGGGTCGGAGCAACAGATGCTGCACGAGTTCGCGACTTTGGACGAATCCGGCGGATACCGCAGCTACCGCTGCAAGGACACGGCGGGCGACGACACGCGCGCGGCCGACACGACGATGAAAGCCGGCTTCGCCCGGCCCTACGACCTGGCCACCGACAACTGTCTGACGCGGTCGATCGAGATCTTCAAGGCGTACGACAGCTCGGGCGGGCTCAACGGGCTTGCCGACGGCAAGTTCACGTTCCCGAACGCGTACTTCAACTACGCGCTGCCCGGGTGGGGCGACGAGACGAAGCTTTGAGCGGGGTCACCTCGCGGTGAAGGCGCGGACCGTGGACGCGTAGCCGATGTAGACGTAGGCATCGTCTGCGGCCACGTGCCAGTGCCAGTCGTGGGCGGAGTCCTTGGGAGCCTTCTCGTGGTACTGCCACAGGGTCTCTCCGGTGGCGGCGTCCAGGGCGACCAAGGTCTGGGAGTAGCGGTCGACGATGTAGAGGTTCCTGCCGCCGAGCGCCATCTCGCACTCCAGGTTCGGGTTGCGGAAGTCCTTGGGCCAGGCGGCGCGCCACTTCGGGGCGCCGTCGGAGGCCTTGAAGGCGGTGATGACATCAGCCCCGAGGGAGACCTCCGCGGCGGCGTAGACGGTGTCGTCGTCGGCGACCACGGCGTGGAACATGCCGCGGTCGCCGCCTTCGGAGGCGCCGACCGGCCAGAGGTGGTGGCCGTTCTCATCGAGGGCGTAGAGCCGGTTGGCGGCCCAGTAGACGGTCTTGCCGTGACTGGTGATGGCGGTGGCGAAGGCGCTGTCCTGGCCCTGCTGCTGAGAGAGGTCCTGAGCGGTCCAGGCCAGGGTGCCGGTGTCGGCGCGGTAGGCCGTGAGCTGGTAGCCGCCCGGCTGCGAGATGAGGACGAGGCCGGTGCCCTCGCTGTAGTGCGGCGCGCCGTCGAAGGCGTCCAGCGGGGTCTTCCAGGTCTGCCGGCGGGACCGCGCGTCCACTGCCCACAACCCGGAAGAGCTCGCGGGCGCGGACTTCGGCGACGACCACACCACGACGACGTCGGAGGACGCGCCGACGAGACCGTTCGGGAGCCAGTCGACGGGTGGCGGGACGCTCCAGGACTGAGTGCCGTCTTCGGTGGACAGGGCGATCAGTTCTCCGGAGCCGTAGGAGAGCTCGTACACGGTGTCGCCGGCGACCGGGAGGGAACCTCGGTAGAGCTCGGTGAAGGTGTGATCGACGGGGCTGTCGGCTGCCCAGCGCCGGGTGCCGGTGGCACCGTCGAGGACGGCGAGTCCGGAGCCGGCGACCAGGACCGTGCCGTTCGCGGCGGTCAGGATCTCCGCATAGCTGGGGACGGTCTGGGACCACAGCGGCTCTTTGAGGGGACCGCCGAGGAGACCCGGGGCCTTGCGGGTCGGGAGCTCGGCTCCGGTGTCCGCCCCGGAGTCCTTGCCGACCTCGCCGCCGGTCGCCTTGGTGTCACCGCCGGGCATGGCCGCGATGCCGGCGCCGATGCTCAGGGCGGCCAGGCCGAGGCCGCCGAAGATCAGGAACTTGCGGCGGGTGGGGTGGGGCGTGGGATGCGCGGGCGGGACGGGGTGCGCGCGCCGGGGGTCGCCCTTGGGGCTCGCCTTCTCCAACGGCATGACGGTCGTCGGGGTCGCGGCGATGATGGCGTCGGGGCCGAGGAGAGTCGCGTCCTTGGGCGGCTTCTCGGTGCGGGCCTTCTTCGGGGTGTCCCGGTTGGGCTGACGACGTCCGCCGTCGTCCCCGAACAGGGTCAGAAGCTCGCGGGTCGAGGGACGGCTCTTGGGATCGCTCTCCAGACAGCGGCCGACGACCCCGCGCAGGCCCTCGGGGACCTCGGCGAGGTCCGGTGTCGACGACGCCTGCCGGAGCAGCACCGTCGGCGCCGGACCGGAACCGAACGGTCCCTTGCCGGTGGCGGCGAAGGTGAGCACGGCGCCGAGCGCGTAGATGTCGGCGGCCGCCGTCGCGTCACCGCCGAGGGCCTGCTCCGGCGCCATATAGCCGGCGCTGCCCAGGACGAAGCCGGTCTCAGTGAGCCCGGCGCCGTCCTCCGCCCGGATGATCCCGAAGTCGATCAGCCGTGGTCCGTCGGCGGCCAGCAGCACGTTGCCGGGCTTGAGGTCCCGGTGCACCAGCCCCGCCCGGTGGATGTCCCGCAGCGCCTCCGCGAGTCCGGCTCCCAGCCGCCGGACCTCGTCGGCGGCCAGAGGCCCGTCGTCGTCGACCTTGTCGGCCAACGAAGGCCCGTCGATGTAGGCGGTGGCCAGCCAGGGACGCTCAGCATCTGGATCCGCGTCCAGCACCGGCGCCGTATAAGCCCCGCCGACCTTCCGCGCCGCGGCCACCTCCCGCCGGAACCGCGCGCGGAAACCGGGATCGTCGGCGAGCAGGTCCCGCACCACCTTCACGGCGGCCAACCGCCCGCCCGGCGAGCGCCCGAGGAACACGTCTCCCATGCCCCCACCACCGATCCGTCCGATCAGTTCGTACTCGCCGATGGTGCCGGGATCAGTGGAACGCAGGGGACGCGTCATGAGATGAGCATACTTTTACGGGCTGCCGGGCAAGCGGTCCTCACCTCAGGGAGCTGATGGGGTGGCGGGGACGCCGGGTCCGTTGCCGGCGTAGCTGGTGCCTGTCACCCCTCCGGCTGCGTCGTAGGACACCGCTCGCAACGGCGGCCGGTCCGCGCGAACGAAGGCCGCGACAAAACGGACCCCGCCGATCTCGACTGGCTCGACCGTCTCCCGGGTACCGTCCGGGTACTCCAGGACGACATGGTCGACGGCGTCCGTGACCTCGTTGGCCGCCCATCTGGAAGTGTGGTCACTTTTGACTCCGGACAGGGCCGAACGGAGATCGAGCCCGTTGAGCGGGTCCGGCTTCGAGGGGCCGAGCGCGAACATGCCCTCGTCCACGTAGACGCCGAACGGTCCGACATAGGCGGTTACCTGGTGTGCCTGGTAGCTGCGTTCTTGGCCGGTCCGGGTCGCGACGACGCCATATGCCGTCGGCACGTCGGGAACCGCCCCGGCGGGATACCACAAGCCCCAATCGGAGGGGTGGCCGGGACGGTTCAGGGCGACGGTGACCTGATCTCCGGAGGGAATGCGAGCGACCAACCGGTCGATCGGATAGCTGTGGGGAAGCCGCAGGACCGCGTAGCGGTACCCGCGGAAGACCGCCGGTTCGAGGTGCAGGTCGGTTCCGTCGTCCAGGTAGACGTCCACGGCGGTCACCGTCTGGTCCATCCCGATGAGGTACCCGTCGGAGGTCTTCCCTGTGACACTCTCAGCGACGCCCACGGGCTTGGCGAGGTAGTCCTCGGAGATCGGGGAGAGGAAGCAGGAGCCCTCCTCAGCGACGCAGACCTCTTCCGGATCGGGCACTCCCGCCTGGACCGACCAGCGTGCTCCGTCGATCGACCCGGACCAGATCGGGGTGCCGTCCGGTGCGGAGCGCGGCGGGTCGACCGTCACCGTGTGGTGGGTGGTCACCGGGTGGTTGGTCCAGGGCGGCGGGACGTCGGCGGGGTGGGAGCGCAGCACGAAGGGGAGGGTGGCACCGGCCACCGCCACCACGGACAGCACGCCGGCTCGCGCCGCGCGCCGCCGCGTCTTGATCGCCTTGCCCCAGCCCGTGACGGACCCGAGCGGCGCCGCGCCGACGGCGAAGGCCCCGAGGTCGGCGGCCAGGCGCTCGGCCAGGTCGGCCTCGGCGGTCCAGTCCTCGTTCACCTCGTTCATCACGCCGGGCTCCCGTCCCGCAGTTGCGCGCTCGTCCGTAGCTTGGCCAGGGCCCGCGACGCCTGGCTCTTCACATTGCCGACGGAGCAGCCGAGGATGGCCGCCGTCTGGGCCTCGGTGTAGCCGTCCCAGTAGCGCAGGATGACGACCGCGCGCTGCCTGGGCGGCAGCTCCATGAGCGCGGCGACCAGCGCCGAGCGCTCGTCGAGGAACCGGGTGCCGTCGGCGACGGCCAGGTCCGGCACCGCCGCGGTGAACCGCTCCGGCACCCGCGGGCTGCGGAAGCGTCGATGGTTGGCGTTGATCAGGATCTTGCGGACGTAGGCGTCCGGATCATCGGCCGCGCGCACCCGGCCCCACCCCGCGTAGGCCTTGGCCAGCGCGGTCTGGGCGAGGTCCTCGGCATGTCCGCGGTCCCCGGTCAGCCCGTACGCGAACCGCACCAGCGCGGGCCAGCGGCCGAGCATGAAGTCACGGAACTCGGCGTCGTGGTCGGGTGGCGCCACTGCGGCGGGATCGATTCGGGTCAACGCCGCCTCCCCCCTGGTCTCCATATTCCTGGAGAGACCACGCGGCGCGCGGGAAGTTGCACGGAGTTGCAGGTGCCCCCGGTTGGATTCGAACCAACGACCCCCCGCTTAGGAGGCGGGTGCTCTATCCCCTGAGCTACGAGGGCGCGTAGCGCTGACAGCTTACTAGGTGCGGCGTCGGTCGGGGCCCGTGATATCCGTGTGGTGCGGGGTGCGCCGGTCGTGGCAGGCTGGCGGGAAGAGTACGTTCGCCACATCGCACATCATCAGGAGGCCGGTATGGACACCACCGCGGCGGGATCGCAGCCGGAGCCCGGCGAGCCGGGGGGTGGGCCGGAGACGGCATCGGCCGAGGAGCAGAAGAAGAAGTTCCTCGAGGCGCTGGAGGCCAAGCGGACTGCCGCCGGCCGCGGCGCCGGGGGCGGGCCCGGCGAGTCGAAGATCCACTCCGCCCACGGGCGGGCCGGGGCCAAGCGTCAGTTCCGGCGCAAGAGTGGCGGGTGACCCGCGCCACAGACAGGCGTATATATAGAGGTCGCACAGAGCTGCTGAGGGACGTTTCCGAGGGACTGCGGGAATGTCCCTCAGTGCTTGCCGGGCCTTTTTCGGCAGGTCAGCGCGCCGGGGAGGTCAGCTCGTCGGGGAGGGCGTAACGCCAGATGCAGGTGCGGGTGCCGCCCTGCTGGGGGTCCTCGTAGGCGGGTTTGCAGGAAGCCCGTGCCACGGCCGCCGCCGACCCGTTGAGCGTCTCGGTCGTGGAGCATGTGGATGAACACCCGTAGCCGACGACCACCGACGCGGGCGTGTAGGGCCGGGTCTCGGGCAGCCGTAGCCCCTTGAGCGCGCGATAGGCCGTCAGCAGCCGGCCGGGGTAGCCGGTGTCGGCTCCCAGGAAGCCGTTGTTCACCCGGACGGTGCCAAAAGTTCCATCGGCGAAGCGCACGCCGAGTGTCGCGCTGCTGCCGTCCGTGATGACGAGCTTGCTCGGGGGATCCTGCGGCAGGCCCTTCAGTCCGGTCCGGGCCGTGCTCACCAGATCGGCGTAGGCATCCGGGCTCAAGGTCGCCGTCCGCCGCGCACCCGCCACCACGGTCCCGTCCCCGTAGACGACCAGGTCCGGCACCCGGATGCCGCCTCCCGGCGTCCAGGCCATCAGCCCGCCGAGCTCGTCGAACTGCGCGACCCGCATGGCGGCGTCGGCGGGATTCGGCACCGGACGGGGCTGCGCACCTGATCCACACGCCGCGAGACCCGCGACCGCGCCGGCGGCCCCCGCCACCCCCAGAACCCTGATCACCCGCGCCCGGCCACCGCCCATGTGCCTTCGACGCGCCGCCTCAGGCAGCGGTTCCCGCTACTCCCCGCCCATCGCGCTTCCGCCCGAACCCAGCCGCCGGCGGAACCGCCAGATCAGCTCCGTGCGCCCCGCCGACCGTCCCAGGACCCGCGCAAGCTCACCGCCGAGGTTCACTCCGGCGCCGATCCCCAGCCCGAGCGACACCGCGGTCTCCAGGGAGGCGAGGCCGCGGCCGCTGTCCCCGCTCGTGATCTGCAGCATCGCGAAGTACACCGCCGATCCGGGCAGCAGCGGCCCGATCGCGGGGATCACGTACGGCAGCGCGGACGTGCGGTACCGGCGGGCGATCAGGTAGCCGATCAAGCCGACCGTCATCGCGGTGACGGTGGTGGCGATCACCGGGGACAGTCCCCACTGCACTCCGTACGTCGCCCCGGCCCAGCTGAACGCGGCGCCGCCGGCGGCGAACGGCAATATCCGGCGCGGCGTGTGGACCGCCACCGCGAACGACACCCCGAGCGCGGCGGCGACCAGGGCGTACGCCGGATCGGCCCGGACCGGGGCGAGCTGCTCGTCGACGATGAAGCTCGCGCCCACGTGCCGGCCCACCATCAGCACCAGCGTGATCCCGCTGACGAGGGCGCCGACCAGGAACACCACTTCCAGCAACCGGGCCGACGCGGTGATGTAGAAGCCTGTCAGCCCGTCCTGGATGGCGGCGACCAGGGCGCGGCCGGGCAGCACCGTGAACACCCCGCCGACCACCACCGCCGAGCTGTTGATCCCCTGCACCCCGAGGCGGTCCAGGATGATCGCCGCGATCGCGCCGGGGACGGCGGCGACGGCCAGGAGGTAGAACGGGGGCAGCCCGAGCCGGGCGAGGCGGCGGTAGAGGAAGTCGCCCAGGATCGCGCAGACGAACGCCACGATCGAGGCCCGGTAGCCGCCGCCGACCAGGATGGCCGCGGTGGCCGCGATCCCCCCGAGGCTGGCGACGATCGCCCGGTGCGGGTAGGGGTACTTGTTGCGCCGGATCGCGGCGAGGCGGCCGTACGCGTCCTCCAGCGACACCCCGCCGAGGCTGATCTCGACGGCGAGGCGGTGCAGGTCGGCCAGGCCGGTGTAGTCGACGGTGCGGTGCCGGACCACCCGCTCCAGCGAGATCGGGGTCTCGGTCACGCCCGGCTGGTAGGACAGCGTGATCACGGTGAAGGTCACGTTGGTCTCGCATCGCACCAGGCCGTACGCCTCGGTGATGCCGAGCATCGAGACCTCGACGTCCTCGCTCCCCTCGCCGCTGGCGAGCAGCAGTTCCCCGATCCGCAGCGCGAGGTCGATGACGCGCGCCGCCGAGGAGGGCTCGACGGGACGCTCCTCGGGCAGCCCGTTCCGCGGCGCGGCGCCGCGGATCCTGGACCGGTGCTCGTCGGATTGCACGCGACGAAGATACCGAATCGACGTGTGTTGATCCCATTACTCATAGTCACTGCTTGACCAGGTGCGAAGCGCTGACCAGTGACGTTTGGGAACACGCGAGCGATCAGTGATTATTATCAAATGATTCGCCCGTCGATGTCCCGTTTCCCCGACCGCAAGAAGGCCCTCGCCGTCCTCGCCGCCGTCAGCGCGGTAGGGGTGGCAGCCGCTGCGTGCGCGGGCGGCGGGTCCGGCGGGAAGCCCCAAGCGGCGGGGACGCGGCCTTCGTCGTCGGCGTCGAGCTCGGGGACGTCGGGCGCGACGGGTGGTGCGGACGGCTCCTCGGGGACCTCGGGTCACGCCGGCACCGGCAGCGCGACGCCGGGCGGGCCGAGCGGCTCGTCCAACGGTCCGTCGTCGGGCGGCACGACCGGAAGCAGCGGCGGCACGACGTCGCCGAGCGGCTCGTCCTCCAGCTCCGGCGGCCCCAGCCCCACCGCGGTCATCCCCACGACGCCCGGCTACCAGCCCCCGGCCACGCCGCGCAAGAACGCCGGCGTCGACTGCTCGACCGCGAAGTGCATCGCCCTGACCTTCGACGACGGCCCCGGCCCGGACACCGGCCGGCTGCTGGACCTGCTGCAGCGCGAGAACGTCCCGGCCACCTTCTTCGTCCTGGGCGACCAGGCCGAGAAGTACCCGGCGACGGTCCGCCGCGAGTACGCCGAGGGCCACGAGGTCGGCAACCACACCTACGACCACAAGGACCTCTCGACCCTGTCCGCCGCCGCGGTCCAGGCCGAGATCAAGCACGGCGCCGACGCGATAGCCGCCACCGGCATACCGCGCCCCACCCTGGTCCGCCCGCCGTACGGCGCGGTCAACGACACGGTGCGGACGTACGCCGGATATCCGTTCATCATGTGGCGCGTCGACCCGCTGGACTGGAAGTACCCGAACGCGGTGCGGGTCGCGGACCAGATCGTCAGCCACGCGCAGCCGGGGCGGATCGTGCTGTCGCACGACATCCACAAGACGACGATCGACGCGATGCCCGCGGTGATCCAGCGGTTGAAGCAGCAGGGGTACACGTTCGTGACGGTCAGCACGCTGCTGAAGGGCGTGAACCTGCAGAACGGGCAGTCGTACTTCACGCGGCCGGCGGCGATGACGGGGACGGGGGGCGGGTCGGTTCAGGCTCCGCAGTACTCGCAGACCCCGCAGGGGCCGCAGCCGCCGCAGGGGCCTCAGGGGCCGCCGAGCGGTCCGGTCGGGGGCGCCGACCCGGGGGTCCCCAACGGCAAGCAATCCGGTGGTACCGGCGGTCCTTCGCAGCACTGAGTGGCGCACGCACCAGTGCCCCGCCGAACGATCGCCCGGCGGGGCACTGGTCAAGTCCTGCTATTCAGTTGTCACAGTGACGCTCAGAACGAGCCGATGGTGGCGACCTTCATGATCGACGCGACCGCGCTGGCGACGGCGTCGGTCACGGCCACCTTGCCGCCGAAGATGTCGACACCGGAGGTGGTGGCGGCAACCGTCTTCAGCGCGGAGTTGGTGGCGTCGGACAGCACCTTCGGGTCGGTCAGCAGCAGCGGGCCGCCGGCGGTGGCCATGTACGCGCCACCGGTCAGGGCGTCCGGGTAGGCCAGGCCGGTCGCCAGACCGATCCGCGCCTTGGCGTCGAAGCGCGAGGCCACCATGGCGGCGGTCTCGTAGCGGGTGTTGCCGACCGCGCCGGCGAAGTTGCCGACCCACTTGCCGGTGGCGTCCTTGTGCTGCTCCACCGCGCCGGCGATGGTCTTGGCCGCGGTCACGGCCGGGCCGCCGATGGCCGCGACGTCGATGTCCTTGTCGCTCAGCTTGCTCTTGACGTACGCCGCGGTGTTCGCGTCCAGCGCGCCGCCGTTGCTCAGGACGATGGCCGCGTTGCCGCCGCCGAACACGTCCGCCGCGTACGGGCCGGCGGCCAGCGCGTCGGCGAAGCCGTTGTTGTTGGTGCCGTTGTCACCGCGCGCCAGGATGACGTGCGACGGGTCGCCCATGCCGTCCTTGGCGATCGCCAGCGCGGTGCCGAAGCGGTCCTCACCGGACAGCCGCTTGACGGTGTAGCCCTTGCCCTCGAGCTCCGCCTTGATCCCGGCGCTGATCGCCTTCTCGCCGCCCAGGACGTAGATCACGGTGTCCTTGGTCGGCAGGACCCGCTGGATCTCCTTGAGCACGTCCGGGTTCGTGGTCGCGTCCGCGCCGTTGGTCAGCAGCAGCGGGCCGCCCACCTTCTTGGCCAGCGGCACACCGGCCAGCGCGTCCGGGAACGAGGTGCCGGTGGCCAGCACGACCGACTTGGCCTGCATCCGGTGCAGCTTGTCGGTGGCCGAGGTGCCGTTGTCCGCCCACTGGTGCTGCGAGATCAGCAGACCGGTCTTGTAGCGGTCGTCACCGGCGGCGCGGTTGACGGTCACGGTGACGGTGCCCGCCGGGCTCACGACGACGTCGAAGGTCTGGGCCTCGGTCTTCGAGTTCGCGTTGCCCAGGCCGTCGTCCAGCTGCACCGACAGGTGGTAGGTGCCGGCGGTGGTGTAGGAGTGCGACAGCTTGGCGTCGGTCGCGAGGATCGCCGCCGGGTCGCCGGTCAGCACCGAGTCGGCGGCGGAGTCACCCCACTTGATGGTGGTCTTCGCCGTGGCCTTGGCGCTGGGGTCGACCGTCGAGCCGGCCAGCTTCACGACCACCGGGCTGTTCGCGGCGGGGGTCTTGGTGGAGACGTCGGCGACCAGCTTGGGGGCCGCGACGGTGACGACCGGCGCCTTGACATCGACGGAGAGGGGGGTGGCGGTTACGGTCGGGTCGCCCATACCGTTGTCGATCTTGAGGGAGACCGAGTAGGTGCCAGTCGCCTTGTAGGTGTAGTCGACAGTGTTCGCCGGCTTGCCATCCCCGTCGAACGAGACGGCCTGGTCGGCCTCGCCGCTCTCGCCGAAGTTGATCCAGATCTTTGCGTTGGCCAGATCGGCGTGGGTCTTGTCGATCACGGTGCCGGCGATGTCGACGGTCACCTTCAGGTAGTCGGCGCCGGTGTGCTGGGTGTAAGAGTTCAGCAGCGCCGTCGTGCTGCTCGCCGAAACGTCCTGCGAGTGCGCGATGCCCGACGTCGTCGCGGCGTTCGCCGCGCCCGTGCCGATGACACCGACGCCGACCGCGGCCAGGGTGGTGGTGACGGCCAGCGTCGAAAGACGCTTGCGGGCCAGAGAGGGCTTGTTCTGGATTCCCATGAGCGGGGGGACCTCCGGATGTGGCCGGGTGCCTGGGACTGGCTCTTCCGGCGAATTTGCTATCCATGTTCTGTTATGGGGATCCTCGGTCGCCTCTGATCGGGAGGCGGTTGAGGAGGTGCGGCCGGTCTGCGAGTCAGGGCATGGAGCCCCTCACCGCGGTGGCCACCTGGTGGTACGCGGTGTCGCTGACAGTGCCGAGGCTCACGCTCAGGCTCGGCGGCGCGGCCGGCGCAGGGGTCGCGGCCAGGGCGCCGGGGACGGGTGCGGCGATGGCCGACACCGCCCGAGGGGCTCTGGTCGTGACATGCATGTGGCTACCTCCGAGGACGGCACGTGAAGTTCCCACGCAACCCTCGCCCGGGGTCGGACATCTGCGCATCCTGCGATGTACGTAGAAATCCGTCGGCCTCTATACGTAGTGCCAATGGTTGCGCTGTCGCAGGTAAAGACTTCTCGACAGCTTTGAAACAATCATCGGGAGGCGGTACTTCTCCCCGCCTTAGTCGGCCCACTTTCCGGTAGTGAGCGCTGCCTGGAGTCGCGTCGCGTACGGTGCCACATCGAGTCCGTGTTCCGCCAGCCACGTGTCCGACTTGTAGGTGTTGCGGTAGCGCTCGCCGCCGTCGCAGAGCAGGGTGACGATCGAGCCGCGGGCGCCGGCGGTGCGGAGCTCGCACATCAGCTTCACCACGCCGTAGAAGTTGGTGCCGGTGGAGCCGCCGGCGTCGCGGCCGGTGAGTCCGGAGACCAGGCGCATCGCGGCGATCGAGGCGGCGTCCGGGACCTGGATCATCCGGTCCACCACGTCCGGCTGGAAGGACGGCTCGACGCGGGGGCGGCCGATGCCCTCGATGCGCGAGCCGCGGCCGGTGGCGTACCCCGGGTCGCGGCGGCGCCAGCCCTCGAAGAAGGCCGAGTTCTCCGGGTCCACCACGCAGAGCTGGGTGCCGTACCGCTGGTAGCGCAGGTACCGGCCGATGGTCGCGGAGGTCCCGCCGGTGCCCGCGCCGACCACGATCCAGCACGGGCAGGAGAAGCGTTCCTGCGCCATCTGCTCGAAGATCGACTCGGCGATGTTGTTGTTCCCCCGCCAGTCGGTGGCCCGCTCGGCGTAGGTGAACTGGTCCATGTAGTGCCCGCCGCCGGTGTCGGCCGGCGCCTCGGACGCCACCCGCCGCGCCTCCTCGTACAGCGCCCCGGGATCGTCCACGAAGTGGCAGACGCCGCCCTGGAACTCGATGAGCTCGCACTTCTCCTTCGACGTCGACCGTGGCATCACCGCCACGAACGGCAGACCCAGCATCTTGGCGAAGTACGCCTCCGACACCGCGGTCGACCCGCTGGACGCCTCCACGATCGTCGTCCCCTGCCGGATCCATCCGTTGCAGAGCCCGTACAGGAACAGCGACCGCGCCAGCCGGTGCTTCAGCGACCCGGTGGGGTGCGTCGACTCGTCCTTCAGGTACACGTCGATCCCCCACTCCGCCCAGTGCTCGGGCAACGGCACCCGGATCAGGTGGGTGTCCGCGGACCGGTTGGCGTCCGCCGAGACACGGCGGATCGCCTCGTCCACCCAGGCGCGGCCGGACTGACAGACGGGGTCGGAGACGTCCATGGCTTGCTGCATGGGTTCATGCTAGATCGCCGGGGAAGGGCATACCTTCCCAAAATGGGATGCTTCTGAAAAAGGCGGGGCCGCGGCAGCCCTGATCTGCCACGGCCCCGCCGTCCTTGGGGGCCCGCTATGCCCGCTCCGCGGTCCCGTCCTTCCGCGCCGCCGCAAGCTCGGCCGCGTACACCGCCGCCGGGGAGATCGCCAGGTAGTCCAGGGCGGTCTGGGTGGAGCCGTGGTGTGAGGGGTGGTACGAGGGCTTGAGGTACTTCGGGACCTCGAGGACCAGGCTGGACATCGAAGGGAGGCGGCCGCGCTTGTGCGCGGCGCGGAAGCGGGCCATGAACTCGCGCTGCGTCATGCGTCGAGGCCGGCCGGTGCGGATGTCGTGGGGGTCGGCCGCGACCATGAACTTCGCACCGCGGCCCCAGATCCAGGCGAAGGCTGTGGCGGTGACGAGCATGGCGCGGACGCGGCGGGCGTAGGAGCCGTCGAGGTGCATGAACAGGTCGTAGGCGACGGAGCGGTGTTCGACTTCCTCGGCGCCGTGCCAGCGGAGGAGGTCGAGCATCACCGGGTCGGCGCCGGCTTCGTCGAGGCCGCGGGAGTCGACGATCCACTTGCCGAGGACCGCGGTGAAGTGCTCGATCGCGGCGATGATGGCGAGGCGTTCGCGGAGCCACTTCTTGCGGGCGGACGGCGGCATGGTGCCGTCGCCGAGGAGTTGCTCGAAGAGCCACTCGACCTGGTCGACGAAGGGGTCGGGGTCCAGGCCCTGGACCTTCATGTGGTGCAGGACGTTCTGGTGCGCGACCGCGTGCGTGCCTTCCTGGCCCATGAAACCCTTGACCTCGGCCTTGAGCCGCTCGTCGCGGATGTAGGGCAGGACCTGCTTGTAGACGTGCACGAACCAGCGCTCGCCGGCCGGCAGCAGCAGGTGGAGCACGTTGATGATGTGGGTCGCGTACGGGTCCTCGGGGACCCAGTGCAGCGGGGTGTTCTCCCAGTCGAACTTCACGCGCCGCGGTTTCAGGTCCGGGTGGCGTTCGAGATCCGGGAACGCCGGGGTGTCAGCCATGGTTCCGCTCCTCAGCCGGTCGGGTCGATCTTGGCCATCCGCCGCGCCAGCGCCGGGGACAGCCGGGAAACGGCCTTGCTCACCTTGGCCTCCAACGCCACCGGGACCACCGGCTGGTCGCGCCGCACCGCGGCCACGATGCGCTCGGCGACCTTGTCCGGGCCGAAGTCGCGCCGCCGGTACAGGCCGGTGAGGCGTTGCCGGGTCCGCTCCTGCTGCTCAGCGCTCTGCCCGACGAACTTCGTGGTGCGGGTGATGTTCGTGGCGATGAACCCGGGGCAGATCGCGGAGACGCCGATGCCGTAGCGGGCGAACTCCGCGCGCAGGCATTCGGACAGCATGAGCACCGCGGCTTTGGACGTCGAATATGCAGACAGTGTGCGCGACGGCGTATATGCGGCGGCGGAAGCGAGATTCACTATGTGCCCGCCCTCACCGCGCTCGCGCATCATTTCGCCGAAGCACCGCGCGCCGTGGATGACGCCCCAGACGTTGACGCCGAGGATGCGTTCCCAGTCCTTGACCTCGGTGGCGAGGAAGGGTCCGGACATTCCGATGCCGGCGTTGTTGACGACGACATCCGGCACCCCCGCCGTCGCCTTCACGTCCTCGGCGAACTGCTCCATGGCCTCGGCGCTGGCGACGTCCACCGTGTACGGGTACGCCCGCGCCCCGAGCAGCTCCACGAGTTCCACGGTGCGGGCCGCGGCGACCGCGTCGATGTCGGCGACGACGATGTCCGCGCCCTTCTCGGCGAACGCCAGCGCCGTGGCACGGCCGATCCCGGAACCGGCGCCGGTGACGACCACCAGCTTGTCCTCGAACTCCCGCCGGTCCTTCGTCCCCTGCCGTGCCTCGGCACGCAGCAGCGAGCGCACGGGTTCGGGGCCGCCGGGCGTCGCGATGCCGGACAACGCGAACTCCTTGATCCGTTCGGCGATCAGCGCGGGCTTCTTCACGACGATCCAGTGGCCGCCGCTGACCTTCCGCACGTAAAGGCGCTCCGTCCACGGCACCGGCGCCTGCGCGGCGAGCGCCGGGGTGACGAACCGGTCGCCAGTCGGGGTGAGCACCTGAACCGGTACCGACGTAGGCCGCTCCTCCGGTCGCCGCATCTTGGGCAGCATGTTCGCGCGGTAATAGAGAACGCCGCGCGAGCCGTCCCTGGAGAGCGTCGCGGAGGCCGTCAGAGAGGTCCCCTCGATGGCCTTGATGATCCGCGGCCATTGCTTGGCCAACCCGAGCCGCCACACCACGCGCGGACCCACCGGAAGGTGGAACACGACGATGTACCACGAAGCGAGCGCCTGCTTCAGAGAACGCGCCGCCGCCTTGGGAGTCGGCTTACGGAGCCCTGAGCGCGTCCACATGGCCGCGTGGTCCAGGCAAGGCCCGGAGATCGACGTATAGGAGAGGAAACGCTGTGCGGAGTCCGCACGTGTGACCGCTTCCCAAGCCTGGATGGATCCCCAATCATGGCCGACCAGATGAACAGGCTGTCCGGGCGCGACGATGTCCGCGACCGCATAGAGGTCGTCGGCAAGCCGCTCCAAGGTGTACCCATGCTTGAACAGCGGGCCCTTGGAGGCGCCGATACCGCGGGTGTCATAGGTGACGACATGGAAGTCGTCGACGAGTTCCGACACCACGCCGTCCCACACGGCCTGGGTGTCCGGGTAACCGTGGACGAGCAACACGGTCGGCTTCGACGGGTCCCCGCAGGTGCGGACCGAGAGCTTGCCGCCCTCCACTGTCACCGCGAGGGTGCGGACGTCCTGGGTCATGCGTATGCGCCTTCCTGTTGCCAGCGCCGCACGTGCGGCAGGTCGTCGTCGAGCCAGTAGGCGTCGTCCTCGGTCACGACGAGCAGCTCCTCGAACTTCACGCCGACGTTGCGGAATCCGATGTGCGGCTCGACCGCCCACAGCCCGGGAGTGGGCGCGTGGCGGGAGGCGCGGCCGCCGGCCCACAGCGGGGACCGGCCCTTGATGCCCTCGGTGACGATCTCGCGGCCGAGGGTCTCCAGGGTCCGCAGGCCGAACCCGAAGGCGTAGCGGCCCATGTTGCGGCGCTGGCTCATGTGGCCGACCTGGTGGCCGATGACGCGGCCCGGGTAGACCTTGTGCCGGGACTCGTAGCCCTGCTGGGCGATGAGGGTGTCCACGGCGGCGTAGACCGCGGACAGCGTGTCGCCGGCCTTGATCCGTTCCAGGATCAGCGTGCGGTACTCCCCGAGGTCTCGCATGAGCGCTTCGAAGATGCGGTTCGTGCCCAAGACGCCGGCGTAGCCGATGTCGGAGACGTAGCCGTCCACGACCGGGGAGCAGTCCAGGACATAGGACATCCCCTCTTCGAGGCGCTTGTTGGTCGGGAAGAAGTGCAGCGGCGTCCACGGGCCCTTCAGCGAGCGGAACGCTGTGCGCTCCCCGAACCAGGCGAAGGGGATGTGGAAGAAGTCTTCAACGCCGTTGTCCCGGAGGTAGGCGCGCATCCGTCGCGCGGCTTCGCGCTCCGTGACGCCGGCTTCCAGTCCCGCGCCGACGGTCTCGGCGCAGCGATAGGCGAGCGCCTGCGCTTCGCGGTGGCGCTCCAGTGCCTCGGGGGTGGGGCCGGTTTTATTGGACACGGCGTCTAATGTAAGCGGGCACACTCGTCTCGACAAGACTTGTTCACGAGCCGTTATCGAAGGCCGGCCACGGATTGAGCGGAAGACGCGGGCACACACGGGAACTTGACGGGAATCGCCGTCGGCGGTTTCCCGATTCGCTCCCCACGCCAGACGTGGCAGCATGGCGATGTGCAGTCCGAGTCCCGCAGCTCCCGACCCGTCCGGTCCCCCTCACGCACGGCGCCGCGCCGCCGGCTGTCGGTGGACCGCCGCCGCGACGAGCTGATCGAGGCGGCGTTGGACCTGTTGTCCAAGCGCGGTCCGGAAGAGGTGTCGGTCGACGACGTGGCGCAGGCCGCGGGTGCCTCGCGGGCGCTGGTCTACCACTACTTCGGGACCAAGCAGGAGCTCTACGCCGCGGCGCTGTCCAAGGCGGCGGCCGAGCTCACCCGGCGACTGGCGCAGGTGGAGCCCGGCGACACCCCGCTGCAGCGGCTGGACCGCGCGGTGCGGGCGTTCGTGGAGTTCGCCGAGGCGCACTCGGCCGGGTTCGTGGCGCTGCTCGGCGGATCGGCGGCGTACGGCTCCGGCGGCGAGTCCGCCGAGCTCGTGCACTCCGTGGAGGAGACGGTCTACGAGCTCCTGGTGGAAGGCCTGTCCGAGCCGACCCCGGTGGACCCGCTCGTCCGGATGACCCTCAAATGCTGGGTCGCGGCCGCCGAGACCGGCGTGCTGGACTGGCTGAAGCACCGCGACATGCCGCGCGAGGAGATCGAGCGGCAGCTGATCGTGCAGCTCGGCGCCCTGCTGATGGCGATCGGGCACGAGATCCCGGTGTGACCGGAACTCCGGTTCCAACCGTATGGAGCCGCCTCCGGTCATACCTGGTGTGAGGACACTCAAGAGCACGTTGGCCCGGGGCGGTTCGGCCGAGGCCCGCGAACGGTTCCGCGAGTACGCCGTCGGTGCGCAGCCGCACCTGCGGCGCAGCGCGTACCTGTTGTGCGGGGACTGGCACACCGCCGAGGACCTGGTGCAGACGACCTTCGGTCGGCTGTTCCGGTCCTGGCCGAAGGTGATGCGCGCCGACTCCGTCGACGCGTACGCCCGCACTGTGCTGTTCCGCGCCTTTCTGGATCTCAAGAAGAAGGACCGCCGGACGGTCGCGCTCGACGACGCTCCCGAGCCCGCCGCGCGCCCGGACGACGCCGACCTGCGACTCGCGGTGCGCAACGCACTCGACACGTTGCCGCCGCGGGCCCGGGCCGTCGTGGTGCTCCGCTATTGGGAGGACCTGACCGTCGAGCAGACGGCCGACGCGCTCGGCGTGTCGGCCGGGACGGTCAAGAGCCAGACATCGCGCGCGATCGCCATGCTGCGGCAGCACCTCGGTTCGGCCGTCGGCGAGCTCATCCACGACTAGCTGGGAGATGAAGAGTGAACGACATGCGCAAGCTGTTGTCCGACGCCATCCCGGCGCCGGAGGACGAGCCGCATCAGCGGGACGTCATCAGCGCCGCGATGGCGTGGGGTGAACGCAGACGGCGCCTGGACTGGGTGCTGACCGGGGCGGCCACGCTGGCGGTGGTCGCGGTCGGCGCCGGGGTCGCGGTGCTGGGCACCGGATCCGGCCCCGGCACGTCGGCGGCGTCGGGAGGGGCCGATTCGCAGAAAACCCTCGGGGGCATGCTGGATTCGAAGGTCGTCAACGGCCAGCCCTTCCAGTCCTTCTCGCCGACCTGCATGCCGCCGCCCAACCTGCCGGGGGGCCAGACGAAGAAGTACTGCGACCTGTGGCAGGAGCAGGTGGACTGGAGCACGGAGTTCGCCAAGGGATCGGTGCCCTATATCCAGGCGAAGCTGCCGCAAGGCTTCACCGTGAAGGCCGCGAACTCCTACGTCGTACAGCTGACCGCGCCGGACGGGAAGACGAACCTCCTGTTCCCGTCGGCGGGCTCGGCGGCCAATCTCCTCGGCGGCCACACTCCGAGCTGCGCCCACCCGGGAGACGACTGCACGCAGACCAGCGCGGGCGGCGGGCACGGCGTCATCGGCCAGTACCCGTCCGAGGGACAGAGCGCCGAGTGGGTGGCCGACGGACTGAAGGATCCGGTGATCCTGCTGGGCGTGAACGTCGTCGGCACGTCAGACGTCGGCGGCCTGCCCGCGCCGACCGGCGGCCGGCTGCTGTCCGCCGACGACATCACGCGGATCGTCTCCAACCCCGACTACGTGAAGTACGCGAAGGAGTCGTGGAAGCACGAGGAGGAGATCCGCAAGCAGCTGCTGCAGCTGCAGGGGCCGAGCCCCACCGACGGTCCGACGGGCCAGCCCTCCGCGACCGGCTCCGGGATGCCGTCCGGCGGCGGGACGGGTTCGTCCCCGGTGAATTGGCCGCCGGCATCCGGATCGCATAGCTGATCCGGCACATATGCGGGCCCTGAGGAGAACTCGATCTCCTCAGGGCCTCATGTGCTCCCGCGAGCCGAGGCTCACGGGAAGACGACCGTCCGGTGCCCGTTGAGCAGCACCCGGTGCTCGGCGTGCCACTTCACCGCGCGCGCCAGCACCTGGCACTCCACGTCCCGGCCCACCGCGACCAGCTGCTCCGGGGTCACGGCGTGGCCGACCCGGGCCACCTCCTGCTCGATGATCGGCCCCTCGTCGAGGTCCGCGGTGACGTAGTGCGCGGTGGCCCCGATCAGCTTCACGCCGCGGGCGTGCGCCTGGTGGTAGGGCTTGGCGCCCTTGAAGCTCGGGAGGAAGGAGTGGTGGATGTTGATCATCCGGCCCTCCAGCGCCTTGCAGACGTCGTCGGTGAGCACCTGCATGTAGCGGGCCAGCACGACCAGCTCCACGCCGCGCGCCTCGACCAGGTCCAGCAGCGCGGTCTCGGCCTTCGCCCTGGCCTCGGCGTCACCGGCGGCCACCGGCAGGTGCACGAAGTCCACGCCGTAGGAGCGGGTCAGCTCCTCGAAGTCGCGGTGGTTGGACACCACGGCCGCGACGTGCACCGGCAGCGCGCCGGTCGAGGCCCGGAACAGCAGGTCGTTCAGGCAGTGGCCGAACTTGCTGACCATCAGCACGACCGGCATCCGCTCCTCGGCGTCGTGGAAGCGCCAGGTCATCCGGAAGGTCGCGCCCACCGCCTCGAAGCTGCTGGTCAGCTGCTCCAGCGTGACCTCGTCGTGGACCCGGCTGAAGCTGACGCGCATGAAGAACAGGCCGGTGTCCGGATCGCCGTACTGCTGGCTGTCGAGAATGGTGCAGCCGGTCATGAGGAGGTAGTTCGCGACGCCGTGGACGACGCCGGGCGTGTCCGGACACGACAGGGTGAGGACCCACTGCTGCTTCTTCTGCTCGGCCATGCCCGCCATTGTGGCTGATCGCGGCGCTTGGTCCCAGTAAGCGTCCGGCAATCGACACGATCGCCTGGTCCGGGGTGGGCGGGCGCGGCCCCGCTAACCGTCGATGACGTGCGGGACGAAGCGCGCGTAGGTGTCGGTCACCAGGCCGTCGGACTCGCGGATGCCCAGGCCGGCCGGTTCCCCGGCGACCAGCCACGATCCGAGCACCGCGCGTCCGCCGCCGTCGCTGCCCGGGAACGACGGGAGCGGCGAGAACGCTTGGTAAACGTAGCCTTCCTCACCGTAATCGCCCGGCTGCTCGAAGTGTTCGCCCCCGGTGACGATCTTGATGGAGGCGCCCTCGCGGCCCAGCAGCGGCTTGGCGACGTAGTCCTTCAGGTCGCGCGGGCCGTCGAGGTAGGCCGGCAGCAGGTTCGGGTGCTCCGGGTAGAGCTCCCAGAGGATGGCGAGCAGCGCCTTGTTGGACAGCAGCATCTTCCAGATCGGCTCGACCCACTGCGTGCGGTCGAGGGTCTCGATCGCCAGCGGCCCGAAGTCCTCGATGACCAGCCATTCCCACGGGTACAGCTTGAAGACGGTGCGGATCCGGGTCTGGTCCAGGTCCACGAACCACTTCGAGGCGGCGTGCCATCCCACCTGCTCGATCGGCAGCTGGATCGGCGTCAGCCCGGCCTGCTCCGCGGTCTCGGCGACATAGGCGGAGGTCATGAAGTCCTCGCCGGTCTCGTCGGACTCGGCGAAGACGAAGTGCACCGGGCCGTGCGCCAGCCGGACCCGCATCCGCTGCCAGGCCTCGACCAGCCGCTCGTGCAGCGAGTTCCACTGGTCCAGCTCCGGACGTGTGTCCTGCAGCCAGTACCACTGGCAGATCGCGGACTCCAGGAGCATCGTCGGGGTGTCGGCGTTGTACTCCAGCAGCTTCGCGGTGCGGCCGTCGTCGCCGTCGTAGCGGAGGTCGAACCGGGAGTAGAGCGTGGGCGGCTGCGCGGCCCAGGACTCGCGGATCGCCCGCACGACGACGGGATCGGTGATGCCGAGGTCGGCGAACCGGTCCCGGGCGACGATGTGCTCGGCCGCGGCCAGGCACATGGCGTGCAGCTCCGCGGTGGTGTCCTCGAGCGCGTCGACCTCGTCCATGGTGAGCGCGTAGTGCGCGGACTCGTACCAGTAGGGGACGACGCTGCCGTCCTCCTTCACGGTGGTCGGGAAGACCAGGCCCTGCGACTCGACAGCCTTCTGCCAGCCGTCCCGGGGACGGCACTCCACCCTGCGCATCAGCCGCCGTGCCCGCCCTCGCCGCCGTGCCCGCCGAAGCCGCCGCGGACCGTGCCGTGTCCGCCGGTCTCGCCGCCGCTGACTCTCGAGCCCATCTTGAAGCCGCTGCCCCCGCGGTACCAGTGCGCGTAGCTGTAGCCGGTGCTGGTGTCCTTGCAGTACTGGTCCTGGATCACAGTGTTGTCCCGGGTGTCGACGCACCGCTCGTGGTCGTCGTGGCTGCACCCCGCGGCGCCCCAGCCGATCACCGCGGCGGACAGCATGCCGCCGACGGCCAGCTTGGCCCGATGCCGCTTCACTTGGTCGCGCATCGCGCGCCCCTCCCCGCTTTCTTCCATCCCCCGGCCTGCCGCGCTCTCGTGACAGGCATTCGAAGCGTACTCCTGTGGATCGTCGGAGGACATCGGCCGAAACACCGCCGAAGCGGTACGGAAACCTGCGTGGGCCAGAGTCGAAAACACCGAGTCGCCGACCGAAGGGATCCCGATGACCAGGAAGATCGTCGTCGTCGGCTGGGGCCTGGCCGCCCACCGCCTCGTCACCCGCCTGTTGTCCGCCGACGCGGACGCCGACCTCGCGGTCACCGTCTACGCCGCCGAGGGCGCCACCGCCCACGACCGGGACGCGCTGCCGGACGCGCTGGCCGCCGCCACCAGCCCGGAGGGACTGGCCGCCGAGACCGCGCGGGCCGCCCAGGCCGCCCTGTCGGCGCTGCCCGTCCCCGTGGACCCGCGCCTCCAGGTGCGCGCCGGCGTCCGGGCCACCGCCGTGGACCGCCTGCACCGCGTGGTCCACTCCACCGACCACGTCGTCCAGCCCTACGACACGCTGGTTCTGGCCACCGGCACCAACCCGGTGCTGCCGCCGATCCGCGGTCTGCGCACCGCCGACGGACAGCGCCTGCTGCCCGGCGTGCTCCCCGCGCACTCGGCCGCCGACTTCCGCGCCCTGGCCCAGGCCGCCGCCACCGCCTCGCGCGCCGTGGTGATCGGCGGCGGCACCGGCGGACTGCGGGTGGCGGCGGCCCTGCACGCGCTGCGGGCCGACGATCCGGACCGTCCGCCGCTGCACGTCGAGCTCGTCGACCAGACTCCGGCCGCGCCCGAGATCACGCCCGCGGACGCGTACTTCGCGCTGCGCCGCGCCGGCGTGGTCGCGTACCAGGACTGCCGGGTCCGCAGCCTCGACGAGGGGCCCGACGGCCGACTCGCCGCCGTCACCCTCGCCGACGGCTACCGCCTCACCACCGACCTCGCCGTGCTCAGCTGCGGCACCGCGCCCAACGTCGCGCTGGCATGGACCGCCGGCTTGGCGGTGGCGCGCGGCATCGTCGTCGACGACACCCTGCGCTCGGTGTCCGACCCGGCGGTCTACGCCCTCGGGGCCTGCGCGGAGCACCGCCGGACGGTGGCCGGGCCGAGCGCGGTCGTGCTCGACCAGGCCGACGTCCTCGCCGACCGGCTCTCAGGCCGCGCACCACTGCGGACATACCGGGGCGCGGCTGCGGCGCGCCTCGCGCCCGGAGTGAGCGCCGTGGTGGCCGAGGCGGAGAGGGTGCTGAAAGCCGCCGCGGCATAAGCGGCGGCATCAGGAAGCGTCCAGGCAGCACCCGGACGGGGCCGGCCAACGGAGCCCGGCCTGAGGTGGCGGTACCGGTACACCCCGCCGGTACCGCCACCCCTTGTTCGTCCACGACGTCTATCCGCCGAGGCAGGATTCTGCGATCCTTCGGGAGTGTCCGTCACAGATCGTCGCGGGTCGGGTGCGCGACGCACCAATGCCCTGATGGCGATGGGCCTCGTCGCGGCCGCTTGGGCGTTCCCCACCCTCATGCACGTGCTGCACGGCGACGCGTTGTCGCCGCTGGTCCTCCTGGCCGGCACCGCTTCGCTGCTGCGGGTCGGCCGCACTCTGGTGGACCGGCTGGTGATCGCCGGCGCGCTCCTGGGGGGACTCCTGATCGCCGCCGGGATGCTGTTCAGCTTCTGGCCCTGGCATCTGCACCCGGTCGCGGTGGCCGGGTTCGGGAACACGGTGCTCGTGGTGGCAGGCGGCATCGTCTACCTGCGCACGGGACGGACTCCGCGGATCCCGGGGCGGCTCCGCGGCACGGACGCGATCATCCTCGCCGGGCCCGTGATCGCGTGGTACCTGCTGCGCCGGCCGGTACGCGGGAAGAGATTCGTCGACGCGTTGCCGTACCTGATGCCGCGCCACGACACGGCGAACCACTATTCGCTGTTCGACGCGATCCACCGGATCGGCGGCTATCCCATGCTGCACCCGAAGCAGGCGTCGCCATATCTCCTGGGGATGACGCGATATCCCCCGGGCAGCCACTATCTCTACACGTTGCTCGACGTCTTCCGCCGATCCTCGACCGCACCCGGTACCTCGACCGCGGAGGTGGTCCGGTACACGCAGTACGAGGCCCTGGGCTTCTGCGTCCTGACCCTCGCGATCCCGTGGGCGGCGAGGTGGGTCGCCGGCCCTTCGGTCACGGGGTGGCGCCGGGTCCTCGTCACCGCCACGGCCTCGGCCGTCGCCGTCTTCGGTCAGCTCAGCGCCTTGTTCTGGCAGTCGTTCGACGCCGAGATCCTCGGGCTGGCGTTCCTCGCCGTGACCCTGGCGGTGTTGTTCCGGCCGCCGGCCGGCGTCTCCGAGCAGATCCTGCTGTCCGGAGTGCTGCTCACCGCGATCGCGTACGTCTACACCCTGTTCCTGGTGAACGCCGGGATCGCCGCCGTCGTCGCGTTCCGGATGCGTCCCGCGCTCAGAACCCCGGGCGGACCGCGCGATCTGCTCATCCGCGTCGGCGCGCCCGCGCTGGCCCTGTCGGCGGTACCCGTCGCCGGAAGCCTGGTGGACCATCCGGTCACCGGCTTGTTCACGGAGTTCGGCGGGTTCGTCTCCCTGCCCCGGGGGTCGTCGATCGTGCTGGTCCTGGTGGCCGTCGCGGCCGTTCTGACGCGCCCGGGCCGCCGCTCGCCGGTGTGGCGGGCCTCGGCCGTGAGCGCCGGCGCGTCCTTCGCGATCGCGGTCGCCGCGGAGCTCGACGGCCGGATCCGCGCCGGAGCCCCGCAGTACTACAGCTCGAAACTGGTCGACGCGGCATGGGTGGTCGCCCTGTGCGGGATCGGCGCGCTGGGGCTGTTCCTCGTCGGCGGCCCCGTCCCCCGCCGCACCGAGGCCGTCCTCGCCGCCGTCTCGATCGCACTGCCTCTGGCCCTGACCAACGGATTCCCCATGTCCGCCCACGGGGAGCGGAGCGCGTACGAGCCTCAGGGCACGAGCATGATGGTCGTCTGGTCCCGGGGGCACATCGGTCCGAGTTGGAAGGCCGACCACGCCACCGCCTACGCCCGCGCGGGCGGGGTGTTCGGCGACGGCGTGCCGACCGTCTTCGCCTTCGGCACAGCCCGTCAGAGCTGGCTGCTGACCATGGCCGGGATCGCGATCGACCATGCGTCGGGCCTGATCGACCTGGCTCCTCTGGACCCGGCGGATTTCCTCCATCCCGTGCTGGCCCCAGGCGTCAGCCGTGTGGACCTGCCGCTCCATCTGTTGAACCGGCTGCCCGCCGACGCGGCGGACCGGCCGCTGCCCCAGGACGCCCGGACCGCGCTGGACACCGTGGAGGCATGGCTCAGGACCTGTCCGCCGGGCATCCGGATCGCCGTCGCCGACCGGGCCTTCGCGACGCTGCTCGAGCAGTTCGCGGCGCGGGAGCCGGAGCGCCGACTGTCCGTGCTCTACGTTCCGGGTGTGTCCTATATATAGGAGTCAGTCCCGGAACCGGGCGACCAGGTCACGTTTGATCACCTTGCCGGTCGGGTTCCGCGGCAGCACGTCCACGACCTCCAGCTGCTCGGGCAGCTTCTGCGTCATCAGCCCGGCGCCCCGCAGGAACTCCACCATCTCCACGAACTCCAGCGCCGCCGCACCCTCGCCGCCGACGACCACCGCGCACACCCGCTCGCCCCGCTCCGCGTCCGGCAGCCCGATCACCGCGACGTCGGCCACCCGCGGGTGGGTGAACAGCAGGTCCTCGATCTCCTTGGCGGAGATGTTCTCGCCCTTGCGAATGATGATGTCCTTCAGCCGGCCGGTGATCCGCACGAAGCCGTCCGCGTCCATGGTCCCCAGGTCCCCGGTACGGAAGTAGCCGTCCACGTCGAAGGCATCTTCGTCCAGAGCCGGATCCACGTAGCCCAACATCATCTGCGGCGCCTTGGCCCGCAGCTCCCCCTCCTCGCCGGGCTCGGCGAGCTTCCCTTCCAGCGTCACGACCCGCAGCCGCACGCCGGGCATCGGCCGCCCCTCCGAGTCGTCCAGCGCGGCCTGCGGATCGTGCACGGTCGACATCGTCAGGATCGGCGCCTCGGTCAGCCCCCAGCCCGCGATCACACCCAGCCCGCCGACCTCGTCCCGGATCTGCGCGTGCAGCGTCGCCGGACGCGGCGCGCCACCGCCGTTGCACAGCCGGAAGGTCGGGAACGCCCGCTCCCCCGGATGCGTCAGCGCGAACTCGCGCTGGGCCTTCAGATACGCCAGGTGGAAGGGCGTCCCGGAGCCGCCGAGCGTCACCTTCTCCCGGCCGAACAGCTCCACGGCCGCCGCCGGGTCGAACCGGTCGAGCAGCACGTTCGACGCCCCGGCCATCAACGAGGCGCCCAGCCAGATCGGCCCGGCTATGTGCGTCAACGGGAACGCCATCCCGTTGATGTCCTCGGAGGTCAGTTCCAGGCACGAGTGCATCCCCCGGGCCGCGGCCAGGATCGCGGCGTCCGTGTGTCGCGCACCCTTGGGGTCGGCGGTGGTCCCCGAACTGTAGAAGTACCAGCGCAGCTCGCGTTCCTGCGGGGCCTGATACGCGGGCAGGACCGCCGGGTCCCCTTCCGGGAGCGTCCGGTCCGCCGCCACGTGCCGCGTCCCGGTCCCCTCGGTGAGCCGCGCGATCATCGCGGCGAAGTCGAAGCCGCCGAACTCCGAGGGCGTGATCACGACCTCCGGCCGGATCTGCCGCACGATGAAGCCGACCTCGCGGTCCCGGTAGATCGGGATGATCGGGTTCTGCACCGCCCCGAGGCGGCACAGCGCGGCCATCAGGACGTAGCCTGCGTTCCAGGTCGGCAGCTGCCAGGACACCACGGTCCCGGCGCGCACGCCGAGGCCGTACAGGCCGGCCGCCGTCCGCAGCGCCGCGTCCCGGAACTCGCCGTTCGTCATCCGCGAGCCGCCGGAGTCCACCAGCAGCTCCCGTCCGGGAGCGGCCTCGGCGCGCAGCTCGATCAGGTCCCACAGGCTCCGTGCGTCGAGCATTGCGCCTCCTCATCGGATCTGACGGTGGGTCAGTTCTACCCCGGACCGCCATCGGGGGGAAGAGCCGTCCCCGGTCGTACCCCTTGCGACCGCAAAGCCGATCAGTACGATATCTGACGGTGCGTCAGATGCAGACGCCGCCACGACGACGACTAGGAGCCCACCGTGGAGTTCGGCCTCTTCAACAGCCTGTACGTACCGCGCGACCACCCGGACCTCACCGAGGCGTCGCGCCTGAAGGACGAGATCGAGCTCGTCAAGGCGGCCGACCGCTCCGGCTTCAAGTACACGTGGGCCACCGAGCACCACTTCCTCGACGAGTACTCCCACCTGTCGGCGAACGAGGCCTTCCTCGGCTACCTGGCGGCCGCCACCGAGCGCATCCACCTGGGCTCGGGCATCTTCAACATCACCCCACCGGTCAACCACCCGGCCCGGGTCGCGGAGAAGGTGGCGATGCTCGACCACCTGTCCGGCGGCCGGTTCGAGTTCGGGGTCGGCCGTGGCTCCTCGACCACGGAGCAGCGCGGTTTCGGCATCGAGGAGCCGGAGCTGACCCGCGAGATGGTCGACGAGACGCTGCCGGAGATCGTGCGCATGTGGAAGGAGACGGACTACTCCTTCGACGGCCGCTTCTTCTCCATGCCCACCCGCAACGTCCTGCCCAAGCCGCTGACCGACCCGCACCCGCCGTTGTGGGTCGCGGCCGGTTCGCCGGGCACGTTCAAGAAGGCCGCCGAGATGGGCATCGGCGTGCTCTGCTTCGCTCAGGCCTCGATGGACGACCTCGCCAAGCTCATCGCCGTCTACAAGGAGGAGATCGAGCGCTGCGAGAACCCGGTCGGCGGCTACATCAACAACAACGTGATGATCACGTCGCAGCTGATGTGCCTGGAGGACGGCCGCCGCGCCCGCGAGGTCGCCGCTTCCATGGGCTCCGGCTACCACCAGACGCTGCTGTGGAAGTACCTCGACACGTTCCCGCGGCCGCAGTGGGTCGACGACCTCGGCGGCAAGATCCCGGAGATGGACGTCCCCACCCTCGACGCGATCATCCAGGCCAAGCAGATGTGCGTCGGCACGCCCGAGGAGGTCGCGGCCGCGGTCGAGGCGGTGCGCGCGATCGGCGCCGACCAGCTGGTGTTCGGGATGCTGTCCACGGCGATGCCGATCGACGTGGCGATCGAGTCGGTGGAGACCTTCGGCCGGCACGTGCTGCCGCGGTTCGACACCGACCCGGTGCACTCGACGAAGCGCCAGCGCGAGGCTCAGCTCGGCGGCTGAGCCGGCCAGAGCTTCGGGAGCTCGGTGCTGGTCGTCACCACGGCCAGCACCGCCAGGGTGTTGTCGATCACCGCTTCGGTGTACTCCCCGGGCACGCCGGCCACCGCGTCCCGGGGCAGCACCACGTCGAATCCGGCGTTGACGGCGTCCATCACCAGGTTCGTGATCGCCACGTTCACCGACAGGCCCACCGGGACGACCGTGCGCGCCCCGAGGTTGCGCAGGACGGCGGCCAGGCCCGAGTCGTACATCGGCCCCAGGCCGTGGAACCGCGGCAGTTCGATGTCGGTGTCCGCCACGCCGACCTCGTCGACGACCGCGGCCGCCCGCGAACCGGGGAGCAGATCCTCGAAGCCCTCGCTGCGCGCCGCCTTCAGCGCCGCGCCGAACAGCCGGGCGTTGGTGTTGGCCCCCCGGGCGTCGGCGCGCCGGTGGACGGTCGCGTGGATCACCGGGACGCCGGCCGCGCGCGCCGCGTCCACCACCCGCACCATGGCCGGCAGCCGGCGCCGGGCCAGCCGGGCCAGCTCCGGGAACAAAGCGGATTCCCCGATCACGCCGTTCTGCAGCTCGGAGGTGACGACGGCGCACCGGGACGGTTCCAGCAGGGCTCTCAGATCCAGAGGCATGCGGGCACGGTAACTGACCCGGCATCAGATCGGCAGCGGGTCTTGTCGGCCGGGATCTTCCGCAATACGCTCACCTGACGGTCCGTCAGATTTCGAGGAGTCCGCCGTGCAGCTGCGCGACACACCGGCCCAACAGCGGTTCCGCGAGGACCTGCGCGCCTGGCTCCGGACGGTCCTGCCGACCCTGGATCCGCAGCCGTCCCAGGACGACTGGCAGGCGCGGCGGGCGTACGACTCCCACTGGCAGGCCCTGCTGCACCAGGCCGGTTACGCCGGGCTCAACTGGCCCGCCGAGTACGGCGGGCGCGGGGCGACCCCGACCGAGCACCTGATCTTCCTGGAGGAGTCCGAGCTGGCCGGCGCTCCGTACGTCGGCGTGAACTTCGTCGGCCTGCTACACGCCGGGCCGACGCTGATCGCGGAGGCCTCACCGGAGCAGCGCGAGCGGCACATCCCGGCGATCCTGCGCGGCGACGAGATCTGGTGCCAGGGCTTCTCCGAGCCCGACGCCGGCTCGGACCTGGCCGCGCTGCGGACGCGAGCGGTGCTGGACCGCACCGGTGACCACTATGTCGTCACCGGCCGCAAGATCTGGACCTCGCACGCGGAGGTCGCCGACTTCTGCGAGCTGCTGGTGCGCACCGGGCCGCCCGACGGCCCGAAGCACCAGGGCATCACCTGGCTCATCATGGCGATGGACACGCCGGGCATCACCCTGCGCCCGCTGATGACGGCGGGCGGCTCGACGGAGTTCTCGGAGATGATCCTCGAGGACGTCCGGATCCCGGTCGCGAACCGGGTGGGCGCGGAGGGCGACGGCTGGCGGATCGCGATGGTGACGTTCGCCTTCGAACGCGGCACCGGCTTCGTCTCCGAGGTGGTGTGGGCCCGGCGCCGGCTGGCCGAGATCGCCGCCCTGGCGCGGGAGAACGCCACGTGGGAGGACTCCGAGATCCGTCGGCGGATCGCCCGCCTGGCGGCGGAGTTCGACGCCCTGTGGGCGTTGGTGAAGCGCAACGTCTCAGAGGCCGAACACGGCGCGGGCGGCGTTCCCGGACCCGGTTCCTCAGTTTTCAAATTGAGGTTCTCCGAGGCCCGGCAGCACCTCGACGACCTGCACGCCGAGGTGCGCGGGCGGGAGGCGCTGGCGTTCGACGACGAGCACTTCACGTACGACGGCGAGCCGGGCTACGAGCGTCTCAGGTCCCTGGCCTACACCATCGCGGCGGGCACGTCGCAGGTGCAGCGCAACATCATCGGCGAGCGGATCCTCGGCTTGCCCAAGGAGCCGTCGGCGACGGCCGCGGCCGCGAAGGGGGGCGGGCGGTAATGGACTTCCGGCCGACCGAGGACCAGCTGGCACTGGCCGGCGCGGTGCGCGACGTGCTGGGCAAGCACCCCCGTCCGGGAACCCCCGGCGAGGAGGGGCCCGAGCCCGGCGCCGGAGGGGTGGACGTGGCGCTGTGGCGGGACCTGGCCGAGCTCGGCGTGTTCGGGCTGCGGGTGCCGGAGGACGCCGGGGGGCTCGGGCTCGGGCACGCCGAGGCGGTGCACGTCTTCGAGCAGCTGGGCCGCGGGCTGGCGACCGGCCCGTACACCGCCACCGCGCTGGCGGCGCCGCTACTGCCGGAGTACGCGAGCGGCCGGCACCGCGTCGGGCTCAGCGATCTGACAAGCGGTGCCTGCTACCTGGAGCACCTGGACGCGCTGGACGCGCTCCTGGTCGTCGAGGCCGTCGACGGCGAGGCCCACGCCTTCCCCGGTCACAGCCAGGTGCTGCGGGTGGAGCCGATCGAGCTGCGCGCCGATCCGGTCCCGCACCCGGTGGACCCGTGCGTCCCGCTGCACCGGCTGAGCCAGAAGCCGCTGCGCGGCGAGATCGTCGGCGACGCGGCGGCCGCCGACGCGCTGCTGCGGGAGGGCGCGCTGCTCACGGCCGCGTACCAGGTCGGCATGGCGGCGGTGCTGACCGAGCGCGCCGTGGCGTACGCCAAGCAGCGCGCGCAGTTCGGCCGCGCCATCGGCTCGTTCCAGGCGGTCAAGCACCTGTGCGCGGACATGTTCGCCCGCGCCGAACTGGCCCGCGCCGCGGTGCACGCGGCCGCGGTGCTGCTCGACGACGACCGCGCCGACGGCGACGGCGCCGACCTGCCGGCCGCCGCGACCGCGGTGTCCGCGGCGAAAATCCTCGCCGACGACGCGGCGGTGGGGAACGCGAGGGCTGCGATCCAGGTCCACGGCGGAATGGGCTGCACCTGGGAGATGGGACTGCACTACTTCCTGAAGCGGGCGTGGGCGCTGTCCCTCGCCTACGGCCGCGCCGCCGAACACGCGGACCTGATTTCCGAAGCCCTATAAGAGAAATCCCGCCACGGTCCCACCTGGTCACACCTTGTCGACGGCCGCACACCGGCGGCGGTGTGAGTACGTGCTCGTACACACTCAGGCGTTGACTGACTACGAATATTGACACTCCGCAACGCTGCGCCTATACCTGGATCCCTAGCGTAACGAAGACGACTTCCCAGCTCAGCAGCAACCGCGATCTCGGGAGCACCGGTGATGACGGCGCGTCGCAGCAGCGCAACGGAGCGTCGCGGCGTCGGCGGCATCACGCCACGCCCGGCGGCGCTGTCCGCTGCCGTCCTCGCGGTCGCGCTCGCCGGTTCCGGCTGCGCGTCGCGCAACGCTAACACGACCGGGATGGCCGCGCCGTTCAATCAGGACACCGGCGCGCCGGCCAAGGACGGCGGATTACCGCACACGCCGCCGGCGGCCGCCGCGCGGCAGGCGGTGCTGCCGACGATCACGGCGTTGCCGTCGACGACCAACGTCCTTCCGCCCGGCACGACGGACGTCCCCACCACGGAGACGAACCAGGGCGACACGATCGCCGCGAAGTTCATCCCCGGCCAGCTCACGGTGGGCCTCACGCCCGAGCAGAATCCGGCGGCCCCGAAGCCGGTGCTCGAAGTGGTCGGCATGCCGACCTGGCTCTGGCTCGAAGGCGTGCCGCCGGCCCTGCAGACGACGATCACACCGGTGGCCGGCGGCCCCTCCCACGTCGTGATCGACCGGGCGGTGATCGACAAGGTCGCCTGGACCACCGACGTGCCCGGCGGCCCGGCCTTCACCTGTGGGAACGGCACGGCGAGCCCGAGCCCCGGCAAGGGTTACGGGATTCCCTACGACATCGCCTTCGATCCCACCGCCAGTGACGCACCGAACGCCTGCGTGAACACTTTCACGGCGCCGTTCTACGTGAAGGGGGGCGGGCCGGTGGCCGCGGGGGTCTACAACCTCAAAGCCACCGTCACCTGGCACATCGAGTGCACGGTGGACGGCGCCGCGCCGACATTGCTGGCGGGAGCGAAATACGCGGGGACCGTCGATACAGCCTCCACTCCGATAAGAGTGGGAGAAATCCAGGCATTGGCCACCAGTCCGTAACCAGTCGGTGTAAATATCAGAGGACTGAATTACCCTCCGAGTGGTTAGAACTCCATAGGCAAGCGGCACCACCCACGCACTCCCGGCACCGCCCCCGGCACCGCCCCCGGCACCATCCCCGTACCGCCCCACAGCACGGCACCGACCGTCCCGGCCCCGGCACCCCCGCCCGCCGACGGTCCGCCAATCGGGAAAGAGCACCGACCATGCGCACCGGAACCGCGACACCGCCGACGGGCGGGAACTTCACGCCCACGCCGTTCGTTCAGCCCGACCCTCCGAAGGCCCGGCGGCAGCCCGCCGTCCTGGCCCTCGGTGTCGCCCTGATGGGTGCCTCGGCGGTCGGTTTCGTGTTCTGGAACCACCAGGCCGCGGCCAAGAGCTCGGTGCTGATGCTGGCCAAGGACGTGCCGTACGGGACCAAGATCACCGCGGATGATCTGACCACGGTGCAGGTGGCGCTGAACACCACCGGTGTCCGGTACGTCGCCTCCGACCAGGAGCCGACGGTGCTCACCATGTCGGCGACCACGCAGCTGCACGCCGGGGCCCTGCTCAACCCGGCCGACGTCTCCACGGCGCCGCCGACGCCGCCCGGGACCTCGCTGGTCGTGGTCGACCTCAAGGACATCCTGATGCCGTCCGGCATCGCGCCCGGCAAGAAGCTGGTCCTGGTGGCGAACGGCGTCATCGGCGACGCGAACGGCAAGTACACGGTGGTTCCGGACTCGGCCGGGGCGCACGTGCTGTCGGGATCGAAGACCGCCACGTTCAAGGTCACCGTCGTCAGCCTGACCCAGTCGGCCGCGGGCGCGCCCGGGAAGGTGACGTTCGCCGTCGACCCGGCGGAGGCGGCGAACATCGAGCTGTTCGCGGACGAGCAGCGGCTGGGCGTCATCGTCCCGCCGAGCGGCCAGTAGCGACGGGACGGATCGACGGGACCATGGTGATGATCTGCCTGTTGTCGGCCAAGAACGCGCCGGGGGTGACCACGACGACGGTCGCCCTGGCGGAGATCTGGCCGCGCCCGGTACTGGTGGCCGAGTGCGACCCCCGCTACGGGGACATCCTCGCCGGCTACCAGCAGGGCGCCGGCGACCTGACGAAGGGGCTGCTCGGCCTGGCCGCGATCCACCAGCGCGCGGACATCACCCAGCAGGTCTACAACTTCGTGCAGCCGCTGAGCCCTGGATCGGAGGCCCGGCTGCTGGCCGGGGTCCAGGTCCCGGCGCAGGCCGCGGGCGTGGCCGCGCTGTGGGAGCCGCTCTCGCACCTGCTGCCGTCGCTGATCGTGAAGCGGCGGCCGGTCGACGTCCTGGTGGACTGCGGCTCGCTGCACTCGCCGTACGCCCCGCTGCCGCTGATCCGCAACGCCGACCTGGTGCTGGTGCTGACCGGCGACCACCTGGAGCACATCCGCGCGGCGCACGACGCCGTCCAGAACCTGACCGTGCAGCTGATGGCCGCGCGTCCCTACGCCGACCCGCGCTGGCGGCTGGCCGCGGTGGTGCGTCCGCCGTCGTCGCAGCGCCACAACAGCCGTAAGGCGATCCAGCACACGCTGGAGATCGACACCATCGCCGAGGTGCGCCACGACGAACGGGTCGGCGCCGAGTTGCTGGGCCGCCGCCATCTGCCCGGCGGCTATCTGCGCTCGGCCTACATGCGGGATGTCAGGGTCCTGCAGGCATCGATCGACCAGCAGCTGAGCCGGCCCGCGCCGGCCGCCCGCACCGGGCACCTGTCGCTGCCCGCCGGCTACGGGGAGGCGGCCCATGTCGGCTGACCGCAGTGAGAAGAGCGCGGACAACCGGTTCTCCGGGCGGCTGCGCTCCGGAGGACACAACGCCGGCCGCAGCGCGCAGGGCTCAGGTCTGCGCGACGCCATAGCGTTCCTGAACCGTGAGAGCGTCTCGCTCCCGGCGCCCGAGGCGCCGCCGTGGGAGGCCCGGCCGAATCCGGGGCAGGGGCACGGACCCGGGCTGGGGCCGGGCCAGGCGCAGGGGCAGACCGGCCAGCACCGGCCGGAGCCGCCGCTCGCCCCCGTCAGGGAACTGCGACCGCCCACGATGCATCCCGGCCAGGCGGCCACACCGGTGGTCAACGGCGCGCAGTTCCCGGTCTCCACCGAGTCGCACCCGCAGTGGCCCGCGACCCGGCAGCCGGCCGGCCTGCCCGCGGCGCCCGACCAGTCGGGGCAGCACGCGCAGCTCAGTCAATCCGGTCAGCACGCGCAACTCAGCCAGTCGGGGCAGCACGCCCAGCTCAGCCCGTCCTTCCAGCCCGCGCCCGGCCGGCAGCTGGACCGCCGCGGCACGAGCACCTACGCCGGTGCCGGGACCGCCGGCCACCGGGGCGCGGCCGCCGGCGACATCAACGCCTTCGCCGACATCGACTGGACCGCCGTCGACCTGCTGCGCAAACAGGTCCGCGACCGGATCACCGAGCAGTTCCCGGCGCGCGACGTCGGCACCGAGGAGCAGCGGCGCGCCTTCGGTATGGCGATGATCGAGGAGGCCGTCAACTCCTGGTACGCGCGGGCCATCTCGCGGGGCCTGGCGCCGTCGGAGACCCAGCAGCACACCATGCGCCGCGCGGTGAGCGCGTCGGTGTTCGGGATGGGCCGGCTGACCCCGCTGCTGGAGCACCCCGACATCGAGAACATCGAGTTCCGGGGCTGCGACGACGGTTACGTCGTCTACAGCGACGGCCGCGTGGAGCGCGCCCCGGCGATCGCGGACACCGACGAGGCGCTGCTGAGCGACCTGCAGTACTGGGCGGCGAAGCAGAACCGGACCCTGTCGGCGAACAGCCCGAACCTGTACCTCACCCTGGAGGACGGGGCGCGGCTCACCGCCACGATCGGCACCTGCAAGCGGCCGAACCTGGTGATCCGGCGGCACCGGGTCGTCGACGTGACGCTGGACGACCTGGTGGGGCGCGGGATGATCTCGCCCGCGATCGCCGCCTTCCTGCGGGCGGCCGTGCTGGCCAACTGCAACATCGTGGTGACCGGCCCGCTGAACTCCGGCAAGACCACGCTGCTGCGCGCGATGGCGGCCGAGATCCCGCCGATGGAGCGCTACGCGACGCTGGAGACGGAGTACGAACTGCACCTCGACGAGGTCGGCCGGCACCCGCGCATGGTCGCGTACCAGTCGCTGGTCGGCACCGCCGAGAAGGGCTACAACGGCCGCCGCGCCGGCGAGGTGACGCTGACCGACATCATGGAGGTCGCGCTCCGCATGAACTTCACCCGCCTGATCGTCGGCGAGATCCGCGGCGCCGAGGTCGTGGCGATGCTGGAGGCGGTGTCCACCGGCGGCCGCGGCTCGCTGTGCACGATGCACGCCAACTCCGCCCGCGACGTGTTCGGCCGCTTCGTCACCCTGTGCACGAGGACGAACATGACCCGCGACTCGGCCGTACAGCTCGCCGCCGAGTCCCTGCACTACATCGTGAACGTCCAGATGGACGCCGACTCCGCGGCCGGCGTCCAGAACACCCGCGGCGCCCGCCGCTACGTCGACCAGATCGTCGAGGTGAACGGCATGGGCGATGGCATGAACCCGTCGGCCACCGACGTGTTCGCCCCCGGCGCCGACGGCCGCGCGGTGTTCGCCCACCGCCCGGAGAAGATGACCCGCCTGCAGAAGGCCGGCTTCGACCCGAACTGGCTGCTGCACGGCAACGACAGCTGGAGCCTGGCCGGCGTCGGCGGCAGCACGGCGCAGCAACAGCAACAGCAGAAGGCCCAGGCGGCGTCACCGGCGCAGCACCGCGCGGAGACGGTGGCGGCGCCCTTCAAGGGCATGGGCAACCCGGTGGCGGCGAGCGCCTACCGCGACCAGGCCGCCTACCGCGAACACACCACCAATCGCGAACAGGCCGGCCGCGTACCGGACCAGGACCAGTTCGACCGCCAGTACCTGCAGGACCGGCAGCGCATCGACCGGTACGCCGACGGCGAGGACGGGAACGGCCGGGGCGGTGGGCAGAGCTACGACCGGACCGGCCGAAGCTGGCGCGCCGACCGTGGTGAACGCGGCGAACGCGGCGAACGCGGTGAACGCGGCGACCAGGGCGACCGGGGCGGAGGCGAACGTGGACATCGGTGATTTGACCATGTCGCCGGCCGGTCGCGTTAGCCGTGCCGGTCGCGTTAGCCGTGCCAGTCGCGTTAGCCGTGCCAGTCGCGCCGATCGTGCTAGTCACGCCGACCACGTCAGCCGTCCCGATCGTGCCAGCCGTGCCGATCGTGCCGGTCACGCCGGTCGCATCGAACCCGCCGGCCGCGCCGACCGGATCGGAGGCGACCATGGACTCCAGTGACATGATCGCCCTCGCGGCGGGCTGCGGCGTCGGTGTCGGTCTGCTGCTCTTCGTCACCGGCCTGATCGCGCGCGAGGAGCGGGCTCCGGGTGCGGCCCGGCCGATCAAGGACGGTCCGCTGACCCGGCTCGGGAACTTCGTGGCGCCCGCCGACGGGCCGCACGCCCGGGAGCGGCGGCAGGCGGTCGGCTTCGGGTCGGTGATCATCGGGGCCGCCACCTGGCTGGTGACGCGGGTGCCGGTGTTCGGGCTGGCCGCGATGGCGCTGGTCGTCGTGGTGCCGGTGCTGGTGCTGCCGGACCGGTCGCGCAAGGAGCAGACCGCGCGGCTGCGGGCGCTGGACGCGTGGATCCGGGGAGTCGCGGCGCGGATGCGGGCGGGCATCTCGCTGGACCAGGCGCTGTCCGTCTCGGCGCGGGACGTCGACGCCATCGCCCCGCAGCTGCGGCGGATGTCCGCAGCGATCGCCGCCGGAATGCCCACCAGCTCGGCGATCATGGCCTTCGCCGAGGAGATCGGCGACGGGACCTACGACTTCGCCTGCCAGAAGCTGATCATGGTCTCCGGGCGGTCGATCGAGGGGCTGGCCGAGTCGCTGGACGGGCTCGCGGCGATGGTCAAGAAGCGGGTGGAGGTCCGGCAGGAGCTGGAGGCCGACCGGGCCCGGCCCGCGTCGACGGCGCGGTGGGTGACGATCATCGGGCTGCTGATGTTCTTCAGCGCGCCGCTGACACAGGTCAACTTCGTGGCGAGCTACCGCACAGCGGCCGGTCAGGTGGCGTTCCTGATCTTCGTCGCGATGTTCCTGGGCTGTCTGATGTGGGCGCGGTCCATCGCGCGGCTGGCGCCGGAGCCCCGGCTGTTCGGCGCGGACGCGGCCCGGTCGCCGGCCGAGGAACAGGGCAAGGTCTTCGGGATGGGAGGCGGTTCATGAGCCTCGTGGGCCCGATCGTGGCCGGGATCGCCGCGGGCGGCGGCCTGACCCTGGTCGTCGCACAGCTGCTGCCCAGTCCACCACCGGAGCTCCGGTCGGCGGTGCAACGGCTCAACGCGCCGCTGCGGGAGGCCACGCCGACCGCGGGCCACCCGCGCACGGGTGAGGGCTCGAAGGGGAAGTCGATCCTGCCCGAGGGCCTGCTGACCTGGATCCAGGGCAGCGGCCTGATGCTGGCGCCGCCCGAGGACCTGGCCATGTTGGGCCGGAACGCGACGGCGCACACCGCGCAGAAGATCGGCATGGGGGCGCTCGGGCTGCTGCTCCCGCTGGTCTTCACCATCCTGATGACGGCGGCGAAGGTCCACCTCTCGCTCGCGATCCCGGCGGGGTTCGCCCTGCTGCTGGGCGCGCTGTGCTTCTTCGGCCCCGACCTGGAGGTCAAGAGCCAGGCGGCCCGGGCGCGGACCGAGTTCGAGAAGGTCCTGCACGCCTACCTGATCAACGTCGCGCTCGAGCGCCGCGCGAACCTCGGCATCGTCCAAGCGATGTCAGAGGCGGCCGCGGTCGGCGACTCGTGGGTGCTGCACCGCATCCGCGCGACGC
Source organism: Catenulispora subtropica (assembly GCF_039531675.1). NCBI lineage: Bacteria > Bacillati > Actinomycetota > Actinomycetes > Catenulisporales > Catenulisporaceae > Catenulispora > Catenulispora subtropica. The sequence goes on from NZ_BAAAQM010000021.1 coordinate 45,796, forward strand.
TGCTGGCCTCGCAGATGTCGAACACGACACCGTGGCAGGCCCTGGAGGAACTTGGCACCGAGCTCGGTGTCATGCACCTGGTCGAGGCGGCCCAGACGCTGCGCTCGGCCAGCGAGGAGGGCACGGCCGTGTTCCAGCGGCTGACCGCGCAGGCCGACAGCCTCGGCGACGCGGTCCTGACCGAGGAGCGCGCCGTGGCGAACGCACGGAGCGAGCGCATGGTGGTTCCGGTGACGTGCATGGGCCTGGTCATCATGATCATGATGGGCTACCCGGCCGTCGTCGAGATCCTCAACGCCCGCTGAGCGGGGGAGCACACCACACATCGGTACACACACATCGAACCGAGGAGAAGAGGATGCTCTACCAGGAAATCCAGAGCCTACGGCTCCATTGGGCCATGTTCCAGGGCGCGCTGCAGAGGTGGCGCAAGGAGGACGAGGGCGTCACCACGCTGGAGATGGTGATCATCGGCGGGTTCCTGATCGCAGCCGCCGGCTTGCTCGTCGCCGCCTTCAACACCATCTGGAACAAGGACAAGGGGAACATAGCCACCTCCGGCACCACACCTGCGCCCTGATCGAGCGGCACGAGGGAACACGATGATGATCGAACGGCTGTGGAAGGGCCCTCGCATCGCACGAGGGGACGAGGGCGTGTCCACGCTCGAGATCACCATCGTGTTCCCCGTCTTCTTCGCCGCGCTGATGCTGGTGTTCCAGGCCGCGATGTACCACTACACCGCGCAGGTGGCGCTGGCGGCGGCGCAGGTCGGCGCGCGACGGACGGCGGTGGAACTCGGCGCGGGCGTCCCGCAGGCCACGGCGATCGCCGACGGCCGCACCGCCGCCGTCGACTATCTCGTCCAGAACGGGGGCAGCCGCCTCCGGACCGTCGACGCGCAGGCGCCCGGCGGCGGCCTGACCGCCCAGGGGCAGATCCAGTTCGTGGTGACCGCGGACGAGGAGCCCCTGCCCTTCATCCCACCCCTGATCCTCCCGATCTCCAGGACCGCCATCGCGAACCCTGAGATCTTCACGCATGGATGACGACGATGAGACAGCGCCGCGGCCAGGGCCCCGGGCCCGCCGACACCGGCAGCGCGACGATCGAGGCCGTGATCATCGCGCCGGTCATCATCCTGCTCATCACGGTCGCGGTGGTCCTGGGCCGGATCGCGACGTTCCATGAGGCGGTGCAGCAGGCCGTGCAGGCCGCCGCGCGCTCGGGATCGATGAGCCGGTCCAAGGACCTCGCGACCACCGCTTCGACCGCGACCTGGGCACAGCTGGTCGCCGACAGCTCCGGCGGCACGCTGCCGAGCAACAACATCCACTGCGACTCGCCGCAGGGGACCCCGATACTGACGGGCTTCGACACGGTACCGGGATCGCCGGATTCCATCGCGGTCAACGGCGCCCCGGCGGGCGCGATGTTCGCCTTCCAGGCGACGTGCACCCTCAAGTCGGAGTGGCTGCTCGGCATCTTCAGCACGGACCTCACCGTGACGGAGACGGCGTACAGCCCTCTCGATCCCTACCGGTGCAAAGCGGTCAGCGGATGCTGAGCCGACTCCGCGGGCTCCAGGCCGACGCCGGGGCGATCACGATCGTCACCGTCATCCTCGGCGGCATGATGCTGGCGTTCATCGGGTTCGTCTGGGACGGCGGCCGGGGCGTCGGCTCCGTGCAGACCGCGGACGACCTCGCCGCCGAGGCCGGACGCACCGCGGCGCAGTGCGTGAGCGTCAGCACCTTCCTCATCAAGGGCACGGCGGTCATCCCCAATCCGACAAAGGCGATGACCTGTGCCCAGCCTTATGCGGACCTCGTGAACGCCGCGGGAAACGGCTACACCATGACGCTGACGGACATCACATTGTCTCCCACCCGGGACTCGCTTTCCGTCACCGTCGAAGTGGATCGGCCGGTGGCCTTCCTCTCGGCATTCGGGTTTGACGGCAAATACATCGGGCACGCGACAGTCAAACTGACACAGGGCGTCACTGACGCAGGGGGCTGAGTCATATGGGTACTCGGACAGCGCAGGGGCAGCGACCGTCTGCGGAGCAGCCGGTTCACCCGGTTCACCCGGTTCACCCGGGGCGGCCGGGGCGGGCGGACACCGGGGCGGCGACCGGCCTGGCTTCGCTCTTCACCTTGATGGTGTTGACATTCGGAGTACCCGCGGCGCTATTCGCGTTCGGGCGGGATCTGCTGCCGACCACCGTCGTGAAACCGTCGGTGATGTGGGCCGCGTTGAAGCGTCCCGACGACGGGCATCTCTTTCTCCAGGGCCTTTATCTGGCCGCCTGGGTCGGTTGGTTCCTCTTCTTTCTTTCGGTGTTCCTGGAGATCGTCGCGCAGGTCCGGCACCGGGCCGCGATCCGGCTGCCCGGACTGGGCTGGCTGCAGCGCGGCGTGGGGACGCTGGTCACCGCGGCGGTCGTGATCGTCGCGTCGCCGGTGGCGGCGATGGCGGACGCGCCCGCGGATCTGCACGCGGGCGGCGGCGGGGTCACGGCCACCCAGGTGATGGTGCACGGGGACGGCGGGTACGGAGTCGCGCACGGGGCGCGGACGCAGGAGGCCGAGGTGGACAACCCGACGTACACGGTGCGCCCGGGGGACTCGTTGTGGCGGATCGCGCAGGAGCAACTGGGGGATCCGAACCGCTTCGCGGACATCGCGAAGCTGAACGACGGGCGGGTCATGCCCGGCGGGACGGTCTTCCACTACTCGGAGTTCCTGCAGTCGGGGTGGGTGCTGTTCATGCCCAGCGACATGGGGCATCCGGCGGTGGAGGGAGTGGATCAGCATTCTGATGTGCGGACGGCGCCCATCCCCACGGCCACACCCGCACCCGCACCCGCGACCTCCGCACCTGCCACGTCGGCGAACGGGACGAAGACCTACACCGTGCGGCAGGGCGACAGCCTGAGCTCGATCGCGAAGAACGTCCTGGGCGACGCGCGCCGCTGGGACGAGTTGTTCGAGCTGAACCGGGGCCGGCCGCAGGCGGGCGGGCCGCCGATCTGGCGCGCCGACCTGATCTGGCCGGGTGACGTGCTGGTCCTGCCGGATGACGCGAACGTCGGCTCGCCGCCCGGGGCGACGGCGTTGTCGCAGATCCAGGGACCGCCGGAACACACCACGAACTCGCCACAGCCACCCGCCGCAGCCGCCCCGGAAACCGGTCCCCCTTCCGCCGCCGGCCCGGCACCGGCGACGCCTCCCGCACAAGCAGGGCCGGGCGGGGCGCCGTCAGTGCCGGGTCGGCCGCAGGGCGCTGATCCGGGCCGGGAACCACATGAACAGGCCGCGGAGCCGGCCGCACCCGAGACCCTGACCTTCAGCCAGACCGAGAGCGAGTCCGGCAAGACCATCGCCGCGATCGGCGGGCTTCTGGCCGCGGGACTGCTCAGCACGCTGGCCGCCAAGCGGCTTCGCAAGGTCATGCGACGCAAGCCCGGCGAACGGATCGCGGTGCGGCAGCCGGACAGGTGGGAACTCGAGATGAGCACCATCGAGAACCCCACCGGGCGGGTCTTCATCGACGCGGCGCTCAAGACCCTCAGCACGAAGCTGGCCGAGGTGGACCGGATCCTGCCGGACATCACCGCGACCGTGTTGAAGCCTCATGGGTTGGAGATCCACCTGGCGCGGACGGAGCCGCCGATCTCGCCCTTCTATGCGGACGCGCAACGGCCGGGCGTGTGGGTGTGCCCGCTCGGGGCCCCGTTGACGGCGCATGCCTCGCAGGTGCCGCAGGCCCCGTATCCGGCGCTGGTGTCGCTGGGCTTCGACGAGGGAGACGACGCCGTGCTCGTCGATCTGGAGGCCACGCACGGCGTCTCGCTGCTGGCGCCGGTGAACGAATCGGTGGGCGTGCTGCGCGCGATGGCCGTGGAACTGGCCACCGGCACCTGGGCCGAGCAGGTGGAGGTCACGCTCGTCGGGTTCGGGTCGGAGCTGCCGGCGTTGTTCACGCCGGGGTGCCTGACCCACACCGACAGCCTCCCCCGGGCGGTGGAGGCGGTGGCGCGGTGGTCGGCGACGGTGGACGCGGTGCTGGACAAGCACGACGTCTCGCTCAGGGAGGCGCGCACCTATCCCGACCCGGAGCTGGCGCAGATCACGAAGACCCATGTGCTGCTGTCGGCGGTGCCGTTGGATCCGCGATCCGCCTATCAGCTCCGGCAGTTGCTGTCGGGACGGCAGCGGACGTCGATGGCGGTGGTGGCGGTGGTCCAGGAGCCGGATCACCTGCTGTCGCCGTGGGCTGTCGCAGGTCCCTTGTTCCAGACGCCGCCTTCACAGACGGGCGGGCCGGGGATCAAGATCCGGATGCAGGCGCTGCGCGATGAGCAGTACGCCGCGATCGTCCGTGATCTCTCCGGTGTCGATCTGGATGACGAATGGGAGTCGGCGCAGCAGGACGGATCGTTCGGGGACGGGTCGTTCAGGACCCAGGCTGACGGCGACGGCGACGGCGCCGGCGGGATGGCGGTGAGAGCGACCGCGACACGGCCGCAGTTGCCGGCCGGCCCGGTCCGGCGCGCCCTGCCGCACCGGAAGCCGGCGTCGCTCGAGGCGGGGTCGGTCGTCGGGAACGGCCGGCCGCACGAGCCCGACGTGACCGAGCCCGCCGACCCCCCGCGGGCCAAACCGCTGGCGACGCCGGAACCGAAGCACGCGAACCGTTTCAAGGTGGCGGTCGACGACCTGTTCCGGATCGAGGCCCTGCCGCCGGCGCCGGGCGGTGCGACGCCGGAGGGCCCGCCCCCGCTTCCCAGGCCGGGTACGGCCAAGCACGCGCGGCACGCGTTGAACCCGGCGAATCTGCCGCAGTTCGACCTCGTGGTGGCGCCGTGGCACGGGCGCGGGGACACCGAGAGCATCGTCTCGGTGCCGAACGCCGCGCAGGCGCGGGCCCAGCAGCCGCAGGTGCTGGGGTTGACGACGTTCGCCGGGCCGGGGGCGCTGGCCGGGAGCGGGGTCGCCGGCGGGGTGGGGGCGGTTCTCGAAGCCGCCGCGGCCCTTGAGGCCACACCGGTCCTGGAGGCCGGCTCGGTCCTCGAAGCACCGCCGAAACCGGAGGATCGGCTGGCGGGGCTGGGACTCGAACCGGTCGCGTCGGGCGTCGAGGAGAGCCCCGCGCGCCGGAAGCCCGGACAGTGGCAGAACGCTTATTGGAACCAGCGCAAGGCCGCGGAGGCGGAGCGGCACTCGTTCGACCCGGCGGCGATGGGCCGTTCGATCAACATCCTCGGGCCGATCGAACTCTCGGGCACGGCCGCGACGGCCGGCAGCCGGGCCGCCGACCTGGCGGAGGTCGCGGCGTTCGTGATGCTCCACCCGGGGTGCTCCGCGGCGCAGATCGCCGCGGAGCTGTGGCCGGGGCGCCGGGGCGCGGTGACGATCCGCGACGCGCAGGTGGCCCGGCTGCGGGAGTGGCTCGGGACGGACGCGTACGGTGAGCAGCATCTGCGGGTCACCCCGCACGGCTACGCCATGGGCCCGTCGGTGACGTGCGACTGGCTCGAGTTCGTCCAGCGGGTGCAGGGCGGGGAGCTGGTCAGCGCCCTCGGGCTGGTCCGGGGACGGCCGTTCGAGGACGCGCCGCTGCGGAGGTACGGGTGGGCCGAGGCGCTGCGGCACGAGATGACGGCGCTCATCATCGACACCGCGCACTACGTGGCGGAGGCCTGCTTGCACGAGCAGAACCCGCGCGGTGCCCAGAGTGCGGCCTATCGGGGCTTGCAGGCGGCGCCGGAGTCGGAGCTGCTCTACCGGGACCTGCTGACGGCGCTGGCGGCGTTGAACGACTTGTCGAGCGCGAGGCAGCACGCTGACACGCTGATCGCTTACGCGGATCGGGAGGGCATCGACTTGCAGTCGGAGACGACGGCGCTGCTGCGGGACGTGCTTCAGGCGGTGCCAGGTGTCTGAGATCCGCGAAGACGTCGTCGAGCTGATCGGGAACGGAAGCGAGCCGGCAGCGGGCGGCGAGCACGCCGCGACCTTGGACGGCGAAGGCGGCGAGGGCAGCGAGGGCATCAGCGGCGGATCCGAGGCCGCCGAGGCCGCCGAGGCCGAGGTGCGCCCCTGGCAGCCGGTCGTCGGTCGATGGCGGGTCCTGATCGCCGTCGGGACGGTGCTGCTGGAGGCCGGCGTCGTCGTCAGGCTCGGCCCCCACTGGTCGACGCTGCCCGTCGTCGCGTTCGCGGCGACCGCCGTCGCCCTGGCCGTCATCGACTTCGCGATCCTGCGGCTTCCGAACGCCCTGACCGCGCCGACCGCGGCGGCCGTGGTCGGCGCGCTCATCGCCGAGGCACTCGCTGAACACCACCCGCACCGGCTCCTCAGCGAGGCGGAGGGCGGGCTGGCACTCGGACTGTTCTACATGCTGCTTTACGCGCTTTCCCGTGGTGGCCTGGGCCTCGGGGACGTGAAGCTGGGAGCGGTCGCCGGGATGCTGCTCGCCTCCCGCGATTGGGTGCACGTGTTCAACGGCACGTTCCTCGCCTACGTCATCACCCTCGTCATCGCCCTGGCGATGCTGCGGCGCGGAAAGAAGCGGTTCCCCTACGGCCCGGGGCTCATCGCCGGCGCGATCATCGTGCTTCTGGTCGGGTGACGCGTCACTTCACCGCGACTGGGTTCACCGGTGCGCCGGCGGCGTGCGTGAACGGCTCCGGGGAGGCCGAGAGGAAGAACTCGTACACGCCGTCGTCCGCGCAGTCCTCCGCCAGCACCTCCAGGTCCCAGTTCTGGCCTTGCAGCATCCCCATCTCGACCAGGTGCAGCAGGTGCACCGGCAGCTGGGCGTCGTCCCGTTCCGGCGGGTACACCTCGAACGCGATGTTGTCCGTGGCCACCGCGGCGACGTCGTGGGCGTGGAACCAGGGCACCGTCTGCATCGACGGCCCGGAGGTCGGGAAGCAGTAACCGCCCTTGTCCCCCGCCTTCAGCACCTTCATCGCGCCTGTGCGCACCAGCACGATGTCCCCCGGCCGGATCTCGGCCCGCGCCAGTTCCACCGCCGCGTCCAGGTCGGCCGGGGTCAGCGCGTGGCCCTGGGAGGCGTCGCCGAGCTTCTCCACACCCAGCGCCCGGGGCACGTCCAACAGGACGCCGCGGCCGACGATCGTTCCGGCCTTGTCGATCCCGCAGTGGGCGGCACCGGCTTCGGTGATGCTCTCGGGATCGAAGCCGTTGTAGAGGCGTCCCTCATAGGAGGCGTGGGCGAGGGCGTCCCAATGGGTGCATGCCTGCAGGCCCATCTCGACGCGGTCGTCCGAGGTGCGGAAGGCATGCCGGTCGCCCATCACCGGGGCGTTGACCATGATCATGGTGCGCCGGGGGTTGTCGCGACCGGGGATCAGGCCGATCTGGGGGCCGGTCTCGTCCAGGGGCAGAGCCAGGGAGAACCGCTTGCCGGCGCGGATCAGGGCGGCCGCGCGCACGACGGCTTCCGGGGTGATCAGGTTCAGGGTTCCGCGTTCGTCGGCGGCCCCCCAGCGGCCCCAGTTGTTGACGCGCTCGGCCAGGTCGGTGAACTGCTCGGGCATCGGCATCAGGGGGCTCCCGGAGGGCGGCGGGTGATATCTGACACAGCGTCAGTTGGCGCTGTCCACTGGTGCGAACCTTAGCTAACATGCCGTCAGATTCGTAGGCTTCGGATACGAGGAGCGAACACAGGTGGCGGACTTCCTGGCGGGCAAGGTCATCGCGGTGACCGGTGCGGGACGGGGTATAGGGCGCGCGGTGGCGCTCGGGTGCGCTGCCGAGGGCGCGTCCGTGGTCGTCAACGACTACGGGGTCTCGATCGACGGGCGGGAACCGTCCAGCGAGGTCGCCGACGAGGTGGCCCAGGAGATCCGGGACGGCGGGGGGCAGGCGGTGGCCTGCGCCGACTCGGTGACGACGATGGAGGGCGGGGAGCGGATCGTGCGGACCGCCGTCGACTCCTACGGGCGGCTGGACGGCGTGGTGTGCGTCGCGGGCATCCTGCGTGAACGGATGCTGTTCAACATGGCCGAGGAGGAGTGGGACCCGGTCATCGAGACCCACCTCAAGGGCACCTTCACAGTGTTCCGGGCGGCGAGCGCGGTGATGCGGAAGACGGGGGGCGGTGCGCTGATCGGCTTCACTTCCGGGAACCACGCCGGGAGCGTCTCGCAGGCCAACTACAGCGCTGCCAAGGGCGGCATCGTGAGCCTGGTGCGGAGTGCCGCGCTCGGTCTGGGCAAGTACGGCATCACCGCCAACGCCGTCGCGCCGGTGGCGCGGACGCGGATGAGCGCGAACGTGCCGTTCGACATGGCGGAGATGGGCGAGCCGGAGGACGTGGCCCCGTTGGTCGCCTATCTGCTGTCGGACGCCGCACGCGACGTCACCGGACAGATCTACACGGTGGCGGGCCGGCGGATCGCCGTCTGGAATCAGCCTCAGGAGATCCGGTCCATGTACGGCGAGGAGGCGTGGACCGCGGAGTCGATCGCGAAGCGGCTGCCGGAGGCGGTGGGGGTGGAGACCATGCCCATGATCGCGAAGCTGGCCGCGTACGCGAAGGCCACCGAGGAGCGCAAAGCGGCCGAGGAGCAGGGGGGCGGGCGGTGAGGGCCGCGGTCTTCGAGAACGGCAAGCTGGAGGTCGTCGAGGGCGTCGAGGTGCGCGGGCCGCGGGCGGACGAGGTCGTGGTGCGGATCGGCGCCGCGGGGTTGTGCCACTCGGATCTGAGCGTGGTGAACGGCACCATTCCGTTCCCCGGGCCGGCGGTGCTGGGCCACGAGGGTGCCGGCGTCGTGGAGGAGGCCGGCGCGGCGGTGACCCGGGTTCGTCCCGGCGACCACGTGTGCCTGACCACGATCAACCACTGCGGAGTGTGCCCGGCGTGCAGTGCGGGCCGGCCGACGATGTGCCGGGCGACGTTCGGGAAGATGAGCCGGCCGTTCACTCGGACGGCGGCCGACGGCACGGTCGAGAAACTGGCGTCCTTCGCGAACGCGTCCGTCTTCACCGAACGCGTCGTGGTCAAGGAGGTCCAGGCCGTGCCGATCCCCGCGGACGTGCCGATGGCCTCGGCCGCGCTGATCGGCTGCGGGGTGCTGACCGGCGTCGGCGCGGTGCTGAACCGGGCGAAGGTCGGCATCGGCGAGACGGTCGTGGTGATCGGGGTCGGCGGCATCGGGTTGAACGCGATCCAGGGCGCGCGGATCGCGCGGGCCGGGCGGATCGTCGCGGTCGACACCAACCCGCGTAAGGAAGAGGTCGCGCGGCGGTTCGGGGCGACCGACTTCGTCGACCCCTCCGGCGGTGACGTGGTCGCGCTGGTGAAGGACCTGCTGCCGCAGGGAGCCGACTACGTCTTCGAGTGCGTCGGACATCCGGCGCTGATCCGGGCGGCGACCGACCTGCTGGGCTGGTCCGGGGCGGCGGTGCTGCTCGGGGTGCCGCGCAGCGACGCGGAGGCCTCGTTCCTGGTGTCGGGGATGTACATGGACAAGACGATCATGGGATGCCGGTACGGAACCTCTCATCCCCAGTTCGACGTCACAAGGTATGTCGACCTGTATCGGACGGGTGAGCTCCTCCTGGACGAACTCGTGACGAAGACCTACCCTCTGGAGCACATCCACGAGGCGATCCACGACCTGGAAAGCGGGTCACTGGCAAGGGGAGTCCTCTTGCTCTGAGCCGAACGAGGGGAAGGCCGTGACGGAGAGCCCGAGCGGGCAGGGCGCACCGGACCACGAGGTCGAGGCCGCGTTGCTCACCGAGTCGTCCACGCCGCCGGCGGCCGTCCCCGAGCAGGCGGCGCGCGCCGCCCGGACGGACACCGGGGACGTCGAGACGGTCGACCCGGCCGAGGCTGAGGTCGAGGTCGAGGTCGAGGAGCAGTACGAGGAGTACGAGGACTACCCGCCGGCGCTGCCCTACGAGGATTCCGAGGGCGAGGACGGTGACGCCGACCGCCGTCCCCGGTCGCGCAACCCCTTCCGTCGCGTCGGCGAGCGGATCATCGACGAGATCCTCGACCCGAGCCCGGGGCTCTTCCTGTCGCTGGTCTACATCCTCGTCGCGGTCGTCCTGACCTGGAAGCTGCTGCTGCACCCGATGACCGGGCTGCTCCGCGGCAACCCCTACGACCAGCTCTACTTCGAGTGGCAGCTGACCGCGGTCCAGCACGCGGTGCTGCACTTCCAGAACCCGCTGTTCACCCACGCCATGAACGCCCCCGACGGCATGAACATGGCGGCGAACCCGCAGAGCATCGGCCCGGCCGTGGTGCTGACGCCGGTCACCTACCTGTTCGGGTCCTCGGTGTCGTTCGCGCTGCTGCTGGTGGGCAACCTGGCAGCGACGGCGATCGCCTGGCGCTGGTTCCTGCGCAAGCACGCCGCGCGGACCGAGACGGCGGCGTTCGTCGGCGGCCTGTTCATGGGCTTCTCGCCCTCGATGATGTCGCACTCGCTGGGGCACCCGAACCTGTCCGCGCAGTATCTGGTGCCGCTGATCCTGGACCGGATGCTGCGGTTGCGTGACCGTGAGCACACGGTGCGCCACGGCGTGCTGCTCGGGCTGCTGATCACGGCGCAGGTGTTCGTCGGCGAGGAAGTGCTCTTCCTGACGGCGCTGGGCTGTGCCTTCTTCCTGGTCTCGTACGCCGTCATGCGGCCCCGGCAGAGCCTGGCGGACGGGCCGGCGTTCCTGAAGGGTTCGGCGGTCGCGGTCGCCACGGCGGCGGTGCTGCTCGCCTATCCGCTGACGTTCCAGTTCATCGGCCCGATGTCGTTCAAGGGGATCCCGTTCGGTCCCGACTACTTCGCCTCGGACCTGAAGTCCTACCTGGTGTACCCGAGCTTGGAACTGTGGGGCGACCCGGACACGGTGGACCCGCTGGCCCGGGGGGCGACCGAACAGCAGGCGCTGGTCGGCTGGGCGCTGGTGCTGGTGGTGACGGCGCTGGCGCTGTGGTGCTTCCGGAGCGCGGCGGCGCGGGCCCTGGTGGTCACGGGCCTGGTGATGGTGGTGCTGTCGCTGGGCACGACACCGCAGTACGACGCGAAGCCGTTGACGTGGTGGGGTCTGGGCCCGGAAGGCGTGTGGACGCACCTGAAGGACCTGCCGTTGTTCTCCTCGAGCCTCCCCATGCGCAGCGCACTGGCGGTGAGCTGGGTCATCGGGATCCTGCTGACCCTGGGCGTGGACAAGGCGATGGAGCACCGGCTGCTCTGGCTGCGCGGGGTGGTGGCCGGCGCGGTGGCGACCGCGTTGGTGCCGCTGATCCCGCGCGTGTTCGACGTCATCGACCGCGCCCCGATCCCGAACTACTTCACGGCCGGCACCTGGAAGGAATGCGTCTCCCCCGGGCACAACACGATCGTCGGGGTGCCGCTGTCCGCCAACGGGGACCGCACCGAGCAGACCTGGTCGACCGCGGCCGACACGGCGTTCGACATCCCGCAGGGGCCGGCCTTCGTGCCGGACTCGCCGACGAACAAGCACGTGGTCTTCGGCAAGGAGAACGTCCTGTGGACGGCCCAGTGGCTGACGTACATCTACAACAACGGCGGCGGGGCCACACCGCAGGTGGACAAGTCCATCAGGGACATCGTCGCGCAGAACCTGGCGACCTGGCGGGCGAAGTGCGTGGTGGCCGCTGACGACCTGCGGAACCTGGACGCCGTGAAGTCCTTCCTGGACCAGGCGATCGCACCGGGTGTGCACAAGGGCGGCGTCGTGGTGTGGAAGGAACCCACCGGCTGACGGCGGGAACCCCGTGGTCCGTGCCGGACACGAATCCGGTGTGAGGACTGATGGCGAGTGACCGGGAGCTGTGGGCGCGGGCCGTCGACGGCGACCGGGAGGCGTTCGGGGAGCTCTTCGACCGGCACGCGACGGCGGTGTACAACCACCTGTTCCGGCGGACGGCGGACTGGGGCGAGGCCGAGGACCTGACCTCGACCGTGTTCCTGCACGCCTGGCGCCGGCGCGCGGACGTGGTGCTGGACCGGGACTCGGCGCTGCCGTGGCTGCTGGGGGTGGCCAACGGCACGCTGTCGAACACCCGGCGGCGGCTGCGGCGGGCGCAGGCGCTCGTCCAACGGCTCGTGATCCAAGACGAGCCGCGGGCGGACGCCGACCACGCCGACGACGTGGCGGCCCGGGTGGACGACCAGCGCCGGATGTCGGACGTGCACCGCGCGCTCGCGCGGCTGCCCCGCCATGAACGGGAGGTGGTCGAACTCTGCCTGTGGGCGGGGCTCGACCAGCGGGCGGCGGCGACGGCGCTCGGAGTCGCGGTGGGGACCGTGAAGTCGCGGTTGTCGCGGGCCCGGCGCCGCTTGTCATCAGACCTCGGACATCTCATCGAATCGGAGGAGGGCGCATGAGAGGACTGCCGGCTCCTCCTCCCGAGCGCCGGCTGCCCGGTCACGGGCGGCGGCGAGAGGAGTTGCTGAGGATGATCGGACAGGAGCAGCAAAGGGGCGGGCTCAAACGGCGGTGGGGGCTGCCGCTCGGGGTGGCCGCCGCGGTCTCCGCGACCGGGGTGGTCGCGGCGATGGCGTTCAGCGGCGGTGCCGCGAAGACGGCCGACGGGGCCGGTGTGGGGCCCGGGGCCGGGGGTGCGACGACGGCCACGGCTGCGGCCCCGACGACCGGCGCGACGACCGTACCCGGCGCGCCGGCCCCGACCGGAGGGCCGGACCTCGTGGCGGCTTGCAAGCTGGCGCTGGCCGGGAAGGACGACAGGACGGCGACGGTGATCGGCGGGACCACGCCGGCGCCGATCGACCCGAAGTACTGCGAGCCGACGCAGACCACGGCGCCGGACGGGAAGCAGATCGAGCCGACCGATCCGGTGATGACCGAGCCCGCGCCGGTCGCGCTGCCGGCCGAGCAGGCGGCGGCGGTCCTCGCCTCGTGCGCGCCGTCCGGCGGGCCCTGGCAGCCGGTGATCGCGGTGAAGACCGCCGTCGCCACGGCGAACGTGGACTCGATGGTGATCGGCACCAACGCGAAGCACGAGTATGTGTTCTGCGACGGCCTCGGGAACGCCGGACACGCGGACCAGTCGCCGTCGGCGCTGACGATGGCGACCATCCGGAACGGGAACAGCCACCTGAAGGAGTACGACGGAGGCACCGACTCCAGTGACCGGAAGAACTACCTGATGTACAACTGGGGCCTGGTCGGACCGGAGGTCGCGCGGGTCACCGTCAGCTACGGCACGGAGAAGCGGGAAGCCCCGGCCCGGCTGGTCGGCGGCGCCTACCTGCTGACGGTCTCGACGCCCCTGCTGAACTACACGCACCCGCCGGTCGGCTACGTCCACGCGTACGCCGCCGACGGCACCAAGCTCTACGACACGCCGCTCGGCTAGAGCGCGTCGCGAGCGCCGGGGGCGGGAGGCGGCCTCAGCCGAACGCCCCCTTGTGGAAGATCAGCGGGCTCGACTCCGGATCGGCGTCGAGCCCGTGCACGCGCCCGACCACGATCGTGTGGTCACCGCCGGGGTACGTCGCCTCGATCGTGCAGTCCACCCAGCCGTGGGCGCCGTCCAGGATCGGCGAGCCGAGCTCGGAGCGGCGCCAGTCGACGCCGTCGAACTTGTCGCCGCCGCTCACCGCGAACGCCCGGCACAGGGCCGCGTGGTCGGCGGCGAGGAAGTTCACGCAGAAGCGCCCCACGGCCTGGATGCGCGGCCAGGTGGTGGAGGTGTGGCCCACCGAGAACAGCACCAGCGGCGGATCCAGCGACAGGGCGGAGAACGCCTGGCAGGCGAAGCCCACGGGGCCCTCGGCGTCCTCGGACGCGACCACCGTCACGCCGGAGGGGAAGTGCCCGAGGACGCGGCGGTAGTCCGCGGCGTCGACGGCCGTCTCACTGTGCTCGCGTGCGGTGGCCTGTGCAGGCATGGTCCCAGCCCCTAGGTGTCACGCTGTGAACGGCTGCGGTTCGCGACTCGTTCGCCATACCAAAAGTGCAGCTCTTCCCAGCATACGTGGACGGACAGGGTCAGTGTGGGTGGGAACTGATGACCCGTCAAGTGATACGCCGTTCGACATGGCGAACGATCTCCGGACATTGACGTACCCCGTCACGAACCCTTCAACAGCAGTCAGCGCCCTGTGAATTCCGGCGCACGGCGCTCGGCGAACGCGCGCACACCCTCCTTGCCGTCATGGGTCGCCATGTTCAGCTCGACGGCGTCGGCCTCCTCGCGGAAGGCCGTCGCGCGATCCACTTCCAGCGCGCGGTTGACGAGATTCTTCGCCAGAGCGAACGCCCGCGTCGGCCCCACGGCGAGCCGCTCGGCCCACTCCCGCGCCGTCTTGTCGAGGTCCGCGTCGGGCACGACGCGGTTCACCAGTCCGAGCGCCAGCGCCTCGGAGGCGGGCACGTCGTCCGCGAAGTAGATCAGTTCTTTGGCCTTGTGCACGCCGACGAGCCGGGTGAGGAGGTAGGCGCCGCCGCCGTCGGGCACCAGGCCGCGGCGGGCGAAGATCTCGATGAACTTCGCGGACTCGGCCGCGATGACCAGGTCGCAGGCCAGGGCGAGGTGCGCGCCGAGGCCGGCGGCGATGCCGTTCACGGCGGCGACGACCGGCTTCTCACAGTCCAGGACCGCGGCGATGAGCGCCTGCGCGCCGTCGCGGATGGTGCGGGCGACGTCGCCGGGGCCGGGAGGGGCGGCCGGTGCGGCGCCCGGCTTCGGCCTGAGGTCGGCGCCGGTGCAGAAGCCGCGGCCGGTGGCCGTGAGGACCACGACCCGGGTCGCCGGATCGGCGGAGGCCTGCCGCAGCAGGGAGATCAGCCGGTCGCGCTGGCCGGCGTCGACGGCGTTCAACGCCTCGGGCCGGTCCAGCGTGATCCAGCCGACGCCGCCCGAGAGCTCGTGGCGGACGGTCTCTTCCACGGAGCGCTCGGGCGCTTCGGACATGCGGTGTCTCCTAGGGCGGGCGGTAGAGGTCGGTGCCTGACTGACTGGGGCTCAGTCGGATCCGGTTCAGCGCTGGATCAACGTCGCGGAGGCGTCCAGCGCCACCGTGCCGCCGCCGCGCCCCAGCACCCGCAGCGGCGCGATGTCGAACGTCTCCAGCACGTCGCCGAGGTCGAGCGCCATCCGCTGCACGCGCAACACGGTGTCGGCGAGGGCGTCGAGGTCCGCGCCGGCCGTGGTGAGCAGCGGCAGGCAGTGCAGTTCGTCGAGCATGCGGCGGGCCTGGTGGGCGTCGAAGGGGGCCACGCGGATCGCGACGTCGCCCAGGGTCTCGGCGTAGGCGCCGCCGACACCGACGACGACGGCGGGGCCGAAGCGGTCGTCGCGGCGGATGCCGACCATGGTGTCGACGCCGCCGGTGATCTGCTGGCCGATGAGGACGCCGTCCAGGGTGCCGAAGCCCTGGCGGCCGGCCGAGTCCATCAGATCCTTGAAGTTCTCGCGGACCTGGGAGGCGGAGGTGATGGTGGTGCGGGTCAAGCCGGCCGCCGAGGCCGAGGGAAGCCCGGCGACCGACGCCTTCATCACCACCGGGTAGCCGATCGTCGCCGCGGCGCGGACCGCCCAGGCGGCGCTGGTGACCAGCTGTTCGCGGGGCGTCCTGATGCCGTAGGCGCGGAGCAGCTGGTGGGTCTGCGACTCGGACAGGCCCTTGGCGGCGTCCGGGTCCTTCTTGCGGCTCCCGGTGGAGCCGGAGGCCAGGACCTGGCGGGCCTTCACGCCGGCCATCGCGTTGTCCTCGACCAGAGCCGGGATGCGGAAGCGGAAGTCGCAGTGGTCGTAGTAGGCCTTGGCGGCGGCCACCGCGTTCGTCAGGGTGCGGAAGGTCGCTATCTCGGGAGAACGCTGCAGGATCAGGCGGTAGCCGGTCTCGGTGCCGCCGGAGGAGCACCAGATCGCGCCGATCGGGGTGGTGCTCTCGCGCGCGGCCTCGACGAGGGCGGCGGCCGTCCACTCCGCGGCGGCGCCGGTCTCGGTGACGGCGTAGAGCAGCATGCCGGCGCCGGGACGCGCGGCGAGCTCGGCGATCTCGGTGGCGCCGGATCCGGCGGGGCCGGTCTCCTCCACCGTCAGGCCGGCGCGCCGGG
Source organism: Catenulispora subtropica (assembly GCF_039531675.1). Lineage (NCBI taxonomy): Bacteria > Bacillati > Actinomycetota > Actinomycetes > Catenulisporales > Catenulisporaceae > Catenulispora > Catenulispora subtropica. The sequence continues at coordinate 61,896 of NZ_BAAAQM010000021.1, forward strand.
CCAGATCGGCCAGCAGGGCGGCGGCACCGCCGGAGTCGGCCGCGATCCGCACCGGGCCCGGGGGCTGCGCCGGGCGCGGGAACCGGGCCAGGGTGGCGGCGCAGTCCAGCAGCTGGTCGAAGCCGTCGACGCGGACCACGCCGGCCTGCCGCAGCACCGCGTCGATCACCCGGTCGCCGCCGGTGGCCAGCACCACCAGCGGGCGGCCCGCCCCGGCCGCGGCCTCGGCGGCGCGGATCAGGGCCCGGCCGTCCAGGTCGGTGCCGACGGCGGTGGTGCCGATGGCGTCGACGCACGCGGCGATGGCGCCGACGCCGTCCGCCTGAGCGAACGCCTCGACCGCGTCCGCGAACGTCGGCCCGTCGCCGTCCGGCCCCGGATCGCAGTGCACCGCCCCGGCCACCCGCACGCCCAGCTCCTCGGCGGTGACCAGCGGGCACCCGGTGTGCGCACCGGTCGTCACCAGGGCCAGGGCCGGAGCCGCGACGGGCGGTTCGGCGGGCTGCGCGGGACGGGGCGGGACCCGGTGGCGATGGGCTTCCGGCGCGGGCCGGTGCCGGGCCACCTTGCTCTGTTCGCTGGTCATCACACTGGTGGCAGGCATCGCACCGCCCTCTCAAGGCAACTGAACAGTAACCTGACGATGTGTCAGTTTAGGACGCGGCTGCGAATTAGCACAGAGGTAACCGCCATGAGATCTTCTGGTCACAGGGTGCTGTTCGTCATGGGCCCACGCGCTTTCGCAATGCCGAACGATCCACCTTCTGCCCCGAGGTCAGCGGCAGGCTGGGGACGACCCGCAGGTCCTCCGGCAGCTTGTGCTTGGCCAGCCGCGATCCGGCGAACAGCCGCAGCTCCTCCAGCGTCGGCGCGGCGGCGGGGTCGGCCGGCACCACGAAGGCCACCCCGACCTGCCCCATCACCGTGTCCGGCCGCGGAACCACGGCCACCTCGCCGACGCCCGCGTGCTCCTGCAGCACCGCTTCCACTTCCTGCGGATGCACGTTGTAGCCGCCACGGATGTACATGTCGTCGCGGCGGCCGGCCAACCGCAGGCACCCGGCGTCGTCGAGCAGGCCGAGGTCGCCGGTGCGCAGCCAGCCATCCGGTGTCAGCGCGGCGCGGGTGGCCGCCGGATCGTGCCAGTACCCGGCCATCACCGAGGCCGAGCGGATCCACACCTCGCCGGTCTCCCCGGCCGGCATCCACTTGCCCTCTTCGTCCCGCACCGAGATCTCGGTCCCCTCGCGCGGACGGCCGACGGTGTGGAAGAGCTCCTCGTCGGGGGCGTCGAGCGCGGTCAGCGTGCCCAGCCCGCCGGATTCCGTGGAGGAGTACCGGATCGAGTAGGCGGCACCGAACGTCCCGCGCGCCCGCCGGACCAGGTCGGCCGGCGACGGGCCGCCGCCTATGATCAGGGCTTTGATCGCCGCGGTGTCGTACGCGCCGAGACCCGGCACCCGCAGCAGCAGGGCGACCTGCGAGGCCACGCCCCCGATCACCGGGATGCGCTCGCCGCAGACCAGGTCCAGGGCCTCGCGGGCGCGCCAGCGCGGCAGCATGTGCAGCCGGTTGCCGGACAGCAGGTGACCCGCGAGCTTGGTCATGAAACCGACGTGGTTCAGCCCGGTGGCCACCAGCAACGGCATCGGCCCGGTCTGCGAGCGCGCGTCCATCGCGGCGATCGCCGCGATCTGCCGCGCCCCGAACAGCGCGCCCTTCGGCAGCCCGGTGGTCCCGGAGGTGAAGACGATGGCCTCCGACTCACTGTGCGAGCGAGCCTTGGGCACGACATGCGTGCGCTCGCGGCCCAGCATCGGCAGCCCGGCGGCGAACTCCCGGCGGTCCGAGGCCAGCCGCACCGGGATGATCTGCGCGTCCGGCAGGCGTCCGGTCAGCAGTTCCTCGGTCCCGATGACGACGTCGGGACGGGCCCGTTCCAGCATCGCGTGGCGCTCCGCCGGCGAGTAGTGGCCGCCGATCCCCGCGGTGACGGCCCCGATCTTGGCCAGCGCGCAGTAGGCGACGACGTAGTCGAGCGAGTTCGGCAGCAGCAGCGCGGCCACCTGTCCCTGCCCGACGCCGCGCACCGCCAGGCGCGCGGCCATCGCCTCGGAGGAGGCGTTGAGCTGCTGGAAGGACAAGGAGAGCGGACCGCGTCCGGCCACGAGGGCCAAGGCCGGTCCGTGGTCACGGGCGGCTTTGCGGACGGCGTGGGCGAGGAAGGTCATCGGAGCTCCCTGAGGGATGGGTGCCGATCTGACTCGGGCACAGATCTTCCCTCGACTCAGGGAGCTAATCCAGAGGCACGCGTACAGGGCCGCGACGACATGGATACGGCGGTCGACCGCGCCGGGAACGCCGTCGACCGCCGAAAATCAGGCCTCTGCCACTCGCCCCGCCGCCGAGCCCTCGTCTCAGAGCTCCGCTTCCGGGCCCCGCTACGCCGCGACCGGCTTCTTCTGCGTGATACCCATGTAGACCAGGCCGATCATCGCCGCGCGCAGCTCGGTGAGCTTGATGCTCCACGCCTCGAACACGCGCTGGTGCGCGGAGATCGAGGCGAGCATCGCCACCAGGGCGCCGGCGGTCGCGGTCGGGGGCATCACGTCGTCGGCCTTGCCGGACGCCTGCAACTCGGTCATGGCGTCGGCCAGGGACAGGGTGACGTTGTTCAGGATCTTCATGCGGATCTTGTGGAAGCGCTTGTCGCCCTCGGCGGTGGCCAGGTCGACCACGCGCAGGATCGCCTCGTGCTCGTTCCAGAACGCCAGGAACCCGTCCACGAGCGCCTCGGACGCCTGCATGCCCGCACGGCCGCTCCAGGTGCGGCCGTCGGCGAGCTCCTTGAGGTGGGCGCCGTCCTTGGCCATGTCGTTGGCGATCTCGATGATGGCCGACTCGATGTCCGGGAAGTACTGGTAGAAGGTGGCCGGGCTGGTGCCGGCGAGCCGCGCCACGTCGATCACGGTGATGGAGCGGTACGGCTGCGAGACGAGCATCTCGCCGAGGCACTCCAGCAGCCGGGCCCGGGTGGCCTGGCCGCGCTTACCCGCGATCCGCCCGTCGACGGTGCGCACTTGCTGAGCTGTCATGCCGTCAGTTTATTCGGTGCCGCGCGCCGAAAACGCCCAGACCTGGGTGATCGTCGAAGATCAGCACGCGTTATCATGCTCGTCACTCCCCGGTTCCGTCGATGCCGGCCGCCCGGCGCGGCAGGTGTCCGGCGCGGTTGAAGCGCGGCGCCTCACCGCCGCCGTGCACCAGGAGTTCCGCGCCGGACACCTGCCGCGCCGCGTCGGAGGCCAGGAACAGACAGGCGTCGGCGATGTCCGCGGGCTCGGCCATCCGCCCCATCGGCAGCCCCTGTCCGACCACGGCGGCCGCCTCCGGCCCGCCGTAGTACGCGGTCAGCGACTCGGTGAGCACCGGCCCGGGCAGCACGCAGTTCACCCGGACCCGCGGCGCCCACTCCAGCGCCAGGCTCTTGGTGAGCGAAGCGAGGGCGGCCTTGGCGGCGCCGTAGAGGGCCGTGCCGGGACTGGGGCGGGTCCCGGCCACCGAGCCGATGTTCACGATCGACGCGCCGCCGTGCTCCGGAGTCAGGGGGTACATGCACTGCGCGGCGAACAGGGCGCCGAGGACGTTGAGATCGAACGCGGCGCGCGCCGCCGCCTCGGAGTAGTCCAGCGCCGCGCCGGGCCGTGCGCCGCCGGCGTTGTTGACCAGCACGTCAACCCGCCCGAACTCCTCGGCGACGGTCCGGAAGGCGTCCCGCACCGCGCCGTGCGAGCCCAGGTCCGTGGCGATGAAGCGGCCGACGGCCTGGCGCGGCTCGGTACGCGCCAGCGTGACCACGGTGGCCCCGGCCGCCTCGAAGCGTGCCGCGACCGCCCGTCCGATGCCCCGGGTCCCGCCGGTGACGACGGCGACCCTTCCGGTGAAGGACGTCACACCGGACTGTGTATCAGAGGTGGCTTTTCCACGGAAGCGCCACTATTTCACTCGGTCGGACGATTGACCGTGACCGATCAGCGGTGTCGACTCTTGCACAGTCCGGAGGAGATGACGATGGGCGATTCCGCCGCTGTACCCCTGGTCGAACCCGCCGCGGGCGGAGACGACGAACCCTTCTTAGGCCTGGCGTGGGCCGAGGCCATCGAGGCCACCGAACTCCTGCGCTCGGCCCTGGCCGCGCTGGGCCTGGCCGAGGAGATCCCGCGCCTGCGGGGCGACGTGAACGTGTACGGCCGGCCGATGGTGACCTTGGGACGGATCAGCCCGACGGCGGCCCGGCGGCTCGCCGCGGCGCTGAGTCGCGCGGCCCAGCAGCCACGCGTCTACGGCCAGGCGCCGCCGGTGCGGGGCGAGGCCGGAAGCTGCCCGCTGCCGGTCCAGGTGCCGGTCCAGGTGCCGGTCCAGGTGCCGGTCCAGGTCCCGGTCCAGGTCCCGGTCCAGGTCCCGGCCCACGTGCCGGTCCCGACGGTGGTCTCCGGGCCGCCGGTCGCCGCGGCTCCCCGGACGGCGGGCGGACTGCCCCCCTCGCCGTCGGACTCGATGCGGCTGCCGGCCTGACGGAACGCAGAAGCGGCTGGAGCCCGACACGGCTCCAGCCGCGATCCCGGCTGACCCGGGGGGATCGTCAACCGGGGTGGGCGCCGATCCCGCGGCCACCCACGTCTTGACCTGCCGCAGCAGCGTACGAGTCAGGGCTCGAAGCCCGCCAGCGTTTCGGCCCTGGGGCGAAAGGCTCTTCGCCCACCTCAGCGGGCGGGTCCGGGCCCGCCCGCCGCGCCTCACATCGCGCCCGTCGCCGCGCCCTTCGCCGCGCCTCTCACCGCGCCTCTCACCGCGCCTCTCACCGCGCCCGCCAGCCATCCCCCTTCGCCCGCCCCCGGAACAGCTCGGCCTGTCGCTCCGCGCTGATGTTCCCGAGCTGCACCAGGTGCGGCGCCAGGCCCAGTGCCTGGCCCTTCGCCATCTCGCGGGCGGCCCACAGGGCGCGCACCGTGCCCTCGACCGCGCCGGGTTCGCTGGACGCGATGGTCGCCGCGGCCCACGCTGCGGCGTCCGCCAGCGCCTCGTTGTCCGGGACGACCTCGCTCACGAAGCCGATCTCGTGGGCCCGCCGCGCCGTCATCCGTTCGGCGGTGCCCAGCAGCGCCAGGCGCGCCAGTTCGCCGTGCGGCATGCGCTGGGCGAGGTGGACGGCCTCGTAGGCGAGCACCATGCCGTAGCTGACGTGCGGGTCGAAGAAGGTGGCGTGGTCGGCGGCGATCACGAACTCGCACTCGCCGAGCAGGTAGAAGGCGCCGCCGCAGGCCATGCCGTTGACGGCGGCGATCACCGGCTTCCAGAGGTCGGCCGTCTTCGGGCCCAGCGCGACGCCGGGGTCGTCGACCATGAACGGCGACGACGGCTGCGGGACCTGGACGTCGCGGTCGATGCCCGTGCAGAACGCCTTGTCGCCGCTGCCGGTCACCACCACGCAGCGGACCGCGTCCCGGTGCCGGAGCGTCTTCCACAGGCTGTGGATCTCGTCGGCCATCGTCAGGTCGAAGGCGTTGTGGCGCTCGGGCCGGTTCAGCGTCACGAACGCCACACCGTCGCGTTCCTCGTAGAGCAGGGTACTGAACGCGAGGTCACTCATCGGGCGTCCAGGCCGCCACGGTCAGCCCCTCCAGCTCCCGGAACACCACGCGCACCGGCTGCCCGATCTCGAGCGTGGCCGGGTCGACCGAGTCGATCCCGGCCTCCGGGGACGCGACCAGGTTGCCGACCAGGCGCAGCCGCCGGTCCTCCTCCAGTTCCACGACCACCACCGGATACGGGGCGACCGCCGCGTAGTCCGGGAGCAGCGGCGGGTGCGGCACGGCGTAGGACCAGATGTGGCCGCGCCCCGACATGCGCTTCCAGGCGAACTCGGTGCTCTGGCACCGCGGGCACATCGGGCGGGGCGGGAACAGCACCTCGCCGCAGCGTGCGCACGTCTGCATCCGCAGTTCGCCCTTGGCCGCGTACTCGAAATACGGCGCGCCGTCCTCGTCGACGAGCGGTTTGAGCATCTGACAGGCCCCTCTCAGTCCCAGCTCAGTCCCGGCGCAGCAGGACGGCCGACGTCGGTACAGCTTCACCCGCGGTGACCAGGCATGTCGAGGCCCCGGCGACCTGGTTCGCCGACGTGCCCCGCAGCTGCCGCACGCCCTCGTTGATCAGGTTGAACCCGTGGACGTAGGCCTCGGACAGTCCGCCGCCGGAGGTGTTGACCGGCAGCCGGCCGCCGAGTTCGAGCGCGCCGTCCTCGGTGAACGCGCCGCCCTCGCCCTTGCCGCAGAAGCCGTAGCCCTCCAGGGACAACGGGATCAGCGGGGTGAAGGCGTCGTAGATCTGCGCGACGTCGACGTCCGCCGGCCGGATGTCGGAGTACTTCCACAGCTGTCGCGCGGCGATCCAGGACGGTCCGGCCAGCGGGTCGTCGTTCCAGTAGTTGACCATGCCGTGGTGCTGAGCCGGCAGCCCCTGTCCGAACGCGTGCACATAGGCCGGCGGCTGCTTGCAGTCACGGGCCCGTTCCGCCGAGACCATCACGACCGCGAGCGCGCCGTCGGTCTCCAGGCAGTTGTCGAACAGGCACAGCGGATCGGAGATCATCCGGGAGTTGAGATAGTCGTCCATCGTGAGCTCGCGGCCGTGCATGATCGCCGCCGGGTTGGCGTTGGCACGGTTGCGGCAGGCGATGGCGACGTTGCCTAGGTGCTCGCGGGTCATGCCGTACTCGTGCATGTACCGCCGGGCGAGCACGGCGATCTCGTCGACCGGGCGGAGCAGGCCGAAGGGCCGCGTCCACTGCGCCGGGGTCGGGAGCTGGTGCACGGTGTCGGTCCACGGCCTCGGCCCGCTGCCGCGCTTGCGGGAGCGCCACGCGACGCCGACGTTCGCCTGCCCGGTCGCGATCGCCATGGCCAGGTGGCCGATCGTCGCGCACGATCCGCCGCCGCCGAAGCCGACGCGGGAGAAGAAGGTGACGTCGCCCGCGCCGACCGCCTTGGCCACCTCGACCTCGTCGGTGGCCTCCATCGTGTAGGCGGCGAACGCGTCGACCTCGTGCGCGGCGATGCCCGCGTCGTCCAGGGCCGTGGCGATGGCCCGGCAGGCGAGCGCCTTCTCGGAGGGCTCCAGGTGTTTGGCGAACTCGGTCTGGCCGATGCCGACGATGGCGGCCCGGTCCTTCAAAGGGCTCGGATTCATGCACCTTCCCATCTGACGCGGCGTCAGATATCTGCCTATCATGGGCCCCGGCACGGTGCCAGAGCCACTCGCTGGTTTTCCCCACGGATGCAGTCCCTGCGCGAAAGGCCCCCGGTGATGACGGTGCAGCACGGCGAGACGACGATCCCGGACCTGGTGGCGCGGGCCGCCGCCGACTTCGGCGACCGGGAGGCGGTGGTCGACGGCGCCGAGCGGCTGACCTTCGGCGACCTGGCCTCGCGGGTCAGGCAGGCGGGCCGGGCGATGATCGCCTGGGGCGTGCGGCCCGGGGACCGGGTGGCACTGTGGGCGCCGAACTCGGCCGAGTGGATCGTGACCGCCCTCGGCGCGGTGTCGGCCGGCGCGGTGCTGGTGCCGCTGAACACCCGCCTGAAGGCCGCCGAGGTCGGCTCCATCCTGCGGAAGTCGAAGACGAAACTGGTCGCGGTGTCCGGGGAGTTCCTCGGCGTCGACTATGTGGCGCAGATGGAGTCGCTCCGCGCGGAACTACCCGACCTGGAGACGATGACCGCGTTCACCGACGGCGGCCTGCCGCCGGTGGTGTCGCGGCGGCAGTTCCGGGCCCCGGGGATGAAAGTGCCGGCGTCGGCGTTCGACGAGGCGGCGGCTTCGGTGAGCACCACTTCACCCGGCGACCTGTTCTTCACCTCGGGCACGACGGGGAGCCCGAAGGGCGTGCTGACGACCCACGGCCAGACCACTCGCGCCTTCCATCAGTGGTCGGAGATCGTCGGCCTGCGCGCCGGGGACCGGTACCTGATCGCGAACCCGTTCTCGCACACCTTCGGCTACAAGGCCGGGATCCTGGCCTGCCTGATGCGCGGCGCGACCATGGTGCCGCTGGCGACCTTCGACGCCGAGACGCTGTTCGAGACCATCGAGCGGGAGCGGATCACGGTGTTCCCGGCGGCGCCGGCGGTGTACCAGATGATGCTGGCCGATCCCGGGCTCGCGAAGCACGATCTCAGCTCCCTGCGGGCGGCGGCGACCGGCGCGGCCGTGATCCCGGTGGAGCTGATCCACCGGATGCGCGACACGCTCGGCCTGGAGACGGTCGTCACCGCCTACGGACTGACCGAGGCGACCGGCGTGGTGACGATGAGCCGCGCCGGCGACGACCCCGAGACCGTGGCCCGCACGTCCGGCCGCGCCATCGACGGCGTCGAGGTGCGCGTCGCCGAGGACACGAAGGAGATCCTGGTCCGCGGCTACAACGTGATGCCCGGCTACTTCGAGGACGAGGACGCCACCGCGGAGGCGGTCGACGCCGACGGCTGGCTGCACACCGGGGACGTCGGCGAACTGGACGCCGCGGGCAACCTGCGGATCACCGACCGGATCAAGGACATGTTCATCTGCGGCGGCTTCAACGCGTACCCGGCGGAGATCGAGCAGGTGCTGCTGACGTACCCGGGCGTGCGGGAAGCGGCGGTGATCGGCGTGCCGGACCAGCGCCTCGGCGAGGTCGGGAAGGCGTTCGTGATCGCGGCGCCGGGCCGGGAGCCGGACCCCGAGGCGCTGATCGAGTACGCGAAGGAACGCCTCGCCAACTACAAGGTGCCGAAGCACGTCGAGCTGGTCGAGGCGTTCCCGCGCAGCTCGCTGGGGAAGGTGCTCAAGCGCGAGCTGCGGTGAGGCGCGTCGTCAGGACTTCGTGGGAACGCACTTGCCGGGGCGTCCGGTGAGGACGTCCAACATCCCCAGCGACCTCTCGGGCTTGGCGGAGCCGGGCCTGACGTAGTCGATGCGGACCAGGGAGAGCACGTCCCCGGCCGGCATCTCGTCGCCGCGGATGGTGATCGTGACGCCCTCCTTCTGACGCGTGTTCGACTGGATGACGACGCGGGTCGCCTTGTGGTCGGATCCGACGCCCGGCGTGGGCGCGCACCCGGAGAAGCCGCCTTCGTCCGCGGAGACGGACACCCGCTGGACGGCGGCCGGCACTCCGGCCTTGTCGAGCGCCGCTTGGAGCTTCACGGGGTCGAAGGCATCCATGATCGCCATCGTGACCGTGCCGTCGGTCCTGGCCTCCAGGGTGAACCCGGCGTCCTGGACACTCAGCGCCTGGACTCTCGGCGCCTGGACTCTCGGCGCGGTCGGGCTGGTGGGCGGCGGGGTGGCGGCGCCGGTGCGGTCACCGGCGCCCGACCCCGGCACCAGCACACCGATCGCGGCGACCACCGCCGCCATCCCGGTTCCGACTCCGGCGGCGACGGCCCGGTGCCGGTTGCGGGTGCGGCGGCCCAGCGCGACCACGTCGGCGGCGCTGGTGGTCAGGGTGGCGCCGGCCACGGAGCGCCGCAGGCCGGCGTACAGCTCGCCGTCCTCCGGTCCGGTGCCGTCGATGGCGCTGTTGTCGTCGAGGGTCATCGCTTCACTTCCTCCTGCTCGGTGCGGTCGACGAGCTCCGCCCGCAGCGCCTTGGTCGCGCGGTGGAGGTGGGCCTGGACGGTGCCGGGGGCGACGCCGAGGGCGGCCGCCGTGGTCCGGGTGTCCAGATCGAGGAAGACGCGGAGCACCACCACCTCCCGCTGCCGGGCGGGCAGCTTGCGCAGTGCGTCGCGCAGTACGAGGTCGACGGCGGTCGAGTCGCCGTCCCCTTCGTGGGCCGCCGCCCCGGAGTCCTCGGCGACCGCCCGCGCATCCCACGCCACTTCGCGGCGTCGCCGGCGCCACCAGGAGATGTGCGTGTTCAGCGCGGTGCGCACCACCCAGGCCGCCGGCGCCGGGTGGCGGCGCACCTTGCGCCAGTGCGCCCAGGCCCGGGCGAACGCCTCGGCCGTGAGCTCCTCGGCCTGGTGGCGGTCCGGCACGGCGGCCAGGACGGCCCGGAAGCAGGGGTCGCGGTGGCGTTCGTAGAAGGCTGCGAAGTCCTCTGATCCTTGGTCCACGGTGGTTTCACGCTTTCGGGTGAAGATGCGTTTACCTCGCGCGGACGATGCGGAGGAATACGTTCATTCAGTGGCAGGTCAGGCAAAACATGGAATGATCCTGATCCCATGAGGCATGGACTTCTCCCTTCGAAGCGGCTCGGCGCGGTGGCCAGCACCCTGGTTCTCACGGTGTTCGGGTCGGCCGCCGGGGTGGCGGCCGACACCCACGGCTCCCCCGGGACGCTCACCTTCGTGGTCAAGGACGGACCGCTGGTGTTGGCGCCGGCCGCGGTGCGGGACGGCACGCCGGTCGACGGGATCCCGCCCGGGCCGATGGTCGAAGGCGGCTACCACATCCACGCGCACCTGGCGGTCTTCGTCAACGGCGTGCAAGCGTGGATCCCGGCCGGGGTCGGGGTGACCCGGCCGCTCGAGCTCGACCCGCACCGGAACGACCCGGCGATCACCGGGGCGAAGGGCTTCTACTGGCTGCACACCCACGACGAGTCCGGCGTGATCCACGCCGAGGCGCCTCAGGAGCACGCGTTCACGCTGGGGCAGTTCTTCGACATGTGGGGGCAGCCGCTGTCCCGGCAGCGGGTCGGGCCGGCGACCGGTGCCGTCAAAGTGCTCGTGGACGGCAAGCCCTTCCTTGGCGAACCGCGCACGCTGGTCCTCAGGCAGCATCAAGTGATTCAGCTGAACGTGGGGCAGGACGTGGAGTTCCAGCCCTATGACTTCCCCTCGTTCCTCTGAAGCCCGGCGAGCTCCGCGGTGAGGAAGTCGCGTTCGACGTCGTTGTCGGTGAACAGCAGAGCTTCCTCGTACCCTGATCGGCCGCACCTCCACGCCGCCGAATGGTCCGCGGAGTCTTTCTATGCCAGCGGCAGCATGGTGCGCAGCAGGCCGCGCTCGTCGGCCGCGCGGGCCGCGGCGATCCGCTCGGCCGGCACCTCGCCGTAGAGCGTGGTCCGCTGGCGCGTCGGGCGGTCCAGCGGCGCGCAGATCTCCTCCAGCTCCGCGATGCCCTTGGCCGACCCGTACTCCGAGCCGGCCATCCGCGAGATCGTCTCCTCCATGAGGGTGCCGCCCATGTCGTTCACCCCGCCGCGCAGCATGTGCCGGGAGTTCTCGACGCCGAGCTTCACCCACGAGGTCTGGATGTTCTTGATCCGGCCGTGCAGCATGATCCGCGCCATCGCGTGCACCGCGCGGTTGTCGCGCGCGGTCGGTCCGGGACGGGCGATGCCGGCCAGGTAGACCGGCGCGTTGGAGTGCACGAAGGGCAGCGGGACGAACTCGGTGAAACCGCCGGTCTCGTCCTGGATCCGGGCCAGCACCCGCAGGTGCGCGACCCAGTGCGCCGGGTTGTCGACGTGCCCGTACATCATCGTGGAGGTGGTCGGGATGCCGACCTCGTGCGCGGTCTTCACCACGTCGATCCACTGCGCGGCGGGCAGCTTGCCCTTGGTCAGCACCCAGCGCACGTCGTCGTCGAGGATCTCGGCCGCCGTGCCGGGCAGCGAGTCGACGCCGGCCTCCTTCGCCGCGGTCAGGAACTCGCGCAGCGACAGCCCGGTGCGGGCGACCCCGTTCTGCACCTCCATCGGCGAGTACGCGTGCAGGTGCAGCCCCGGCGCCCGCTTCTTGATCTCGGCGGCCAGGTCGAGGTACGCGGTCCCCGGCAGGTCCGGGTGGATGCCGCCCTGCATGCAGATCTCGGTGGCGCCGACCTCCCACGCGGCCGCGGCCCGGTCGCCGACCTCGGACACCGACAGGGTGTAGGCGTCGGCGTCGGTGCGCCGCTGGGCGAAGGCACAGAACCGGCAGCCGGTGTAGCAGACGTTGGTGAAGTTGATGTTGCGGTTGACGACGTAGGTCACCTCGTCGCCGACCGCGTCCCGCCGCAGGCCGTCGGCGAGCGCCGCCAGGGCTTCGAGCGCCGGCCCGTCGGCGTGGATCAACGCCAGCGCGTCGTCGTCGGACAGGTTCCCGGGGTCCCGTTCGGCGGCGGCGAGCGCGGCCTTCACGGCGGCGTCGATCCGCTCCGGCGCGGAGTTGCCGGCTGCGGAGTGGTCGACCGAGGTCCGCGACGCGTGCTCGCGCAGCTCCTCCCAGTCGCCGTAGACCTCGCTGAAGTCCGACCGCCGGTCTCCGGTGCGGCCCTCGGTGTCGATCGAGGCGTGCAGGTCGGTGCGGCCCGAGGAGGTGTCCCAGCCGCCGTCCGGCTCCTGCCACCGGATCCCGGTCGGGACCCGCCCCTCGACGGCCATCCCGGTCTCGGGGTCGGCCAGGGCGCGCACGTGCGGCAGCACCCGCGGGTCCAGCCACGGCTCCCCGCGCAGGATGTACTCCGGGTAGACCGTGAGCCGCTCGCGCAGCGTGAACCCGGCCTCGGCCGAACGCGCCGCCAGCTCCTCGACGGCCGGCCACGGCGCCTCGGGGTTGACGTGGTCCGCGGTGAGCGGCGACACGCCGCCCCAGTCGTCGATCCCGGCCCGCAGCATCAGCGCGTACTGCGACGCGACCAGGTTCGGCGGCGCCTGCAGCCGCACCGACGGCCCCAGGACGACGCGCGCCACGGCGATGGTCGCGGCCAGCTCCTCCAGCTCGGCGTCCGGGGCGTGCATCATCGCGGTGTCCGGCTTGGCCCGGAAGTTCTGGATGATGATCTCCTGGATCCCGCGGTACGTGCGCGAGACCTTGCGCATCGCGAAGATCGCGTCGGCGCGCTCTTCGAGCGTCTCGCCGATCCCGATCAGGATCCCGGTGGTGAACGGGACCGAGGAGCGGCCGGCGTCCTCCAGCACCCGCAGCCGCACCGCCGGCTCCTTGTCCGGGGAGCCGTAGTGCGGGCCGCCCGGCTCGGACCACAGCCGGGTCGCGGTGGTCTCCAGCATCATGCCCATAGACGGCGCCACCGGCTTGAGCCGCTGGAACTCGGGCCACGTCATCACACCCGGGTTCAGGTGCGGCAGCAGCCCGGTCTCCTCCAGCACCCGGATCGCCATGGCGCGGACGTAGTCCAGGGTGGAGTCGTAGCCGTGGGCGTCGAGCCACTCCTTGGCCTGCGGCCACCGGTCCTCGGGACGGTCGCCGAGGGTGAACAGGGCTTCCTTGCAGCCCATCGCCGCACCCTTGGCCGCGATGTCGAGCACCTCGTCCGGCGACAGGTATAGGGACTCCAGACGTCCGGGAACCGTCACGAAGGTGCAGTAGTGGCAACGGTCGCGGCACAGGCGCGTCAGCGGGATGAAGACCTTGCGCGAGTACGTCACGACACCCGGCCGCCCCGCCGCCTCCAGTCCCTGGTCCCGCAATCGCGAGGCGACGGCGGACAACGCCTCCAGGTCGTCGCCCCGGGCGGCGAGCAGGACGGACGCCTCCTCGGTGGAGAGCGCGACTCCCTCAGCCGCCCGGTGCAGGGCACGGCGCATCGCGTTGGCGGTGGGCTGCATCGTCATTCCTGTTCCTACGCGGCGGTGAAGCGGGGTTATTCCCGTTCGACATAGCGAGCGTAGTCGTCGAGCACCGGCAAGATCTTGTCCGCCGGTCCCGATGGGACGTTGAACACAATCTCCTCGATGCCGAGGTTCCGGTAATGCTCCAGCTTGCCGGGGGTGGGCTCGGTGCCGAACGGGACCACGCGCAGAGTGTCCGGGTCCCGGCCGATCTCCTCGGCGGCGGCGCGCAGCACCGGGAGCGCCTGTGTCAGGCCGCGCCCGCCGATCGGCATCCACCCGTCGGCGTAGTCCAGCACGGCGCGGAACATCTTCGGCCCGGCCGCGCCGCCGATCAGGACCGGTACCGCGCCGGCCGCGGGCTTGGGCCAGGACCAGGACGGCTCGAAGCGCACGTGCTCGCCCTGATAGGAGGCGACGTCCTCGGCCCACAGCTCGCGCATCGCCAGCACGCCTTCACGGACCATGTCGCGCCGCTCACCGAAGACGACGCCGTGGTCGGCCATCTCTTCCTTGTTCCAGCCGAAGCCCACGCCGAGGTCGAAGTTGCCGCCGGTGAGCAGGTCCAGCGTCGCGGTCTCCTTCGCCAGCAGCAGCGGATCGCGCTGGGCGACCAGGCAGATGCCGGTCCCGACCCGGATCCCGGGCGCGACGGCGGCGACCGTGGCCAGCGTGACGAACGGGTCGAGGGTCCGGGAGTAGTAGTCCGGCAGCGGCTCGCCCAACGGGGCCGGGGTGGCCCGGGAGACCGGGATGTGGGTGTGCTCGGGCGCGTAGTAGGACTGGAAGCCGCGCTCGGCGAGCGCGCGCCCGAGCTCGGCCGGACCGATGGTCTGGTCGGTCAGGAAGACCGTGACGCCGATACGCAAAGAAGACTCCTTCGTCATTTCCCGAGAGCGGCGGCCGCGCCGCGGAAGCGGGTCGTCCGGTGCACGGGGTCCTTGTCCAGCTTGGGGATGATGTGGCGGCCGAACAGCTCGATGGTCTCCAGGGTGTCCGCGAGCGAAAGTCCGATCGGCAGCCCGAAGGTGAGCTGGTCGATGCCGGTCGCCTCGTAACGCTTGACCTGGTCGAGCACCTCATCAGGATCGCCGCAGACCAGGTAGCCGTTGTGCAGGCGCCACTCGACTTCTTCGAGTGTCGGCTCGGGCAGCACGGCGGGCCACTCCGGCACCCAGTCCGGACGGGGGAAGGTGTCGTGGTACCGGAACACCAGCGACTGGAGGCGCCCCATGCCCATCCCCGCCGCGGCGGCACGGGCGCGGTGCTTGTCGGCCAGACAGACCGCTGATGAAGTGACCATCACGTTGTCGTTGACGAAAGCGCCGATCGGCTCGGCGGACGGGATCGCCTTCTTGTAGGACGCGACGGCGACCTCGGCGTCGGCCGGCGAGCCCACCGAGAAGCCCAGCACGCCCAGGCCCATGCGGGCGGACATCTCGTACGACGGTGGGTTCCCGGCGGCGTACCACATCGCCGGATGCGGCTTCTTCCACGGCTTGGGCAGCACGTTCCGTTCCGGCATCGAGAACCATGTGCCTTGGTGCGAGTACGAGTCCTGCATCCACATCTTGGGGAACTCGCGCACCACCTCAGCCCAGATCTCCTTGGTGACGGTGGTGTCCGTCAGGCCGAGGCCGAGGATCTCCCGGGAACCCGCTCCCCGGCCGGTGCCGAACTCGAACCGGCCGCCGGTCAGGTGGTCCAGGGTGGCGACCTTCTCGGCCACCTTCACCGGGTGGTTGGCCTGAGGCAGCGGGTTGAAGATGCCCGACCCGAGGTGGATCCGCTCGGTGACCGCGGCCAGATAACCGAGGAACACGTCGTTGCTGGCCAGGTGCGAGTACTCGTCGAGGAAGTGGTGCTCGGAGGCCCACAGGTACTTGAAGCCCGCCTTGTCGGCGGCCTTGGCGATCTCGATGTCGTTCAGGAGCGAGGTGTGCTCGAAGTCCGGGTCGGCGGCCAGCTTCGAGAGCGGGACGTGGCCCTGGACGAAGATGCCGAACTCCATGGCGCCTCCTGGCGTGGTGCGGGGTGCGGAACGCGGGTCTAGCCGAAGTGGACGGCGGCGAGGGCCCCGCCGTCGAGGACGAAGTCGGCGCCGGTGCAGTAGGACGAGTCGTCGCTGGTGAGGAAGAGCGCGGCCTTGGCGACCTCGGCGGCGGTGCCGACGCGTTTGAGCGGGATGCCGCCGAAGCCGGCGTCCGGATCGGCGTCCGGCGCGCTCAGCGAGGTGATCATCGGGGTGTGCACGCCGCCGGGGCAGATGCAGTTCACCCGGATGTGCGGCCCGGCCTCCAGCGCGGCGACCTTCGTCAGGCCCCGGACGGCGAACTTGGTGGAGACGTAGGAAGCCAGCCACGGCATGGCGGCGAAGCCGTCGACGCTGGCGGTGTTCACGACGGTGCCGGCACCCGCCGCGCGGATGCGGGGCAGGCACGCCCGCAGGCCCAGGAAGACCCCGACCTGGTTCACCATGACCACCTTCAGGTACTCCTCGGCGGTGGTCTGCTCGATCGGGTTGAAGCGCAGGATGCCGGCGTTGTTGATCAGGCCGTCCAGCTTGCCGAACTCGGCGACGGCGAAGTCCGCGGCGGCGTCCCACTGCGCCTCCTCCGTGACGTCGAGGTGGACGTACCTCGCCGCGTCGCCGAGCTGCTTCGCCACCGCCTCGCCGAGGTCGTCCAGGACGTCGGCGAGCACCACCTCCGCCCCCTCGGACACGAACAGCCGCGCCTCCTCCGCGCCCTGGCCGCGGGCCGCCCCCGTGATCATCACCACCCGCCCGTCCAGCTTGCCCATCGGCGTCCCCTGTCTCCCTCGGCCGTCCGGCCGCTCTCGCGCTTGACATCTGACTAGGTGTCAGATTGATTCCTCCCAAGCGAAAAGTGAAGGGGAGGCGGCCCATGAAGTTCTGGCTTTCGCCGGCGTTCTGCGACACCGCGCACTTCACCGGCCTGGCGCGGGCCGCGGAGGAGCACGGCTACGAGGGGATCGCGATCCCCGACCACCTCTTCCATCCGGTCGAGCTGTCTTCCCCCTACCCGTACACGCCCGACGGATCCCGCTACTGGACGAAGGACACGCACTGGCCGGAGCCGTGGGTGGCGATCGCGGCGATGGCCGCGGTGACCGAGCGGCTGCGCTTCACCACGAACATCTACGTGGCGCCGGCGCGGGATCTGCTGACGGTCGCCAACCAGC
Source organism: Catenulispora subtropica (assembly GCF_039531675.1). NCBI lineage: Bacteria > Bacillati > Actinomycetota > Actinomycetes > Catenulisporales > Catenulisporaceae > Catenulispora > Catenulispora subtropica. The sequence goes on from NZ_BAAAQM010000021.1 coordinate 78,703, forward strand.
TGGCCACGGCCGCGTACATCTCCCAGGCCGCGCCGGACGGCCACCACCGGGTCGCCCTGGGCGTCGGGCCGGGGTGGAGCAAGGACGAGTTCACCGCGACGGGCCAGCCGTGGGCCAAGCGCGGCGCGCGGCTGGACGAGATGCTGGACGCCCTGCGCCGGTTGTGGACCGGCGAGGTCGTGGAGGTCTCAGGCCCGCACTACACGCTGCCGCCGTGCTCGATCACGCCGACGCCGAACGACCCGATCCCGGTGTACGTCGGCGGGATCTCCGACATCGCCATCCGGCGCGCGGCCCGCAACGACGGCTGGATCGGGATCTACCACTCGGTCGACGAGGCGAAGTCGATCATGGACCGGCTGCGCGCGGCCCGCGAGCAGGCCGGGACGCTGGACCGGCCGTTCCGCACGATGCTCGCGGTCCTGGCCGAGCCGACGCCGGAGCTGTGCGCCCAGCTGGAGGAGTGGGGCGTCACCGACCTGCTGAACGCGCCGTGGATGGCGGACATCAAGAACATGCAGGCTCCGGGGCCGTCCCTGGCGGAGATGACGGACGCGCTGGCGGCGTTCGCGGAGCGGTACGTGAAGGTCGCTCAGTAGACACAGGGGATCCCGTTCTGGGAGCTCATGTCCAGTGCTCCGCCACTGTTGATGCCGTCGGCGGAATCGCTCGAGGACGACGAGGACGCGGGCTTGTCCGGCGGAAGCTTGTAGTCGTAGCCGAGGACGACGACGATGCCGTCCGCCGGAAGGGACTTGTCGGCGGTCGGCGCCGTCTTGGTGCCGAGCGTGGACTGGATCTGCTTGGCCAGATCGGCGGCGCCGGCACCGTAACGGATCGTGGTGTGGGCGACGTTGTTGCCGCCGTCGCCGGTCTTGGCGACGGCGATGCCCTCGTTGAAGAGGACGCCCGAGACCTTGAGAGCCAGGCCGGTCGTCTTCGTGCCGTTGTCCACGGTGACGGTCGCCTTCGGCGCGGGCGCGGAGGTGGACGGGGCCGGAGGGGTCGACGGCGCCGTCGTCGACGCCGTCGTCGGCGGCGGGGCCACGGCGGCGTCGTTGGCGAAGGCGTCCGTGACGATCTTCTTGATGAGCTCCGGGTCGACCAGGTTCACCGAGGTCAGGGTCTTGCTGCCCGGTGCGTCCGGGACGTCCGCGTTGCCTTTGATCGGCAACGTGTAGAACGTCGCGTTGCCGCCGGTGAGGTTCGAAGCCTGCTGCGCGAAGTCCAGGACGCTCCAGCCGTTGTCGATCACGATGTCCTTTTTCACGACGTTGAACAGGCTCTGCATGGAGCCGATGTCGCCGAGCACGCCCTTCTGCCGCAGCGTGTGGGTCACCGAAGCCAGGAACGCCTGCTGGCGGTGCGTCCGGTCGAGGTCGCTGTTGGGCAGGTGGTACCGCTGGCGGACGAACTGCAGGGCGGTGGCGGCGTCGATGGTGGAGATCCCGGCCGGGAGCTTCAGGCCGGTGCCGGCGTGGTTCTCGATCGGGTCGTCGGCCGGCGCCTTGAGACAGACCTGGATCGTGCCGATCGCCTTCACCACGTCGTAGAAGCCGACGAGGTTGACCTCCGCGAGGTGGTCGACGTGGACGCCGGTCAGCTTCTGCACGGCGCGCAGCGTCGCCTCCCGGCCCACCTCGCGACTCTCGGCCTCGATCTTGGCCTTGTCCTTCAGTCCGCCGGCGACCAGCTTGTTCTCCGCGAACGTCTTGGCGTCGCCGTAGGCCTCCTTGATCTTGCCCTGCCCCATGTCGGGGACCTGGATGCGGCCGAGCCCGGGCACGTCCGCGGCACCGCCGGGGCGCTCGACGTAGTCGTCGCGAGGGATCGAGTAGGCGGTGACGCGGCCGCCGTTGGCGGGGATGTGCATGAGGATCAGGACATTGGTGTTGTAGTAGCCGATGCCCGAGGACCCCGCGTGCAGCGCCTCCTCGACGAACTGGGTCGGCAGGTCGTTGCCGTCCATGTCCTTGCGTGAGTCCAGGCCTATCAGCAGGAGGTTGACATCGTTGCCGAGGTGCGGCGCCACATAGCCGTCGTCACCCGCCTTGACCTCCTGGATCGAGTTCGAGGTGTGGACGCCGTCGGTGAGCTGCTTGTTCTCGAACCAGACGAAGCCGGTCGCGGCGACGACGGCGAGGCCGAGGAAGGAGGCGAGGACGCGGCCCGCGAGGAGACCCGGGGCAGTACGGCGGTCACGCACGGCGGGCTCCACGGGGGTGGTGGGTACGGGGGCGGGCGCGCACGGCCGCGACTGCGGCGACCAGGCCCATCGCGGCGAGGGCGATGAGGATGACGGGGAAGACGTGGGTCGTGGCGTGGACCAGGCCGACGGCTTTCGCCTTGGCGTCGGCGTAGGGCGGGTCGTGCCAGAGGAGCTCGGCGCCCGCGGCGACGAGCCAGGCGAACGGAGGCAGGGCCGGGATCACCCACCAGCGGCCGTTCGGCGTGGCCGCCGCGGTGGCGAGCGCCGCCCCGGCGATGGTGAGGAGGGCGAAGAGGGGACCGTGGTAGCCGCCGAGGACCTTGCCGAGGAGGGCGCCGAGGACCGGGCCCGCGATGAGAGCGGTGAGCGGGAGCCAGCGCGGGGCGTGGGGCAGGAGTGCGGCGCCTATGGCGCTGCGGGCGTCGGTGCTGCGGACATCGGTGCTGCGGACACGGGTGGCTCCGCTGCGCGGGCCTCGGATCTCATCAGCTCGACCGCGATCGGGCCTGCCGCGATCGGGCCTGCCGCGATCGGCATAGCCGCCTCCGTCCGCACGGCTTTCGGCATCTTCGGCTCGGATGGCACCGAGTCGGGTGCCGCTGCGTGACATGGCGCGATGACCGCCGGGACTCACCGACGGAGTGCGGGCTGAGGACATGCTGGAATCCTCTGCCGGGCATGCGACCGGCCGATCCGGGCGAGGTCACAGCGGCGCTACAGGGCATCGGCTCTCAGCGCCCGCGGTTCCGGCTTCTCGACCAGCGACTTTCCAAGCACGAGTGGGCTGCGGCGTCACAAGACCGCCACAGCCCGCTCTCCTCTGGAACCGCTTCAGCGCATGAAGTCCCCGGCGTTGACGGCCAGCGACTGCCCCGTGATGCCGCCCGCGTACGGCGAGACCATGAACACGGCGGCGTTGGCGACGTCGCCGTCCGTCGCCATCTCCGGCAGCGCCATCCGCGACGTGATGGGCGCGAGAGCCTGCTCCTCCGAGATCTTCTGGCTGGCGGCGGTCCACGCCACGTAGCCCTGCACCATCGGCCCCCACATCCACGACGGCACGACCGCGTTCACCCGGATCCGTCGCGGCCCCAACTCCTTGGCCATCCCGTAGGTCGCCGACAGCAGCGCCCCCTTCGACGCGGCGTAAGCGGCCTGCTTCACCTCAGTCGCCGGCAACCACATCGACTGCGACAGGATGTGCACGATCCCGGTCGTCGTCCCGCTCTCCCGCGCCAGATGCGGAATCGCCGCCTTGCTCAACTGCAGCGTCCCGACGACGTTGACCTCATACGTCTTCCGCCAGTCCTCGAAATCCGCATCGGCCACCCCGCCGAACACCTGGTCCTGCGCGGCGACGTTCACCAACCCGTCGAGCGCCCCGAACCGCCCCACCGCGAGCTCCACCAGATTCCGGCACGCCTCCCCCGACGTGATGTCGGTGACCGCCCACGCCACCCGCCCCTCGTCGAACTCGGCAGCGGCCTTCACCAGGTTCTTCTCCGTCCGGGCCCCCATCACCACATTGGCGCCCTGCACATAGGCGGCCTGCGCGACCTCCCGCCCAAGCCCCTCCCCGACCCCTGACACGATCACCGTCTTGCCCTGCAGCAACATCGTGGACCCTTCCGTCCGCCGGGTGGCGAAAGTGGTATCTGATGGTGCGTCAGATTAGGCCGCGGGCGCCGAATTGGCCAGGGGCGACGGTCGCCCCCGCGATTCTCGCGCTCGCCACCGACACACTCGACGCGCTTGACGACTCCATTGTTCTAGTTGTTCTATAGCAACAGAGCGAAGGAGGCCGCATGCTCCTCACCGTCGAGCCGGACGGCGACGATCCGATCTACCAGCAGCTGCGCGACCAGATCGTGGTCGCGATCGCCGCCGGGGAGCTCGCTCCCGGGGACGTGTTGCCCACCACGCGGCAGTTGGCCGCGGATCTCGGCATCAACATGCACACCGTGAACAAGGCCTACGACCGGTTGCGGGCCGAGGGGCTGGTGCGGCTCGGGCGGCGGACCGGGGCGGTGGTCGTGCGGGGGCCGGGGGACGGGCCTGCGGTCGCTGAGGACGTCGCCGACTGGGAGCGGCGAGCGCGGACTTTGCTCGCGGAGGCGTTCGTGAAGGGGATGCCGCCGCCGGAGGTGCTGGAGCGCTGCCAGGCCCTGTTGGACGAGTTCTCAAGTCGTTGAACGGATGACTCCGATGCGAAGTTCTTCATCTCTGCCCGTGGTGGTGCCGATCGTGCTCATCGGGGGCCTGACCCTGCTCACACCGCTGATGACGCCCCGGACCGTGCAGTTCGGGGTGCGGATTCCCGCGGAGCGGGCCGGGGATCCGGCGGTGGCCGGGGCGCGCCGGGGGTACCGGCTCGGGATCGTCGCCGTGACCGTGGTGGCGGTGCTGGCCGCGCAGTTCGTCGCCACCGGAACCGTCGCGCGGCTCTCCGGGGTGGCGATCGAGGTGGCCGGGACGTTCGCGGTCTACCTCGTCGCGCGGGCCCACGTCGCCGCGGCCAAGCACGAAGGCCGGTGGTTCGAGGGCCTCAAGCAGGTCGCGGTCGCCGATACGGCGCTGCGCACCCGGCCCGACCGCTTCCCGTGGGAGTGGGGCCTGCCGGCCGCGGTGATCGTCGTCGCCACCGTCGTCTTCGGCACGATCCGCTACCCGCACATGCCCGACCGGCTGGTGACGCACTACGACTTCTCCGGCCACCCGACCTCGTTCACCGACAAGACCTTCGTCTCCGCCTTCGCCCCGGTCGGCGTGCAGATCGCGATCAGCGCCCTGATCGTGGTCCTGACCCGCGTCACCGTCCGCGGCAAGGCGACCCTGGACGTGCAGGACCCGCAGGCCGCCGCCCGCCACCGCCGCTTCGTCGCGGTCATGGCCCGCTGCCTCCTCCTCTTCGCCGCCGCGATCAGCCTGACGCTGGCCCTCGCCGCGCTGACCATGTGGGACGTCATCGGCAGCACCGGCTGGTCCCTCGCCCTGCTGGTGGCCCCGGTCGCGCTCGCGACGATCGGCCTGGTCGCGGTCTTCGTCCGCGTGGGCCAGGGCGGCTCGCGCCTCCACCTCGACGAGACGGAGCACGCGGGCGCGGCCGCCCCCTCCGGCACCGTCAACCGCGACGACGACAGCCTCTGGAAGGCCGGCGTGTTCTACTTCAACCGCGACGATCCCGCGGTCTGGATCCAGAAGCGCTTCGGCGTCGGCTGGACCGTCAACTGGGCCCGCCCCGCGGCCCTGGCCTTCCTCGGCGGCCTCGCCGCCGTCGCGATACTCGTCCCGCTGCTCATCAAGTAAGGACTCGGCGACGATCAGCTTCCTCGCTGAGCGTACTTCCCGCGCGTGCAGTCACCGGAGAGGAGGTATGGCCACCCTTCGCGAATCTGACGTATCGTCAGATCACGCGGAAGCCCAGACCTGGAGGCGCCATGTCGGAGAAGCAGGAGCACCCGAAGCGGGAGCCGAGTCTCTACACGAGACTCGCGAGCGAAGGCCCGTACGGCCCGGGCATCGGATCGGCGCTGATCACCATGGTCGAGCCCCACCCGGGCCACGAGCACGCCTACAACCGCTGGTACGAAGACGACCACTACATTTCCGGCGCCATGTCCATGCCGTGGATGTTCGCCGGGCGCCGCTGGGTAGCCCCGCGTTCCCTCCAGCTCCTGCGCTACCCGGAGGAATCCGCTGTCGCCAAGCCGGTCACGGCGGGCGCCTACATCACCGTGTACTGGATCAACGAGGGACGCTACCAGGACCACATGGACTGGACGGTGGCGATCAACCGGCGGCTGTACCCCGACGGGCGCGTGTTCCAGGAGCGGACGCACGTCTTCACGTCGTTCCAGAACTACCTCGGCGTCGTCTACCGCGACGGGGATCGCGGCCCGCGCGACATCCACGCCCTGAACCACCTCTACGCGGGGCTCGTCGTCGAGGTCTACGATGCCTCCGCCGACCAGGATCCGGCCGCGCTGGCCGCGTGGCTGACGGAGAAACACCTTCCGGCCAAGCTGGAGGGGTCGCCGATCGCGCTGGCGACGGTGTTCGAGCCGATGCCGTTGCCCGGGAACACGCCGACGTACGTCAAGCCGGTCGAGGGTGTCGGGAAGCGGATCACCGTGCTCTATTTCCTCGAAGCCGATCCGGCCGGTTGCTGGGAGCTGTTCACCGGCGACGGGGCCGCGGCCGGCGCGTCGGGGCTCGGGCGGCTGGAGTTCGCAGCACCCTTCATCCCCACGGTGCCCGGTACTGACGAATACGTCGACGAGCTCCGCTAGCGGGACGGCCGGACCTCCTGCCGCCGGACGGCGAAGCCGCCGTCCGGCTCACACGCCGACACGTCCTACAGGTCGTTGATCCCGATCGGCTGCACCCCGAACTGGGTCGCGAACGCGTTCCAGTCCTTGACCGCCTCGGCCTTGGCCGAACCGGCCTTGCCGCCGGCGCTGTTGGCCTTGGCGAGGCTGTCGTTCGCGCCCGGCTTGCCGGTGCAGCTGAGGTTGTCGTTGGCCCAGGCGACGTAGTCGTTCTCGGACTCGGCGGACAGCTGCCACGCGTTGATCAGGTCCTGGGCCAGCTTCGGCCCGCCCGGCAGCTTGTCGACCGCCTGGCCCTTCACCGCGTCGGCCTGGCCCTGGCGCTTGGCGGCGACGTCCTGGAACGTCTGCTTGCTCTCGGCCATGTTCTTGCACTGCTGCACCGCGCTCACCGCGCCGTTGGCCTGGCTGCGCAGTTCCTTGCTCTGGGCGATGATCGTGTAGATCGCGTCCGCCTGCTTCTTCGCTTCGGGGTCCACCCCGGGCGGCGCGGAGACGCTGCTGCTGGACGCGGCGGGCGTGTCAGGGGTCGTGGACTTCTTGCCGCTGCCGTTCTTCGCCTTGTCGCCCCCGCCGGAGAACGCCACCGCGGCCACGACGATCAGCACCACGAACACGCCGATCGCCACCAGGATCGTGGTGTTCGCCTGGCGCTTGCCCGGCGCGGTGGCCAGCAGCAGGTCGGGCTCACCGGGGGCGCCGCCGTACGACGGGGACGGGACGCGCGGTATCGCCTGAGTGTGCTGCTCGGGACCGGCCCCGGGCGGATAGCCCTGCGCTTGCCCCTGTGCCTGGTACCCACCGGCTTCGTAGGCGCGGCTCGGCAGTCCCTGCTGCGGATAGCCGATCTGGTCCTGTGTCGGCGGCTGGTACGCCGGAAGCTGATGGCCGGTGGCGCCCGCAGGGGGCAGGGCCTGCGTCGGCTGCGGACCGCCCATGGGGCCGTAGCCGTTGCCGGCTCCATAGCCCTGCTTGGCACCGTAGCCGTCGTTGCCATCGGGGGTGCTCGCACGCGGCTGCGGACGCGCCCCGCCGTTCTGCGGGTAACCCGGCGCTCCGGACAGCGAGACGCCGATGGGTCCCTGGCCCGGCATCAACGAGCGACGGTCGTCCTCCGGGGCGTCCCGGAAGAGGTGGTCGAACTCGTTGGGGATGCCGCCCTGGACCTGCTGCGTGGGCAACTGCTGGCCGGGAAGGCGCCACGAGAAGCCGGAAGACTCCGGGATCTCGCCGCCCGGGTAGCCGTCACCCTGGGGACCGGCGTGGGAGACGGCCTGTTCAGGCGCCTCGACGGGGGCGAATTGCGCGATGTGCGGCTTTTCCGCCCCGGCGGTCGCGGCGTCCTCCGACGGCGGCACGGCGCCCCCGGTGGTCGACTCGCTCTCGTGAAACGTCTCATCCATAGGCGGTGCCGAGCCTACCTGATCGGACATGCGACGAATCACATCAGTGGCAGAGCTGTGACCCTGGGCGTTCACGCGTTGATCGGTTCACCGGGCCGCCGCAACGCCACCAAGCTGCGGAACTCCCGGGCCGCCGCCACGGTGCTGTAGGGGTCCAGCCGCCGCTCGAAATCATGCAGTGCCTCGATCGTCCGCGCCGACCGCGCCCGTCCCGACAGCTTCACCGCCTCGGTCGCCGCCGCGCACCCCGCCTCCACGTCACCGCCCTGCACCCGGGCCGACGCCAGGGTGAAGAGGTTCAGCACCCGCCGCCGCGTCTTGTCCGCACCGAACCCGGCCAGCGCGACCGCCGCCTGCTCGGCCGCCTGGCGCGGCTGCTCCAGATCGCGGTAGCAGGCCGCGGCGGCGTCGGCGATGTAGTGGTGGTCGAAGTAGGAGGACCAGACCGGGGCGTCGCCGTCGCTGCGCTCCAGCTCGTCGCTCGCCCGCCCCAGCGCCTGCTCGGCGGCGCGCCGATCACGCATCGCAGCGTGCCCGCGCGCCTCCGCACAGTAGAACTCGGCGAGCACATGGGGCGAGGCCGTACCCCGCGACCCCTCGTCGGCGGACCGCGCCAACTGCACCGTCTCCCGCGGAGCGCCCAGCGAATTCGCGAGGTGACTCATCGCGGACAGGATGTGACCGCCGTGCGCGCGGTCGTCCGCCGCCTGCGACAACCGCAGCGCCTGGATGTAGTAACGCTGGGCGAGGCCCAAGCGACCGGTGTCACACGCGAGGTACCCGGCCAGTTCGGTGAGGGCGGCGGCCGCCGCGAACAACTGCCGGCCGACCTTCTCCGGATAGACGCCCCGCAACAGCTCCGCGACCACTCCGTCCAGATAGCGCACCGCGAGCACCCGCACATGCCCGCCCCCGAAACGGTGGTCGAGGGTGCGGAACGCGTCAGTCGTCGCGCGCACCGCGGCGACGTCGGAGAAACCGACCCGCAGCGGCGCGTGCCCGTTCTTGGCTCCGGCCGCGGCCGCACCACGCGCCACCACGGGGTCCTCGGTCATGATGAGCCAGTCCCGGCTGGGCCCCACCATCGCCGCGACCGCGAACGACGCCGCCCGCAGCTGCTCGCGCCCGGCCGCGTCGGCCCGCCAGAGCCCGGCGGCGACCGTCACCGCCTCCTCCGGGTCGGCGGCCAGTCCCAGGGCCGGCGACGAGGCCCCGTCCCGGTCGTCGACCATCCCGATCTCTTCGACGGTGACCGGCCGCCCGAGCTTGCGCCCCAGCGCCTCGGCGATCAGGGCCGGCGTGGTGGCCCGCGGCTGCTGCCCCCGCAGCCACCGCGCCACCGAGGTCTTGTCATAGCGCAGATCCAGGCCCAGCTCTGCCCCCGCCAGGTTGACCCGGCGGGCCAGCCCGGCATTGGAGCAGCCGGCCTCAGCGATCAGCTCCGCGAGTCTCCGGTTCGGTTCCCGCGGGCCATGGGGCGGCTCCATAACCACGGTCTTACCCGGGAGGCTAATCGGACGAACCCTGATGCACCGCGCGAAATATCAGACCTCTTGCACATTCGGGCAATCAGGTGACATGCGACCCGTAACCAGACTCCTGTCACTCGCGTTATGGGCACATGACTGTGCTGTCTCTGCCGGACGGCGACCTCGCCGCCCCCGCCCCCGACCCCGCAGACGGCGACCATCTGGGCTTGAAGGCGGCCGCCCTGGCCTACATCGAGGAGCGGCACTGGGACATCCTGCCGGGCGCCTCGGTCATCCGCGCCGACGGCGGCTGGCGCTGTTCCTGCAACAACTCCGCGTGCGCCGCCCTCGGCTCGCACCCGGCGCACCGGGACTGGCAGAAGCAGATCACGGCCCAGCCCTCACGGGTCCACGGCTGGTGGCAGGACCACCCGGAGGCCGGCATCCTGCTCCCCACCGGCCGCACCTTCGACGTGATCGACGTCCCGGAGCAGGCCGGCTGTCTGGCGCTGGCCCGCCTCGAGCGCTCCGGAGCGGCCCTGGGCCCGGTGGCGGCCACGCCCACCCGGCGTCTGTACTTCTTCGTCCTCCCCGGCGCCAAGCTCAAGATCCCGGAGATGCTCATGCGCGCCGGCTGGGGCCGCGCCTCACTCGACCTGGTCTGCCACGGCGACAAGGACTACGTCGTGGCGCCACCCTCGCGCATGGGCTCGGGCGGCCAGGTGCAGTGGGCCCGTCCGCCGGGGGAGTCGAACCGGTGGCTGCCCGAGGCCGCGGAACTGATCCCGACGCTCGCCTACGCCTGCGGGCGCGAGCGGTACTAGCAAGGAGTCGCGCCTGGCAAGAAGTCGCGGTCACCGAACCATGTCGGTGACCGCGACCCACGGAGAAGGGTTCGAAACCCTAATCCTCCGGCGGCGCTCCCGCCGACTTCCGCTTCAGATAGACGAGCAGTCCTGCGCCGCCGAGCACGAGCACGGCCGCGATCCCGGCGATCGGCAGCAGCGATCCGCTGGCGCCGGTCGCCGCCAGCGCCTTGTCGCCGTTCCCCGCCGCGTTCCCGGGCGAGGTCGCCCCTCCGGCGGACCCGTTCGCGGTACCCGTCGTCACCGAGGTACCCCCGACGGCGGTCGTCGTCGGCGTCCCGGCGGCGGGCCCGGTGCCGGAGCCGGTGGCCCCCGTGGTCGCGCCGCTCCCCACCGCCGCCGCGCCCGGCATCGTGCAGGCCGCCGAGGCCAGCACGATCGCACCGCTCACCTTCGCCAGCCCCACCGCGTCGACCGTGATCCGGGCCTCCACGGCGGCCGACGCGCCCTTCGTGTCGGTCGTCGAGACCGGCGACAGGTGCACGTCCAGCTTCGCGACCCCGATGTCCAGCGGGATGTCGCCGCTGAGCGGCACCGGGATCTGGCGCCCCAGGAGCACGATCGTGGTCGGCAGCTTCGCCGAGGCGCTGGGCTTCTGCCCGGGCTGGCAGGTGGCCTGCGCCGAGACCGCGTCGATCTTCAGGATCCCGTTGTCCGCGCTCGCCCCGGGCAGTTGCAGCAGCGGCAGGAACAGCCGCAGATTGGCCACCGTCGCGTAGGCCTGCGAGTAGCCGCCGGGGCCGTTGACGACCCGCGCCGTGCCCGAGACCGCGTCGGCCTTCAGCAGATCGGCTTCCGGACCGGGCAGGTGCAGCTCGTCGATCAGGTTGTCGCGCAGCCGCAGCACCGAGTTGGTGAAGTTCGCGGAGTCGCCGCTCGCGTTCGGCGCGCTGGCCTCGCCCAGGGAGAGGTTCGCCAGAGGGATGTCGAGTCCGTCGGGCCCGCCGAGACGCAGGGCGCCGAGGACGCCGTTCAGCAGCTGGACGTCGAGGTCGACCTTGCCGGCGACCGCGGTCGCGGTCCCGGACGTCGTCGGATCGGCGGCGTGCGCGGGGAGCCCGGCGCCCAGGGCGGCGGCCGTCACGGCGACGCCGGCGGCGAGAGAAGTGAGCCGACGGCGCCGATGCGTGCGTGGAGAAGGCATCGACCCGCCTAAGTCGGCATCCGCAGCGGATATCGAGGACATAGTGGCGAACCCCCAAGACTCTTGGACAGCCTCGCCATTCTTGCTTACCAACGGCGATCTGACTATCACAAAGCGTGGATTCACCCACTCAGGGGATCTGGGCTCGAATTTCCCCTGTAGTCCGACCCGGTTCCGGCTAAGCTCCGCCCACCGCTCTCAGGCGGCCCGTACCGTCACGAAGACGTGCCCGGCCAGATCCAGGTCCAGCTCCGCGGTCTCGCCCACCGAACCCAGCAGCACACCGCCGGGCGAGACGGTCGCGCGCACCGTCTGCCCCGGCTGCACCCCGGCCCGCCGCAGCCGCAGCATCAGCTGCGGGTCGGTCTGCAGCGGCTCGCCGAGACGGCGCACCACCAGGTTCTGCGCGGTCCCGGCACGGCCGCCGCGCTCGACGACGTCCCGCAGGTTCGCCACGTCTCCGTCCAGGAACGCCTCCTGCTCCCCGGCCGAAGCGTCCAGCTCCGACAGCCCCGGGATCGGGTTCCCGTACGGGGACTCGGTCGGGTGGTCCAGCAGCTCCAGCAGCCGGCGCTCCACCGCCTCGCTGATCACGTGCTCCCAGCGGCAGGCCTCGACGTGGACGTCCTCCCACTCCAGGCCGATGACGTCGGTCAGCAGCCGCTCGGCCAGCCGGTGCTTGCGCATCACGCGGGTGGCCTGCTCGCGCCCGGCCTCGGTGAGCTCCAGGTGCCGGTCGCCCTCGACGGTCAGCAGCCCGTCGCGCTCCATCCGGGCCACGGTCTGGCTCACCGTGGGGCCGCTCTGCCCGAGCCGCTCGGCGATCCGCGCCCGCAGCGGGACGATGCCCTCCTCCACCAGCTCGTAAATAGTCCGCAGGTACATCTCGGTGGTGTCGATGAGGTCGCTGCTCACGTTCTCCGTCCCTTCCTGCGGGCCCGACGGCCGCCGTCCTCGGTGCTAAGCCGCCGGTTCTCGCAGCCGGTACGCACAGCGGTGCTTCATTCTTGCGCATTCCCCCGACAGGGGTGGGCACTGTCCACGCGTTTTCTCGCGGCCGCCACCGACCGCCACCACCGGCTGACCTGACGCTTCACCCGGAGTCAGCGCAGAAGCGCGTCGGCGCGCTCGGTCCGCAGGTGCAGCACCGCCCGTCCGTCCCGCCGGGTCGCCACCAACCCCGCTCCGCGCAGCACCCCGAGATGCTGGGACACGGCTCCGGCGGTGACCCCCAGACGCCCCGCCAGCTGCGCGGTCGTCCCCGGCTCCGCGAGCTGGACTAGCAGCTCAGCCCGGGTGCGGCCGATCAGCGCGGACAGCGCGTCGGGCGCCGGCCGCCGCGTCTCCCACACCGTCCCCACCGCCCGCGCCGGGTAGTGCAGGATGCCGGCGTTGGTCGGCTTGGTGGCCACGCACTTGTCGGGCCAGCAGAACACCCCCGGCGACAGCACCAGGGCCCGGCCGTCCAGCACCACTTCCTTGGCGTCTTCCTCGGCGTCCGGCGACCACGACGACCTCCTGCTCCCGGGCTCGCTCAGCCGCAGCTCCCCGTCGGACCAGCGCACCTCGGCGTGCAGGTCGTCGAAGACCGCCGCGACGCCGGAGTCGGCCAGCACCCGGGCCCGGTACGCGATGTCCGCCTCCAGCACGCCGAGGATGCGCGGCCAGTGGGGCGCGACGAGCACGTCGAACACCCGGTGCAGGACGTCGGCGATCCGGGCCAGGCCGGCTTCCGGGTCGTCGTAGAACGCGCGCTGGAACCGGTCCCTCGGCGGCTCGTTGTTGTCGAAGTAGCCCCGCACCCGCGCCGGATCGGCGGTGCGGATGGCCTCCAGCTCGTCCTCCAGGGCCGGCATGCGCACGTCGGGCACCGGCACCAGCACGCCCGGCCGGGGGTTGCGCTCGATGAAGCCGGCGAGGATCTCCGTGCCCGGCACCTGGTCCAGGAGCGGACGCGCCCACCGCACCCAGGGCATGTGGACGGCGTGACGGCCGGGGACGTGCAGGACGTCGACCGCCTGCAGGGCCTCGTAGACCGGGGAGATGGCGAAGCGGACGCGGGCCATCTCGGTGCCGGCGATCGGTATGCGGATCGGACGCACCACGATCGTTCCCCCTTCGCCCCGGCGGATTTAGCCAGGAGTAAATCGTAGCTTCGGCGGGGGACGATCTTTGAATCTTTCCGCATGACTTCTGTGTCCTTACGCCCCTCCGCACCGCCCCCGTCCCGGCAGGCGGACGCGCGGCCCGCCACCGGCAAGCTCGGCCGTGACTGGCACCTGCTGTTCACCGCGGGCGCGATCTCCGTGCTCGGCGACGGCGTCTTCGTCGCCGCGCTGCCGTTGCTCGCCGCCGGGTACACCCGAGATCCACGCCTCATATCCGGGCTCACGGTCGCGGGCACGCTGCCGTGGCTGGTGTTCTCCCTGCAGGCCGGCGCGATCGCGGACCGTTCAGAGAGCCGGAAGCTGTCGATCCACGCGCAGGGCTGGCAGCTGCTGTGCGTGGTCTTCGTCGGCCTGCTGGCACTGGACCGCGGCGCCGGATGGGGACTCGGGGCCCTGTACGCGTCGGCGTTCGGCCTGGGGATGGCGGCCGTGCTGGCGAAGAGCGCTTCGCAGCCGTTGATGACGTCGGTGGTCCCGCGCGAGCACTTGGTCTCGGCGAACGGCCGTCTGTTCACGGCGCAGTCCATCGCGAAGGACTTCGCCGGACCCGCTCTGGGCGCGGTCCTGTTCGCCCTCGCCCCGACGCTCCCGTTCTGGGTCGACGCCGCCACGTTCGCCGTCTCGATGCTGCTCATCGCACGCCTGCCCGGGCCGGCGACGTCACCGGCCGGCACGGTCCCGGCCGCGGACGCGCCGCGCCGCCGCCTGCGCGCCGACGTCGCGGAAGGCCTGACCTGGCTGCGGCGCCACCGCCTGCTCCGCACGACGACGATGCTGTCGGCGGTCGCGAACTTCGCGAACACGATGGGCTACGCGACGCTGGTGTTGTACGTCGGCACCCATCGCTACGGCCTGCTGCTGAGCATCGCGGCGATCGGCGGGATCGTGGGCGGTCTGACCAGCCGGCGTGCCGTGGCCCGCCTCGGCGGCCACACCGTGGTGCGCCTGACGACGTCGGTGACACCGCTGGCCGGCCTCGGGATCGGCCTGTTCGGCCCGAACCCAGTCATCGTGGCGGTCCTGCTCGGTGTCGGCAGCATGAGCGCCTCACTGTGGAACGTGGCCGTGGTGTCGCAGCGCCAGCGCCTGGTGCCCAAGCACCTGCTGGCCCGCGTGTCGAGCGCCGGAATCATGGTGGTGTGGGGCATGCAGCCGCTGGGCGCGCTGGCCGGCGGGCTGATCGCCGGGTGGTACGGGCTGGCGACGCCGTGGGTGGTCGGGGGAGTGCTGCGGTTGGCGGCCTCCGTGTTGGCGATTCGGCCCCTGAGGGAATGGCAGGACTAGCGGATCAGGCGGTGGCCAGCCTCCACGATGAAGGGGTTCAGTTCACGATCGACTGCTTCCCACTCTTCGTCGGAGACAGTCACCGTCGCTTCGTAGTGAGGCCGCTCTTTAAGGAGTCGCCTACGCAGGTAGTGGGCGGGATGTGAAGCGTCGACCCTTGTGCCGCGGAACACCGAGACCCGCTCCTGGCGGGCGTACTCGTGCTCGGGGATGGTGGCCACGTAGTCACGCAGTCCGTCCCAGAACGCCGCGCCTTCCTCCAGCGGAACCGGCTTCCGTGACGCCTTGCGGGCGGCCTTCACCCGGGCCAAGTGCGAGGCCACCGTCATGTGGACGTCCAGTTTGCTGATCAGCCGCACCGCCGAGTCGGTGGACGCGGTCCGGGCCGCGATCTCGTCGGCGAGGAACTCGGCGCGCAGCGACACGTGGACCTGGATCCAGCCGTACAGCAGATCAAGCGATGTCATCAGGATGTAGAACGGGAACAGGACCACGGGCACGAGCAACTGCGCGAGCCCCGCCGGTCCGGACATGGCCCGCGTGCCGCCGGAGCTGGGGTAAAGCAGGACGCGCCATTCCCTCAGGCTGTGTCGCGCGGTGGCGACGAGCACACCCCGCGCGGCGTCGCCGTTGACGTGGTGGCCGAGTTCGTGGCCGAGCAGGGCCAGGCGTTCGTCGTGCTCCAGGACCTGCCACAGCGGGGCGCCGAGGGTCAGGACCGGCTCGTGCCGCAGCCCGAGCCGCTGGGTGCTCGCGTTGAAGCCGGTGTCCACCCGCACAGCACTCGGGGTCGGGGCGCCGATCGCGCCGCCGACGCGGTCCAGCACGGCGAACAGCCGGGGCAGGTCCTCGCGCCGCTGCCAGCCGGCCCCGGGCTTCCGTCCGAGGCGGGGGCGGAGCTGCCACACCACGCCGAAGCCGAGCAGCGCGACGATCCAGAGCACCCAGACGCCGTCGAACAGCAGCAGCACCGAGCCGACGAGGACGGCGACGGTGAGCGCGTGGACGCCGATGCCGAAAAGGAGCGCGGACAACCGGGCCAGGCCGCCGGGCCTGAGGTCTTCGGCCTGGGCCAAGCGCCGTTCCAGGGTCTCGGCGCGACGCCGCCCCGCTTCCCGGCGACGGCGGGCGAGCCGCTTCTCGGCATCGAGTCTCTTCAGTTCCTCCGGCCCGATGAGTCCGTGGTCACCGGGCATGCACCAGGGCGCGAACCTGGCGTCGAACTCCCCCGACCAACCGCACTGCGGACAGGTGAACTGAACAGTTTCTGAGGATCCTGTCAGTGCCACCGCGTAATAATGGGGCCTGGTTCAGCCGGGCAACACCCACCGGAAATCAAGGAACGATAACGATGTCGCTGCCGATTCCACGCGGGGTCTCGATCGACGCACTGCGCACCGCCTCGCTGTCCTGCCAGGGGTGCGAACTGCACCAGGCGCAGCCCGGTTCGCTGAGCGGCCCGACGCAGACCGTGTTCTCCAAGGGGAACCCGGCCGCGCGCGTGGTGTTCGTCGGGGAACAGCCCGGGGACATGGAGGACCGCGCGGGGGTGCCGTTCGTCGGACCCGCCGGGCAGCTCTTCGACCGGGCGATGGCCGAGGCCGGGATCGACCCGCGGCAGGCATACGTCACCAACAGCGTGAAGCACTTCCGTTTCCTGCAGGACCGGCCGAACGGCCGCCGGATCCACAAGACGCCGGACGCCACGCACGTCGAGGCGTGCAAGCCGTGGCTGCGCGCGGAGCTGACCATAGTGGACCCCGAGGTGATCGTGGCCTTGGGCGCCACCGCCGGGCGGGCGCTGGTCGGGCCGCAGTTCCGGGTGACGCGGGACCGCGGCAAAGTGATGCCGTGGCCGCCGAGCGGCGACGCCGGTTTCGGGTCCGACCCGTCGCGACGGCGCGCGGTGTCGTTGGTCGCGACGTCGCACCCGTCCGCAGTGCTGCGCGCGGACAACCAAGAGGCCGCTTACAAGGAATTGGTGGCGGATCTGCAGTTGGTCGCACGCCTGTTGGCTTAAGAGTCCCGGAAAATCTGAGAGTCTGGCGGCATGCTGACGATCACGCGACGGTTCAACGGTCCCCCGCAGTCCGGCAACGGCGGGTACGTCTCCGGTGTGCTCGCCCGGCGTTTCCTCGAGGAGATCGGCTCGACGCCCGGCGCGAAGGTTCAGGTGACGCTGCGCAAGCCGCCGCCGCTGGACAAGCCGCTGACGCTGCGGCAGCCCGAGGAGACCGAAGTGCTGCGCCTGCTGGACGGCTCGACCGTCGTCGCCGAGGCCGAGCTGGTCGAGGCCGCGGGCGAGCTCGTCGAGCCGGTCTCGTACGACGAGGCGGTCGCGGCCTCCAAGGACTACGCGGGCTTCGCCGGCCACCCGTTCCCGACGTGCTTCGTCTGCGGCCCGGAGCACCCGACCGGCCTGCACATCTTCCCCGGTCCCGTGCCTGGTCGCCGGGATGTCGTGGCGGCGCCGTGGACACCGGCGGAGGACACCGTAGACCCGGAGTTCGTGTGGGCCGCGCTGGACTGTCCCGGCGGATGGTCGGCCGGTGACCTGGAAGGTCGCCCCGTGGTCCTCGGGCGCATGAGTGTCGAGCTCCTCAACGACGGTGAGCCGCTGATCGCCGGCGAACCGCATGTGGTGCTGGGGAGACACCTGCGCACCGAGGGACGCAAGACGTTCACGGTCTCGGCGCTCTACGGCCCTTCAGGGGAGCCGGTGGCGAGCGCCGAGGCGGTGTGGATCGCGGTCGATCCGGCGGCGGTGCGGCCGGAAGGCGCCGTCACGGGCTGAGCCGCTCCAGGGCCCAGCCGCTGGCGCTGCCGGCGTCGCGCTTGTACCGCAGGCGGTCGTGGAGCCGGTCGAGGCGGCCCTGCCAGAACTCCACGGTCTCGGCCCGGACCAGGTATCCGCCCCAGAAATCGGGCAGCGGCACCTGCTCGCCCTCGGGCCACTGTTCGGCCAGTTCGGCGGCCCGCTTCTCCAGCACTTCCCGATCCGGGATGACACTGGACTGTTCGCTGGCCCACGCGCCGATCTGCGAGCCGTGCGGGCGGGTGGCGAAGTACTCGGCATCGGCTTCGCGGTCCAGCTTCGTCGCCGAACCGATGACGATCACCTGGCGATGCAGGGTGTACCACGGGAACAACAGTGAGCACCGTGGGTTGTCCGCGAGCTCCCTGCCCTTGCGGGAGCCGAGGTTGGTGTAGAAGATGAATCCGGTTTCGTCGAACCCCTTCAATAGCACTGACCTGCTGGAGGGCTGACCGTCGCGGTCAGTGGTAGAGACCACCATGGCGTTGGGTTCGGGCAACGAGGCCCGGACCGCGTCTTCCAGCCACGTGGCGAATTGGAGGTGGGGTGCGGGAGCCGCGTCCTGTTCACGGAGCGTTCCGATGCCGTATTCCCGGCGGAGCGCGGCGAGCGCTTCAGAGTCCACGAGGCCACGGTAACGCGTGTGACATTCCAGACACAGCACCGCCCCCGGTACAGAGCACGCTGTGTGGCGGGTCACTATAGGAGAGACGCACTAATCACGACACCACCGTGTCGTCGCGATGGCGCCGGGGAAGGCGACACCGTGGCAAGCCAGCTGGCCGCATCGAGCCACAGCACGTAGAGCGGCACACAAAAGAAACAGAGGGAGTACACATGTCCGACTTCGTACCGGGCCTCGAGGGCGTCGTCGCTTTCGAGACCGAAATCGCCGAACCCGACAAGGAAGGCGGCGCTCTCCGGTACCGCGGAGTGGACATCGAAGACCTCGTCGGGCGCGTGACGTTCGGCAACGTGTGGGGCCTTCTGGTGGACGGCAAATTCAACCCGGGCCTGCCGCCGGCGGAGCCGTACCCGGTGCCGGTGCACTCCGGCGACGTGCGCGTGGACGTGCAGTCCGCGCTGGCGATGCTGGCTCCGGTATGGGGTCTGCAGCCGCTGCTGGACACGTCGGACGAGAAGGCGCGCGAGGACCTGGCGCGGGCCGCGGTCATGGCCCTTTCGTTCGTGGCCCAGTCGGCGCGCTCGATCGAGCACCCCGGCCAGGCCATGGTCCCGCAGAGCGAGGTCGACAAGGCCGAGACCATCGTCGAGCGGTTCATGATCCGCTGGCGCGGCGAGCCGGACCCGAAGCACGTCCAGGCCATCGACGCGTACTGGACCTCGGCGGCCGAGCACGGCATGAACGCCTCGACCTTCACCGCCCGCGTCATCGCCTCCACCGGCGCCGACGCCGCCGCCGCCCTGTCCGGCGCGGTCGGCGCGATGTCCGGCCCGCTGCACGGCGGCGCCCCGGCCCGCGTCCTGCACATGGTCGAGGCGGTCGAGGAGATCGGCGACGCCCGCAAGTATGTGAAGAGCGTCCTGGACAAGGGCGAGCGCCTGATGGGCTTCGGCCACCGCGTGTACCGCGCTGAGGACCCGCGCGCCCGCGTCCTGCGCCGCACCGCCAAGGAGCTGAACGCCCCCCGCTACGAGGTGGCCGCCGCCCTGGAGGAGGCCGCCCTGGCCGAGCTCCGTGAGCGCCGTCCGGACCGCGTCCTGGAGACCAACGTCGAGTTCTGGGCCGCCGTGGTCCTGGACTTCGCGCAGGTCCCGGCGAACATGTTCACCTCCATGTTCACCTGTGCCCGCACCGCCGGCTGGAGCGCGCACATCCTGGAGCAGAAGAAGACCGGCCGCCTGATCCGCCCCTCTGCGATCTACGTCGGCCCGCCCTCCCGCAAGCCGGAGACGGTCGAGGGCTTCGAGACGATGGTGCCGCCGAGCGGTTTCCACACGTACAAGGGCTGATCGCGCGGCCGGGCGCCGAACGCGCTCCGTTCCGCTCCGCGAGGCTGAGAGAGGGCTCCCCCGTTTGGGGGAGCCCTTTCCCCTGTGCGGGGGAAGTTGGACAGATCGTTTCCGGACGATCCTCGACTCATGGCGATCACACACCCGCTCCGAACACACGTCACGGCGCCTGCCGCCGTCCCGGCCCCGGGCGGCCTCCGCCTCGCCCTCTGCGCGACGGCCCTCATCGCCGCCCTCCCCTACCTGGTGCTGAAGCTGCTCTGGGTGTCCGGGGTCGAAGTCGGGGTGCACGGTTCGGCGATGCGGGGCGGAACCATGGTCGGCGTCAACCTGCTCACCGTGGGGATGGAAGCGGTGGCGGGCGCGGTGGCCCTGGCGTTGGTGCGGCCGTGGGGGCTGCGGATGCCGGCGTGGGTATTGGTCTTCCCGATGTGGGTGGCCACGGGGTTCCTGGCGCCGGTGGTGCTGGGGGCGCCGACGGCGGCGTTGGCGGCGATGGTGTCGGGACAGGGGGCTGTCGGCGGCGGTTCGAACTCTCCGGAGTCGCTGGACGGCTGGGTGTTCGCGCTCGTCTACGGCGGGTTCGGGGTGCAGGGGATCTGCTTGGGAGCGGGGTTCGTCCTGCATGCGCGGGCCCGCTGGGGCGGGCTGTTCAGGCTGGCGCTGCGTGATCTGCCGGGTACGCCGGGTACGCCGGGTAGGACGGGTATGCCCGTGGACGGAGCGCGGCGGGTTCTCGCCACCGGCGTCTCGGTGTTCGCGCTCATCCCGATCTCGGCCCACCTGTACTGGGCGGCCGGCGGCACGGCTGGACACCCGGCGGACCCGGACGGGTCGGCGAGCCGCTTCGCGCTGGAGAGCGTGTTCGGCCTGCTGCCGCTGGTGGGAGTGATCGGCACGCTGATCCTGGTCCACCGGCGGGACGGGGCCCCGGCCCGCTGGGCGCTGATCTCGGCGTGGACCGGAACCGCCACGATGTTCGCGTGGGGCCTGTGGTGGCAGCTGGCGGGAACGATCAGCACACCGGTGACCGCGGGCAAGGACCTGCGCGGTGTGGCGGGTGTCGGCGGCGCTCAGATGCTGGCCGGAGCCGTACTGGCGACGGTGCTGGCGCTGCTGGTGGTCGAGGCGGCCGCGAAGCAGGGTGCTGCGGCGCCGGTCCGGAGTGAGCGGTGATCTCGGGCCGGCGGCGGGTGCGGCCGGGACCGGCGTCGCGCCCGGACCCGCAGCCGGTGCCGGAACCGCTCCCTCCGGGCGTGGAGACCGGACACCGCGCAGACCCGCGACCCGGCGGCGATGCCCGGCTGGGAGGCCGCCCTGATCCAGACCGGGTTCATCGGTATGGGCCTGGGTCTGGCCCTCGGCCTCCCCGCGTACCTGCGCCGCCGGTGGCCCGGGGTCTTCACGCCCCGGCTCGGAGCGCACGACGGCCGCCGGCTCGACCTGCTGGTCGTCGTGACGGTCGTGGGCGGGTTCTGGCTCTCGTGGACGGCGGGCTCTCCCATCGCCATCGACCATCTCGCCGCTCGCGAAGCCGGCTGGCGCGCGCTGAACGGCGTCTCCGGCGCCTGGGCCCTGATCACGGTGGCCTCGGTGGCCGCGCTGCGACGCCCGGCGTCCCCGCGCGCGCCGCGCCAGTTCGTCGCGGCGCTGGCCTGGGTGGGGTCGGGCAGTCTGTTCGCCTGGGGCGGGTGGAGACTGGCGATCACTCTGTACCTGTCGGCCACGCGCCCGCACGACGTGACGATGCCGGAGAACCTCGGGGTGGCGGCCCTGCTGCACGCGCTGGCCCTGCTGTCCGGGGCGACGGTGGCCCGGGCGCTGGCCAGGGGCGCGGCCGGGATCCACGAGCCGCTCGGCCGGGACCGGGCGTGACATGATCGCGCCATGAGCCTCAAGGGGGAGCTCCGGTCGGTGGCCGTCGCCGCGCTCGGGCGGGTGGCCCTGCGCCGATGGGTCTTCCTGATCCTGGGCGGGGCTCTGGTGACGCCCTTCTACCTCGTGGTGAACACCCTCGGCGGGCTGCTCGTGCCGGACCCGGGCCCCGTGGCGCTGATGGCCCTGCAGTTCGGGTCCTTCCTCGCCTCGTTGCCGCTGGTGGCCGGGGGCGCGGCCGTGGCGGCGCGGTTCGTCCGGCCGCTGGAGGTCGCCGCGGTCCGCGCCCTGCTGACCGCCGAGGTCCCGCCGACGGAGGGCGACGGCACCGGCGGTACCGGCACTACCGGCACCACCGCCACCACCGCCACCGCCACCACCGCGGCACGCGGCCGGACCGCCGCCTGGGCGGTGCTGCACCTCGGTGTCGGGACGCTGGTCGCCGGCGCCACGCTCGCCGTCCCGCCGGCCGCGACCGTGCTGCTCTTCCGGCCGGTGGACGGCGGCGGATGGGCGTGGATGAGCGACGTGCCGGCCTGGGCCGGACCGCCGGCCGCCGCCTTCCTGCTGGCCGGGCTGGCGTCCTGGGCCTGGGCCGGCGGCCGGGTACTGGAGCGGGCGGCGCCGCGGTTGCTGGGCCCGTCGGCGGCCGAGCGGCTGGCCGCCGCCGAGCGCGGGCGGCTGCGCCTGGCCGAGCGCAACCGGCTGGCGCGGGAGCTGCACGACTCGGTCGGGCACGCGCTGAGCATCGTCACGCTCCAGGCCGCGGCCGCCGGACGGGTCCTCGACCACGACCCGGCGTTCGCCCGGCGGGCCCTCGGGGCGATCGAGGAGGCGGCCCGCGGTGCCATGGACGAGCTCGACCACGTGCTCGGCCTCCTGCGCGAGGAGGATGCCCGGCGCACCCCGCAGCCGGACCTGCGCGACATCGAACGCCTCGCCGCCTCGGCCCGCGCCGTCGGCACGCCGGTCACGCTGACCACCGCCGGCCTGGACGGCGTCCCGGCCGTGGTGTCGCGCGAGGCGTACCGCATCGCGCAGGAGGGCCTCACCAACGCCCTCCGCCACGCCCCCGGCCGCGCGGTCGCCCTGACCCTCGCCGTCGACGCCGACGCGTCGCAGCTGGCCGTGACGGTCGAGAACCCGCTGCCGACCCGCCGCCCCGCCACCCGCTTCCGGACCGCCGACGGCGGCCGCGGCGCGGACGGCATCGCCGAACGCGTGGCGCTGCTCGGCGGCACGGCCTCCGCCGGCCCGACCGCGGCCACCTGGCGCCTGCACGCGCGCCTCCCGCTCGCCCCGGCGCACCGCGCCCCGCTCCCGGACTCCGCCATCTCCCAGGGGGACACATGACCACAGAGCCGTCCGGCCCGGCCGCCCCGCCACCGATCAGGATCCTGATCGCCGACGACGAAGCCCTCGTCCGCTCCGGCCTGCACGCGATCCTCGCCGCCGAACCCGGCCTCGCCGTCGTCGGCGAGGCCGGCACCGGCGCCGAAGCGGTGGCGCTGGCCCGGTCGCTCCGTCCGGACGTCGTCCTCACCGACGTCCGCATGCCCGCGCTGGACGGGATCCAGGCGGCCAGACTGATCCTCGACGGGTCCGGAGCCGGGCCCACGCCCCGCGTCGTCGTCATCACCACCTTCGAGAACGACGACCACCTCTACGACGCGCTGCTCGCCGGCGCCAGCGGCTTCCTGCTCAAGCGGTCCCGCCCGGCCGAGATCGTGCAGGCGGTACGGCTGGCCGCGGTCGGCGACACGCTG
Organism: Catenulispora subtropica; assembly: GCF_039531675.1. Taxonomy (NCBI): domain Bacteria; kingdom Bacillati; phylum Actinomycetota; class Actinomycetes; order Catenulisporales; family Catenulisporaceae; genus Catenulispora; species Catenulispora subtropica. The sequence continues at coordinate 102,004 of NZ_BAAAQM010000021.1, forward strand.
ATGTTCCCGGAAGCCGTCCGCGAGCTCGCGCGCAAGCAGCGGCGCCACCCCGAGTCCGTCGCCGACCGGCTCTCGGAACGGGAACGCGAGGTGCTGCGCCTGATGGCCGCCGGACTGGAGAACGCCGAGATCGCCCAGGAGATGTTCCTCGGCGCGCAGACCGTGAAGACCCACGTCGCGAACATCCTCGCCAAGCTCGACGCCCGCAACCGCACCCACGCCGTGGTGATCGCCTACCGGTCGGGATTCGTGAACCCGTGACGCCGGCGGAGCCCGCCTGCAACCTTCCCGGCGCGGTGTGACTCATGTGTCCCGGTCGACGGCTACGGGAGGGAAGCGACGGATGGGCGACGTGGCTCGGATCGACGAGTTCACCGAGTACGCGCGGGCACGGCAGAGGCATCTGCTGCGGACCGCCTGGCCGCCGCCGCCCACGACCCCGACCGGCCGGTGGCGCGGCTGGCCCTGCTGCCCGCCCTCGACCAGCTCGGGACACGCGCCGGGCCGTGGACGTGGTCGAGAGACGCGGCGTCGCGGTCTCCAGCCCCTGACGTTGCCAGGCATGCGCGGTTCGAGCGGGACGGAGGCGGGAGCGCTCGAACCGGGCATGGTCGGCAAGGTGTCGGCCATGATCGGCTGGCCATCGCCCGGGCCTCGTCCCAGTCGCTTCTCGGCGAGCGCGCATGCCTGCTCACGTTGCCGCACGCACGCGTATCAGGCGACGACGTACCAGGCCGGAGGCGACGGCTGAGTCGGATTCGGCGACGACATGAAGACGCAGTGCGCCGTGGAGTGTCCAGCGATCACGTAGAGTGCGGCCGTGGTGTAGCAACTGGCCTGCTGCTGGTCGAGGGTGCCCGAAAACGGACCTGCGAGAATCGTCGAAGCGCTCGCATTGGAGGCCGCACCGACGACTGCCGTCGCCGAGATCGCCGCGATCGCCATCGCGGACGCCATTCGCTTTCGCATGATGAATCTTCCCTTTCCCGACGGAATGCGCTCGCCGCCGCAAGTTACGCCGGCGGAGCCCTTTGAACGCTGATCAGCCTGGTGCAGGACGTTGGCGGGTAGCCAATACTCCGGGCAACTCCGTACACCTCGGCCCAGCGCCGGTGGCTCCAGTGCCTGCACCGCCACGAAGTGGACGCGCCCCGCCACTGACCCCGCGCCCGGACACGCCCGACACGCCCCGACACGCCGGAGTCCCCGGAGTCCCGGTCCGCTGACATGCTGACAGGGACTCCGTGTCTCGTTTCACGGACTGGACGCCGAATCCCGGACACAAGACCGTTACGATGCGTAGAGGCCTGGCCAACGACGCCCCGGGCCACCGTTTTCTCCTTTCCTCTCACTTCTCGGAGAACCGCGTGGCTGACATCACCATCCCCGCCGACCTGCTTCCCTCCGACGGCCGGTTCGGCTGCGGCCCGTCCAAGGTGCGGCCCGAGGCCGTGGCCAAACTGGCGACCGAGGGCGCCCAGCTGCTGGGCACCTCGCACCGGCAGGCGCCGGTGAAGAACCTGGTCGGGCGGGTGCGCGCCGGCGTGAGCGAGCTGTTCGGCCTGCCCGAGGGCTACGAGGTGGTGCTCGGCAACGGCGGCTCGACCGCGTTCTGGGACATCGCCGCCTTCGGCCTGGTGCGGGCCAAGTCACAGCACCTGAGCTTCGGCGAGTTCTCCTCGAAGTTCGCCTCCTCGGTCAAGGCCGCGCCGTGGCTGCAGGCGCCGTCGATCATCGCCTCGGAACCCGGGACGCACCCGCAGGCCGTCGCCGAAGCCGGCGTCGACGTCTACGCGCTGACCCACAACGAGACCTCCACCGGCGTCGCGATGCCCATCGCGCGGCCGGAAGGCGCCGACGAGGGCGCGCTGGTGCTGGTGGACGCGACGTCGGGAGCCGGCGGCCTGCCGGTGGACGTCAGCGAGACCGACGTCTACTACTTCGCCCCGCAGAAGAACTTCGCCTCCGACGGCGGCCTGTGGATCGGCCTGTTCTCCCCGGCCGCCCTGGAGCGCGCCGCCGAGATCGGCGCCTCGGACCGGTACGTCCCGCCGTTCTTCAGCCTGCCGACGGCGATCGACAACTCCACGAAGAACCAGACCTACAACACCCCGTCGGTGGCCACGCTGTTCCTGATGGCCGAGCAGCTGGACTGGCTGAACGGCAACGGCGGCCTGGCCTGGGCCACCGCGCGCACCGCCGACAGCTCGGCGCGGCTGTACGCGTGGGCCGAGCGCACCGCGTACACGACGCCCTTCGTGGCCGACCCGGCGCAGCGGTCGCAGGTCGTCGGCACCATCGACCTGGCCGAGGGGATCAGCGCGGACAAGGTGTCGGCGGCGCTGCGGGAGAACGGGATCGTCGACACCGACGCCTACCGCAAGCTCGGCCGCAACCAGCTGCGGATCGCGATGTTCCCGGCGGTGGAGCCGGACGACATCGACAAGCTGACCGCGAGCATCGACTACGTCGTGGAGCGCCTGGCCTGACCGGCGGGCGAGGCCCGGAGGCCGTCTTCAGCGCAGCACGGAGGCGGCCACCACCACGGCGAGGATCGCCACCAACACGAAAGTGACGACCCTGGAGCGGGTACGTGTGTTCACCGCTCCAGGGTAATGCGACCGGGACGGTGCCTTGACGGCAGCCGGTCGGGGCCCGGCCGGGGCCCGTCCACACCCGATCGGCGCCAGTGCCCGATCGGCGCCAGTGCCCGGTCAGTGCCCCGTCAGCGCCCCGTCAGCGCCCAGTGCGCGACGCGTTCGTAGCGTTTGCCGGGCGGGCCGCCGTTGCCGCCGTTGCCGCCGTACGATCCCTGCGTCCCGTGGGACCCCGCGGCCGCCGCGCTGCCCGGCGACGAGCCGACGTGCGCGGCCTCCCCGGCGTCGAGCACCGTGAACAGCTCCATCTCACCGGCCAGCCAGCCCGGCGACCGGAACGTGCGCAGCCGTTCCACCAGCGGGACCAGGTCCACCGGTCCGGTGCGGTCGTCCTGGCCGGCGCCGCGCGGCACGCCGCTGACCCGGGCCAGCGTCAGGTGCGGCCGGTAAGGGCGGTCCTCGACCCGCAGGTGGCAGCGGCGCGCCGCGGCGCCGGCCGCCTCGGCCAGCCGGCCCAGCCGGTCGCACTGGCCCTGCACGCCGAACCACAGCGCGCGCGGCCCGAAGCGGCCGGCGCCGGCCAGGGACAGCTCCATCGGGGTGGTGCGGGCCGCGACCCGGCCCAGCCGCTCGGCCAGGTCGTCGGTCTTGTCCTCGGGCACCTCGCCGTAGAACGCGACGGTGATGTGCCAGGTCTCGGGCCGGGTCCAGCGCAGCAGGGCGTTGACTCCGGGGGTGTTGCCCCGCTTCAGCGCGTCCACCGCGGTCCGCACCTCCAGCAGGACCGCACGGGGTGGCGTGATCGCCACGAACAAGCGCATGCGTCTCCTTGAGGTTCCCCCAGCGCACCGGCACCGCACACGGACGCCCGCAAGTGCTCAGCGCGCTTCACACCTTGTGAGAGCACCCACAATACGGCGTGTGACCGGCGTGGTGTCGATACGCAACCATGGTTTTTCTTCGCCGTCCCGCGCCGCCCTGGCGCTGCGGGAGCGCCGGGACGACGGGGCTGACGGGAGCGGTGGGAACGATGGGGAACCGGGGGCCGTCAGGCGGCCAGGCGCTCGGCGAGCCGCGGCGGGGTGTGCGCGGCCAGGCGCTCGCGGACCGACACGCCCTTCACGCGGGCCAGCGCATAGGCGGCGGCCACCGCGGCCACGATCGATATCAGCCCGCCGCCGCCGACCGCGTACCGGGCGCCGAAGTGCTGGCCGATCCAGCCGACCAGCGGGGAGCCGATCGGGGTGCCGCCGAGGAAGACCACCATGTAGACGCTCATCACCCGGCCGCGCATCTCCGGCTCGACGCCGGTCTGCATGGTGGCGTTGGCCGAGGTGGTGACCATGATGATCATGACGCCGACGGGCAGCATCAGCGCCCCGTAGAGCACCGGGTCCGGCATCACCGACACCACCATGGCGGCCACGCCGAAACCGCAGGCGCTGAGCAGCACCAGCGCCACGCCGACCCGGCGCCGGCGGGCGGTGACCAGGGCTCCGGACAGCGCGCCGAGCGCGAGCAGGATGTTCAGCAGGCCGAAGGTGCCCTTGCCGAGATGGAAGGTCTGCACCGCCATCAGGGTGCTGGTGATCTGGAAGTTCAGGCCGAAGGTGGCCAGGAAGAACATGCAGAACAGCACGGCCAGCAGGTCCGGCCGGGTACGCAGGTAGACGAAGGCCTCGCGGTACTGGCCCTTGGCGCGGACGATCGGGATCGGCGCGTGGAGCTCGTCGGCGCGGATCAGCGCCAGACCGGTGATGATCGCGACGCCGGCCATGGCGTTGGCGATGAACACCCAGCCGACGTCCATCACCGCCAGCGCCAGACTGGCCAGCGCCGGGCCCAGCATCCGGGCCAGGTTGAAGGTGGCGGCGTTCAGGGCGACCGCGTTGGGCAGCGCCTCGGGGCCGACGAGCTCCACGACGAAGGACTGGCGGGCCGGGTTGTCGAAGGCGGTGACCGTGCCGCCGACGAGGGCGATCAGGTAGACGTGCCAGAGCTCGACGGCGCCGGAGACGATGAGCAGCCCGAGGGTCAGCGCGCACAGCCCGGTGAGCGTCGCGGTGAGCATCAGCAGACGGTTCTTGCGGTAGCGGTCGGCCAGAGCGCCGCCCCAGAGGCTGAAGGTGAGGGCCGGGCCGAACTGCAGGGCGGTGACGACGCCGAGGTCGGTGCCGGAGCCGGTGAGCGAGACGACGAGCCAGTCCTGGGCTATTCGCTGCATCCAGATGCCGGTGTTCGAGACCACCATCCCGCTGGCGAAGAGTCGGTAGTTGCGGATCGACAGCGAGGAGAAAGTGGCTGACTTCACGGCTGGGCAGGCCCCCCTGAAGGCGTAGCGTCCCCCGGGCCGAACGCCTCGGGCGCGAAACTTAGCCTACCTCAGTATCGCGGTTTCCGGTAACCCCCAATCCCCCCGTCGCGGGGATTACCGCCGACTCCCGCTCATCTGGTGGTGAACGTCCGGGTTTCCTGGGGGAAACCGTCCGCGTCCAGCAGGACACCGCCGGTGACCTCGGCGATCAGGGCGGCGGCGGAACGGACCGCGGCAGCCGCCGGCGTACTGCCGGGCGGCGCGCCGGGGGCCGGCGTGGAGAGATCACAGAACTCGTAGACGCTGCGGGGCCAGGCTTCGTCCGCGCGGTCGCGGAGGGCGTGGGGGAGGCGGGGGGCGGGGGTCGCTCGGGCAACGGCAGCGGCAGCGGCGGGGTCCGGGGGCGCCGGAGTCGTCGGGCCCGCCGGCCGTCCCGGGCTCATCGGGCTCGTCGTGCTCGTCGTGCCCATCGGGCTCGTCGTGCTCGTCGTACTCGTCGTACTCGTCGTGCTCGTCGGACCGGTAGGACACGTCGGCCGCACCCGGATCTCGACCAGATCGCGGTGCCGCAGGATGTAGCCGCCGCCGTCCGGGACCACCTCGCGGGCCAGGGCCGGGGCGATGGGCCGAAGGATCTCGCGCAGCACGACCCACGGCAGCATCTCGTGGCTGAAGACGGACTGGTCGGTGTCACCGGGCAGCGGCGGGTCCTCGTACGGGGCGTGCACCGGGCCGTCGGGAAGGCGGGCGACGCCGCGCAGCCGCTTGGCGAGACCGCGGACCAGATGCCAGGCGTCGGCCTCGGCACCGACCGGGAGGCCGTGCGGGTAGCGGCGGCGGAGGTGGTCGGCGTGGCGGCTGTCGCCGATCTTGGCGCGCTCCCGGCGGACCTCGGCGACGTAGGCGAGGCCCAGGGAGGCCGCGGGGCCGGTGGTGGGGAGGCCGGCGTCGGCACGGAGCATGGGGGTGAGACGGAGGGGACCGTGCCAGCGGATGCCGTCACCGACGTGAGTGGGCACGGTGTCGGAGGCGAAGCCGTCGGTCACCTCGCACCCGCCCGCCCACGCCGGATTCCACTCCGCGACCAGGCCCGCGACGATGTCCGGCGCTTGCAGCGCCGAGAGCAGCAGCGCGGGATTGTCCCGGAGCAGGCGGTCCGGGCGCGCAGCGGCGGACGGATCCGCGATCCGCGTGAAGGGCCAACGGGCTGACAAGGCGACCACATCGTCACTGTGTCAGCGGCAGGGGCCCGGTACTCGCGTCCGGGGGCAGATTCACCCGGTCGGCGGGTGCCGGGAACCCCCGCGATGCGTCAGCCCACGCGCTCGGAGGCGCCGATGTCCGTCCGGTGGAAGTTCAGGTAGCTCCGCGACGGCGTCGGCCCCCGCTGATCCTGGTACCGCGACTGGTTGACCGCCGACCCGTACGGATTCTCCGCCGCCGACGACAACCGGAAGAAACACATCTGCCCGATCTTCATACCGGGCCACAACTTGATCGGCAGCGTCGCGACATTGGACAACTCCAACGTGACATGCCCCGAGAACCCCGGATCGATGAACCCGGCGGTCGAGTGCGTCAGCAATCCCAACCGCCCCAGACTCGACTTCCCCTCCAGCCGCGCGGCGAGGTCGTCGGGCAGGCGCACCACCTCGTACGTGGACGCCAGCACGAACTCCCCGGGATGCAGGATGAACGGCTCATCCCCGTCCGACTCCACCTCCCGCGTCAGCTCCGGCTGCTCCTCAGCGGGATCGATGAACGGATACCGATGGTTCTCGAACACCCGGAAGTACCGGTCCAACCGCACATCCACACTGGACGGCTGCACCATCACATCGTCGAACGGTTCCAGAACCACCCGCCCGGACCCGATCTCGGCCCGAATGTCCTTGTCTGAGAGCAACACAGAAATAAAACCTACCCTGCCGGCCGATCTCCGCCCCGCCCCCGGCCCCGGCGCGACCACGTTCGACACCACACCCGCGCACGATCGGCCCGCGATCGGGTACAGTGGGCGCTCGAACGACGGCACACGGCTCGGGACGACCGGCCGGGGCGCCGACGCGCGGGCGTAGTTTAATGGTAGAACATGAGCTTCCCAAGCTCAGAGCGCGAGTTCGATTCTCGTCGCCCGCTCTTACAGGTGGAGCCCAGGTAGTTCGGCTATCCGGTACCTGGGCTCGCAACGTCTTGCGACCCGTTTCTCCAGTTCGTGCCCGCCGCCGGTCAGGTCCGGGTCCACCGACTGCCTTCACACCGTCAGCACGATCTTCCCTCGTGTGCGGCCCGACTCGATGAGCTCGTGAGCCTTGGCGGCGTCCTCCAACTGAAACGAGTGCTCGATGTGGGGCCGCAACCGACCGCTGTCGGCCAGGTCCGCGAGAGCTTCGAGCCCGACGTGGTCGGGCTCGACGGTGACCCCCGCGAAGCGTCGTCCGCTCGCGATCGTCGCGGCGCGCAGAGCGGTGTCCGCACGGTCGACGATGGTGACCAGCAGGCCGCCGGGCCGCAGCTGTCGGATCGACCGGTGGCCGACGGCGCCGCCGACGGTGTCCAGGACGACATCCGCCTCCCGGACCGCGGTGGTCGCGTCGGGGTGGCGGTGGTCGACGACCTCGTCGGCGCCGAGGGCTCTGACGAAGTCGTGCTTGGCCGCGCTGGCGGTGGCGATGATGTGCGCTCCACGTGCCTTGGCGATCTGAACCGCCAGATGCCCGACCCCACCGCCTCCGGCGTGGATCAGGACCCGTTGTCCGGGGCGGACGTCAGCGGTGTCGACCAGCGCCTGCCAGGCGGTCAGTCCGGCCAGCGGAAGAGCGGCGGCGTGCTCGTGACCCAGGGCGGCGGGCTTGCGGGCCAGTTGCCGGGAGGGGACGGCGACGTATTCGGCGTAGCCCCGTCCGGCTCGGGGGAAGAACGGCATGCCGAACACTTCGTCGCCGACTTCGAACCTCGTCACTCCGGGGACCACCTGCTCCACGACTCCTGAGATGTCCCAGCCGAGGATGAACGGCGGTTCGCCGAGGAGCGGGAAAGCCCCGGAGCGGACCATGGCGTCGACCGGGTTCACCGCTGCGGCGTGGACGCGGACCAGCACTTCTGAGGGAATCGGTTCGGGACGGGACACCTCGGCGACGTGCAGGACGTTCGGGTCGCCGAAGGAGTTCTGGATGACAGCGCGCATGGTCGGGCTCCTGGATTCTGCGATGCGGTGGCGGCGATGGCGCGGGTGGGCGCTCAGATCGCGTTGTCGGCGAGGAAGGACGTGATCAGCGCGGACCACTCCTCGGGCCGCTCGGCGAACGGCAGATGACCGGTGTCGATCGGGGCGAGGCGGGCGCCGGGGATCCCCTCGGCGAGCTCCCGCTGCAGGGCCGGGGAGACGAGCGGGTCGGCGGTGGTGGAGACGACCAGGGTCGGGACGGCGATCCGGGCGAGGTCGCCGCGGACGTCGATGCGCCGGACGAGGTCGACGTGCTCGGGTGTGCCCGGCGGGATGACGCCGGCCAGGGCGTCGATCCCGGCGCGCAGCGCCTCAGGCCCCGCGGCCTGGAGGGCTTCGGTACTGAAGGCGACCAGGCTCAGGAACTCGGCCAGACGCTGACGGTCGCCCGCTTCGTACAGGTCGGCCCACAGTTTGGCCGCGAGGTCCAAACGTGCGTCGCGATAGGCGAACGTGGCCGTCAGGATCAAAGCGCTGATGCGCTCCGGGTGCCGGGCGGCGGCCCTGATCGCGATCGGGCCGCCGAGGGAGAATCCGGCCAGCGCGAACGTGCCCAGGCCCTCGGCGTCGGCGGCGGCGACCAGCTGGTCGGCCAGCTGGTCGGGGTCCAGCGGCGCGGCCGGGCGCGGCGAGTCGCCGGCGCCGGGCCAGTCGACGCCGACGACGGTGTGTCCCGCCGCCAGAGCCTCCAGGATCGGGCCGTAGTTCAGGGCGGTGCTTCCGCCGGCGCCGTGCGCCAGCACCAGGCCGGGGCCGGACCCGTGGACGGTGCGCGCGAGGGCGCCTCCGGGCATGGCGATGACGGGCATGAGGGCCTCCTCCAAAGTCTGTAGCGATCGCTACAGATGAACGGTATCACTGACTTGTAGCGATCGCTATAGACTGGTTCGCATGACGACTCGAGGGCCGCGCAGCTTCGACCGGGACGCCGCCTTGGACATCGCGATGACCCTGTTCTGGCGCCACGGTTACGAGGCGACGTCCGTGGCCGCTCTCACCAAGGCGATGGGCATCAACCCGCCGAGCATGTACGCGGCGTTCGGCGACAAGCGGAGACTGTTCAGCGAAGCCGTACGGCGCTATGCCGAGACGCACGGGAGTTACGGGGCGAAGGCCTTGGAGCAGACCACGTCGTACGACGTCGTCGAGACGATGCTCCACCTGGCCGCCGCAGAGTACGCAGGCCCCGGCCACCCTCCGGGATGCCTCGTCGTCGACGGGGCGACCAACACCGCGGAGGCCTCCGACGACGTCAAGCAGGAACTGCGCGCCTTCCGCGAAGGCATCAAGCAGGCGATCGCCGCGAGGATCGCCGCCGATGTCGAAGCCGGCCTTTTGCCGCCTGACATCGATGCCCCGGCCCTCGCCATGTTCTACGCAGCCGTGGTCCAGGGGATGTCCACTCAGGCCCGCGACGGTGCGACCCCCGACGAGCTGCGGCGCATGGCGGACGTCGCGCTCACCGCCTGGCCCGGCGGACCGGGCGAGGCGCGAGATGTGCGCGAGAACGTGCGGTCCGCGGCGGTCAGTTCGCGTGCGTGAGCAGTCAGGGAGCGCCCAGGTAGACCGGATACCCGATACCTAAGCTCTCAGCGTGCAACCCTGCATAGATAACACCCGTGGCCTCAGGCGAGTTCAGTTCGCCTGAGGCCACACCTTTGGATGGCGGCGCTACATAGCCGGCGTGGACGGGGCGACGGTTCTCCGTTCGAGGCCGAACTTCTCCGGCGGACCTCCATACCCAAGCCAGGTAGGGCGCTCCGGGCTGCCCCCTTGGGGAATACATACCCCCATGGGGTATGTTCACGAGTCACGAGCAGATACCCCCTCCCGGTATAGGAGCGCGAACATGGCAAGCACGAGAACGACCGGCCCGGACCGCGTCCACGCCCGCCGGTGGCGGGCACTGGGCCTGATCGCCGCGGCCCAGTTCATGGTCATCATGGACACGTCGATCATCGGGGTGGCGCTGCCGCGCATCCGCGACGAGCTCGGGTTCTCCCAGGACTCGCTCTCCTGGGTGTTCAACGCCTACGTCATCGCCTTCGGCGGCTTGCTCCTGCTGGGCGGACGGCTGTCCGACCTGCTGGGCGCCAAGCGGGTCTTCACCGCGGGGTGGGCCCTGCTCGCCGCCGGCTCCCTGGTCGCCGGGCTCGCCGGCTCGGTCGGCGTCGAGCTCGCCGGCCGCGCGGTCCAGGGCGTCGGCGCCGCCCTGATCGCGCCGTCCGCGCTGACCCTGCTGATGATGCTCTTCGGAGGCACGCCGTCGGAGCTCCCCAAGGCGTTCGCGCTTTACGGCGCGGCGGCACCGGCCGGCGGCACCGCGGGCGTCTTCCTGGGTGGCGTGATCACCCAGTACGCAAGCTGGCCGTGGGTCTTCTACGTCAACATCCCGGTCGCCCTGCTGGTCTTGGCGTTCACCGGCTCGCTGATGCCGTCCGCCCCTCGCCGCTCCGGCTCCCTGGACCTGCTCGGCGCGGCCACCGTCACCCTCGGCCTGGGCGCCCTGGTCTACGGCGTGGTCCGCGCGCCGGAGGCGGGCTGGGGCTCGGCCTCCACTTTGCTGGCGCTGACCGGCGGCGTGGTCCTGCTGGCGCTGTTCACGCTGCTGCAGGCGAAGGTTCGCAACCCGCTGATCCGGCTCTCCATCCTGCGCACGCCGAACCTGGCCGGCGCCAACCTCGCGCAGCTGCTGATGGCCTCGGCCTGGGTGCCGATGTGGTTCTTCCTGAACCTGTACCTGCAGCAGGTCCTGGGTCTGGGCGCCTTCGCCTCCGGCGCGGCGCTGCTCCCGATGACCGCGACCATCATGCTGATGATGGTGGGGCTGGCGCCCCGGCTGATCGCCCGGTTCGGGCCGAAGGCCATGACGGTGGCCGGGCTGGTGCTGCTGGCGGCCGGCATGGCGTGGCTGTCCTTCGCGCGCCCCGGCGGCTCCTACGTCGTGGACGTGCTGCCGGCGTCGCTGGTCGCGGCGGCCGGGATGGCGGCGGCGTTCATCCCGTCGCTGGGCACCGCGATCTCGTCGGCCCGCCCGGAGGAGGGCGGCCTGGCCTCCGGCATCGTGAACACCAGTTACCAGATCGGCTCCGCGCTGGGGCTCGCGGCGATGACGGCGGTGGCGGCCGCGCACGGGTCCGGGCAGACCGGCGACCTCAAGGCTCTGACGAACGGGTTCTCGGCGGCCTTCGTCGGCGCCGCGGCCCTGGCCGCGCTCGGGGCGGCGGCCTCGCTGCTGACCCTGCGCACGCCGCGGGCCGAGGCAGCTGCCGCCGAGGCGGACGCGGACGCCGCTCTGGCCGCAGCCCACTGAGAAGACGCCACGAAGCGGCGCGGCTCCCATCCGGGAGGCGCGCCGCTTCCTGCTTCCTGCTTCCTACTTCCTGCTTACCGGCGTCAGGCGATGCGAGTCGGGTCGTCGACGGTCGGCATGGTGCCCTCGCGGTGCGCCCGCTTCAGGTCCTCGACATACTCGCGGCTGAACATCGCCGCCAGCATCGCCACCCCGCCGCGGGCCACGCGGACCTCGCCGTCGTGGATCCGTCCGATCAGCCGCACCCGGCGGCCGCCCTCGGGGGCCTCGCCGGTGCGGGCGTACTGCCGGCCGACGCCGTCCTTCACCTTGCCGGAGCCGGTCCAGACGATGTCGCCGTCCTCGACGACGGTGCCGTCCGGCACCAGCAGCTTCACCATCGCCCGGTCCAGGTCCAGGTCGACGACCAGCTCGCCGGCGGGCAACTGCGGCGAGCGCAGGTCCAGCACGACGGATCCGCGGCGGGCGCGGACCTCGAAGCGGTCGGCGGTGGTCCAGTTGCCCAGGCGCTTGAGCGCGTTGTGGTCGGCGTGCAGGCGGACCGGCTCGGCGGCGGCGTCGGCGACGGTGCGGGTGACAGCGGCGGTCGTGGTGCTGGTCATCTCAGGTTCTCCTCGGGGTCTGCCCTCTGCGGCCGATGGTCTCGGCTGAGGGGCCGGGGTTCGTGCTGACGCTTAATAGTTGCACTGGTACTAGTTGCTTGTCAACTAGGACTCTTGGAACTAGTCGCGAGATGGCTATGATGGCGGCATGGCTCCCGCTCAGAACGCCGCGGCCACCGCGACGCGCCGCTCCCCGCTCGCCCTGGCCGTACTCGCCCTGCTCGCGTACAAGCCGCTGCACCCTTACGGCGTGCAGCGGCTGCTGAAGGAGTGGGGCAAGGAGAAGGTCGTGAACGTCGGCCAGCGCGCCAGCCTCTACAAGACGATGGAGCGGCTGACCGCCGCGGGGCTGATCGCGGTCCGCGAGACCGAGCGCGACCAGCAGTACCCGGAGCGGACCGTCTACGAACTCACCGACGCCGGCCGGGCCGCGGCGCGGGCCTGGGTCGACGACATCGTGCGCGCACCGAAGCCGGAGTACCCGGAGTTCCCGGCGGCGCTGTCGTTCGCGATGCTGCTGGAACCGGAGGCGGTGCTCGCTGCGATGCGGGAGCGGCGCTCCGTGCTGGAGAAGGCGCTGGAGAAGGCGAAGCAGGACATCGCCGACGCGCAGCAGTACGGGCTGCCGAAGGTGACGCTGCTGGACGACGAGTACCTGCTCGCGGTCACCGAGGCGGAGCTGCGGTGGATCGAGGGCGTGGTCGCCGAGTTGGAGAGCGGCGACCTGACGTGGAGCCTGGAGCTGCTTCAGCCGTTCGACGAGGCGAGCGAAGGCGAAGGCGAAGAGGACGCGGCCGACGCGCCGTAAGCACGCTCCCTACGGCACCCCGCTTACGGCGCGACCATCTTCGCGGCCAGCGCCACCACCGCCGCACGCCGGGCCTCCGGGGTGTCGGCGGCGCTGCCGGACATCAGCATCTTGACGACCTGCGGCAGCGCGCTCCACATCTGCGCCAGGTGCACCACCGCGAGCATCAGCACCCTGGCGTCGAGACGGGGATCGACCTCCCCGGCCTGCTGGGCCTGGAGGATGGAGTCCACCTTGGCCAGGTAGTGCAGCGTGCGCTCCTCCTCGGCGGGCAGTTCGCAGTCGCCGCCGAGCTCCAGCGCCTCCCAGTGCAGCAGGCGGGCGAAGTGCGGATGCGTGACGTGGTAGTCGTAGATCCGCCCGACGTGCTCGGGCAGGTCGGCGGCCGCCTCCGGGGTGAGCGGCACCGCGCCGGCCAGTTCCTTCAGCTGGCAGTCCAGCACGGTGGCGAACAGCTGCTCCTTGTTCCCGAAGTACTGGTAGATGCGCTCCTTGTTGACGCCCGCCGACTTCGCGATGCGGTCGACGCGGGCCCCCTGGAAGCCGGACGCGGCGAACTCCTCGACCGCGGCGTCGAGCAACAGGCGCTTCGTCTTCTCGGTGTCCCAGGCCATGACCCCAGTCTAGCGCACTTCCAACCATCCAGTTGGACATCGGCGGAGACCTGTGCCATGATTCCAACCAAGCAGTTGGAGATAGTTCAGGGGAGGGATCGGCGATGACCGAGATGACGATGGACAAGCTGACCGAACTGGCCGCACCGGCGGAGGCGAAGGCCCCGAGCGTGGCGGCGCAGACCTCGAACGCGGCGGCGCGGACCCCGAACGCGGCGGCGAAGCCCGCGGCCCCCTCCGTCCACCGCCGCGCGCTTCTGACGTGGATGGCCGTCTACCCGACGATCACGCTGGTCCAGACGCTGCTGGGCACGCACGTGGCGGCGTACCCGCTGCCGGTGCGGACTTTGGTGGTGACCGCGCTCGTGGCCCCGCTGGTGGTGTACCTGGTGCTGCCGACCGTGATGAAGGCCCACGCCGGCCTGCTGCGGCGGCTGGCCGGGCGGCGGATCAGCGGTTGACCGGGCGGTCCCCGGTACGCGCCGGAAGGACCTTGTCCAGGGTCGCCGCCAGCGTCGCGGCCTGCGTCGCGGTCATGACCTGGCGCATCTGGGCGAAGACCGAGGGGAACTGGTCCGGGAGCAGGATCGTGACACCGTTCAGGAACCGGGGCGTGGGCCTCAGCTCCTTGGCGTGGACCACCAGGACCGGTTCCACCCGCACCCCGCGCGGCAGTCTCGGGCCCAGGGCCGTGGTCAGGTTCTGGGCCTCGACGCCGAGCCGGTTCAGCATCGCCTCGCGGTTGTCCATCCCGACGAACAGGTCGGTCCCGATCAGCTGCGGCTTCGGGCCGCCGTTCCAGTTCTTCGAGTCCAGCAGGAAGACTCCGGCCGGGCCGATCAGCAGGTGCTCGATGTCCACCGGCGGTATCCCCGGGACGGCGCCGGGGGCCAGGCGCCGGTCGTGCAGGGCGGTGAAGCCCTGGAACCTCAACGGTTTGATCGCCCTGGCGGTGGCCGCCTCCCCGGAGGCCCGGCGGCCGGCCAGGCTGACGTGTTCCGGCTTGGTGTAGGCGAGGTCGGCGAGCATCGCCAGCACCAACACCGCGAACCCCACGCCGAAATACCCGCGGCGGGTCATCGCCGAGGTGATGACGCCCGACACCGCGGCCAGGGGAAGAGCCCACCAGAGCGAGTCCTTGATGCGCTTCCTGCGACTGGCCGCCCACGCGGACTGGAGGCTCGCGTTGACCGCCCGCAGACTGCTCCCCGCCGCGGCCCTCTTCGGCTCCGTGTTTCTCCACGCCACTGAAGACCACTCTCCTCGTCACCGACCGTACTCCGTTGTGCTTGCCCGGCGCAGCCCTATTCAGTGACAGCGGCGCCTTGGCGAACCCGCGCCACCGCCGATGTGTACCTAGAAGCCACATTGTCGTTAGCCTGGCCTGCATGACGCCGCCGAACGCCGAAGCCGACCCCATGGCCATGACCCTGGAGATCGACGACACCATGGATCTGAGCCTCGACACGACGGTCGGCATCGTGGGGCCGATCCCGGCGGGGCCCGTGTACGTGACCGGAGACGTCCACGGATGCGCCGAACAGTTGCAGGCCTCGCTGTTCCGCAGCGGCATCACCGACATCGACGGCGACTGGGCCGCCGGCTCGGCCTGGCTGTGGTTCCTCGGCGACCTGTTCGACCGCGGCCCGGACGGCATCGGCGTCATCGACACCGTGATGCGCCTCCAGCAGCAGGCCCCGGAGCACGGCGGCCGCGTCGACTGCCTGCTGGGCAACCACGAGGTGATGCTCCTGGCCTCGTACCGCCTGGCCGGACCGGGCGCGGACAAGTTCCAGGAGCGCTGGCTCGGCAACGGCGGTCAGCCGCGCGACCTGCGGGCCCTGACCGAGGACCACGCCCGGTGGCTGGAGTCGCTGCCGGCCATGGCGCTGGTCGACGACCACCTGCTGGTGCACTCGGACACCGTCGGCTACCGGGAGCTGGGCGGCGACATCGCCACCGTGAACGCCACCGTGCAGTCGATCCTCCGCGAGTACACCGACCTGGAGGCCTGGGACCGGCTGACCCACCTCGTCACGAGCCGCTTCGCGTTCGCCGACGACGGCACCAACGCCCTGGAGTTCCTCGCCGAGTTCGGCGGCTCCCAGATCGTGCACGGCCACTCCCCGATCCCTCTGGTGTTCGACATCCCCGCCGAGGACATCACCGGCCCGATGATCTACGCCGAGGGCCGCGCGGTGAACATGGACACCGGCACGTTCCTGGGCGGGCCCTGCCTGATCAGTCCTCTGCCCTCGATACCTCCCCGGCCGCGCGGCTGACCCAACCGGGGAGCCCGCCCGAGAACCCGATCCGGGAACCCCATCCACGCACTTCCCGGCGGCGAGTCTCCCCGCCCCCGGGCAGCCGCGACGCCAGTATGGGCGTTATGCGCAGATTCCTGACATCCCACGGGTTCCCGGCGCGCGCCGCCCTGGCCCTGACCGCGGTCACCACCGCCGCGACACTGGCCGGCTGCTCCAGCTCCGCCCACCCGGACCCCTACAAGATCGGCGCGCTCCCCACCGCCGACACCGTGGCCAAGGGCCACGCACCCGGCCATTGGACCAAGGAAGGCGACACCCTCGAACTCGTCGGCACCCTCCCCGCGGGGAGCGCCGCCGAGTTCGCGGCGGCCCTCACCCCGGGCACCAGGACCGTCCGCGCCACCGTCACCGGCGGCGACCTCGCCGACGGCCTCACCATCGCCCGCACCATCCACGACCGGAAACTCAACCTGGTCATCTCCGGGCCCTGCGCCGGCCCGTGCGCGGACTACTGGTTCCCCGCCGCGACGTCCCGCCACACGACGGGCTCGGGAGCGTGGCTGGGGTACGTCCCGGACCTGAGCCAGAGCGCCACGGCCACGCCCCAGCAGCAGGCGGCGGAGGCGAAGCTGTACAGCGATTCAGGGCTCGACGGCGCGAAGTTCCACAACGCGCTGGACGCGCAGCTCCGGGAGGTCCCCGGCGGCAGCGCCGCGCCGGGCGCGAAGATGTGGATGCCGGACCAGGCGGACCTGAAGAGTCTGGGATACGCGGACCAAGCGGTGAAGGACCTGTGGCTGCCCCCGAACCTGGCGTCGGCGAACGCGCAGGCGCGGGCGTGGGGCCAGGTGGTCGCTTATCGGAACACCTTGGTCGGGCTGTCGCCGGCTCCGCAGGCGCCGACGCCTGTGCCGCCTCCGGCTTCGGGGTCGGGGTCGAAGTCGGGGTCGGGGTCGAAGAAGCCGTAGGGCGACGGCGCCGGGGCGCTGGCGGTGTTCAGATCTTCGCGACCAGCAACACCGCCAGAGCCTTGGCATCCCCCGACGCACTCGCGTCGCTGTCCTGGTGGAGGACGGAGACGTTCAGGTCGAAGCCGTTCTTGAACACGTCGACCACCCCCGGCGTCTGGCTGCTCTTGTAGGCCTCCTGCCCGAGCCCCGGCAGGTCGGTGACAGTGTTCGCCGGGATCGTCGCGCGGAAGGCGTCGAAGCCGGCCTTGGTGACGGTCGTCAGCGAGATCGTGACGGCGTCCGGATGCCCCGCGTTGTAGGCGCAGCTACGGCCGCCGCTGCTCGACGCCACCGCCCCGGACTTGGCGTTCGACGGTATGTGCGCGATCTGGATGACCTGGTCCGCCGACAGCAGCGCGCAGGGGTCCGGTATCCCGGGAACCGCCAGCCCCTGCGGCCCGCCGCTCACGGAGCCGGTGGGAGTGGCGGGCGTGGGGTCGCTCGACGTCGGCGCGGCCTGCGGGGGAGTGGAGCTGCCGGAGGAGCAGGCGGACAAGGCGAGTGCCGCGGCCACGGCGGCGAAGGTCACGCCCAGGGAGCGTCGCGCGGTCCCGGGAAGCACACGAACGCCGATAGCGGACCTGGTGACTGGCTCTGGCATGGGGACACCCTAGCCGCGCCGCCTCCGAGCCCGCCCGGCCCGTCGGCCTGCCACGACCACCAGCGGCGCCGGCATCCCGATCGATGCCGACGCCGCCGGTGCTCCGCAGCCCCGCCGCTGCAGCCCGCTCCCCGTTGTCCCCCGCCTTCCCCCCGCGATGGTGCAGAGCCGCTCCCCCACGGCCCTGCACCCCGCAGCCTTGCCCCCGTTTCCCCCCACGACGGCGCAGGCCCGCTCCCCACGGTCCCGCACCCCGCAGCCTTGCCCCCCGTTTCGCAGACCCGCTCGCTGCCCGGACTACATCCGCCCGACCGCCACCAGCGCGATCGCCTTCTCCTGCGCCAGCGTCTGCGGATCGTCCCCGCCGAACCCGCCGTGGATGACCCAGACGCTCAGCTGCTTGCCGCCCTTGTAGACCTTCAAGATCCCCGAAGACGGCGAGTACAGGGCCTCTTCCCCCACCCCGCTGACCACCTGGGTGCTCGGGCTCATCTTCTGGAGGTCGAACTCCTCCTTCGTGATCGTGCCGATGCCCACTTGGGCGGAGTCCGACTCGCCGTCGTCGACCAGGCAGTACTTGTTCCCGCCGCCGTCCTGGGACGGCTTCGTGGTCGGCGCGCCGCCGGATTCGGGCGGCGGGAGCTTCGCCAGGCGGGCCACGTCCGCCGCGCCGACGAGCGAGCACGGGTCCCCCGAGCGGGCCGCGGCCGACGGTGCGGACGACGCCCCGTCCGACGGCGACCCGGCCTCGCTCCCCGACGGCGAGCCCGCGCTCGAGGCCGGGCCCGAAGCCGACCCTGAGACCGACGCCGTCCCCCCGGACCGATCGGTGGTGCCACCACCCCCCGAGCTAGCACCACCGACCGGCCCCGTCCCCCCGGACGACCGGTCCGCCACGGCCCCACTGCTTCCGCAGCCCCCCAGAGCCACGACACCGGCCACAGCGGCGACAGTCCACGCCATCCGCATGTTCCTCATCAGAACCGCTCCTCCCCAAGATGGAATCCCGTGGATCCCGCACCGCCTGATAAGCAGTCTTCTCGGTTCGGACCCGGCCCGGATCCGTACTTCTCCTAGTGCTCGGCCTGCGCGTCCAGCAGGCCGGGCGCGGGCCCGCCTAGTCCCCGCGCGCCCCGTCGATCGCCTCCCGCAACAGATCCGCGTGCCCCAGGTGGCGCGCGTACTCCTCGATCATGTGCAGGTACAACCACCGCAGGGTCAGCTCGCGGCTCCGCCCCGGGAACAGCTCGTCGAGCCCGCGCCCGGCCACCGCTTTCCGGGCGAGCTCCACCTCCGCCAGGTAAACCCCGTAGTCCGCCTCGGCCGACTCCGCCGTCCCGTTGTCGAAGTCTCCATCCGGGTTCTCATCAGTGCTGTAGATCAGCCCCAGCTCGCTGTCGCCCGCGAACCGCTGCCGGAACCACGCGCGCTCGACCAGGGCCATGTGGCGCAGCAGGCCCAGCAGCGACAGGTTCGTCGTCCCCAGGGGCCGCGACGCCAGCTGCTCGCCGCTCAGGCCGCCGCACTTCCACAGAAGCGTCTCGCGGTGCCAGTCCAGATACCGGTCCAGGCTCTCGCGCTCGGTGTCGGCGGGTACGTTCTCGCGCCGGTCGACGACGGGCGCGGTCCACTCAGATTCTGAAGACATGCGGTCAGCCTCCGTCCCGGTCACCGCGGGGGCAACACTATTTCAGCGTGGCGCAACAGACCGTTCGCCTGCAAACACCATGACATCGATCTCCGACCGTGTAGGGTGGTTCACCGTCGGCACATAGCAGGGCCCGCATTCACCGGCTTCACCTCCCGTGGACGCGGGTCCTGCTGCTTCCGGGGCGGGGCCGCTCAGTCCACCACCGGCAGGTACACGCCCTCGCGCACCGGGGCCGACGCCGCGAACTCCGCCGACTTCTCGGCCATCCCCGCGGCCAGTGCCTCGTCCGCCCCGATCCCGTGCTCCTCCGCGTACCGCCGCACGTCCTGCGTGATCCGCATCGAGCAGAAGTGCGGACCGCACATGGAGCAGAAGTGCGCGGTCTTGGCCGGCGCCGCGGGCAGCGTCTCGTCGTGGTACGCCCGCGCGGTGTCGGGGTCCAGGGCCAGGTTGAACTGGTCCTCCCAGCGGAACTCGAAGCGGGCGTCCGACAGGGCGTCGTCCCACGCCTGCGCGCCCGCGTGGCCCTTGGCCAGGTCGGCGGCGTGGGCGGCGATCTTGTACGCGATCAGCCCCTGCTTCACGTCGTCCCGGTTGGGCAGGCCCAGGTGCTCCTTCGGCGTCACGTAGCAGAGCATCGCGGTGCCGAACCAGCCGATCATCGCCGCGCCGATCGCGGACGTGATGTGGTCGTAGCCCGGGGCGATGTCCGTCGTCAGCGGGCCGAGGGTGTAGAACGGCGCCTCGTCGCAGAGCTCCATCTGCAGCTCCACGTTCTCCTTGATCTTGTGCATCGGGACGTGGCCCGGGCCCTCGATCATCACCTGGACGTCCAGCTCGCGGGCGATCTTCGACAGTTCGCCGAGCGTGGTCAGCTCCGCGAACTGCGCTTCGTCGTTGGCGTCGTAGATCGAGCCGGGGCGCAGGCCGTCGCCCAGGGAGTAGGTGACGTCGTAGTGCGCCAGGATCTCCGTCAGTTCCCTGAAGTTCGTGTAGAGGAAGTTCTCCTGGTGGTGCGCCAGGCACCAGGCCGCCATGATCGATCCTCCGCGGGACACGATCCCGGTCTTGCGCTTCGCGGTCAGCGGCACGTAGCGCAGCAGCACTCCGGCGTGGACCGTCATGTAGTCCACGCCCTGCTCGCACTGCTCGATCACGGTGTCGCGGAAGATCTCCCACGTCAGCGCCTCGGCCTTGCCGTCGACCTTCTCCAGCGCCTGGTAGATCGGCACGGTCCCGATCGGCACCGGGCTGTTGCGGATGATCCACTCCCGCGTGGTGTGGATGTTCCGGCCGGTCGACAGGTCCATCACGGTGTCGGCGCCCCACCGCGTGGCCCACACCATCTTGTCCACCTCCTCCTCGATCGAGGAGGTGACCGCCGAGTTGCCGATGTTGGCGTTGACCTTGGTCAGGAAGTTCCGGCCGATGATCATCGGCTCGGCCTCCGGGTGGTTCACGTTGGCCGGGATCACCGCCCGCCCCCGCGCGACCTCCTCGCGCACGAACTCCGCGGCCACCCCCTCGCGCACCGCGATGTACTCCATCTCCGCGGTGACGACGCCGCGCCGCGCGTACGCGACCTGCGTGACGGCCTCGCCGCTCGCCCGGCGCGGCTTGCGGCCGCCGGAGAACACCGCGTCCAGGTTCCGCAGGTCCGCCGACTTCAGCCCGTCGTCAGAGGGCTGCCACACCCGCCCCTCGTACTCCTCGGTGTCCCCGCGCTCGGCGATCCACGACGCCCGCAGCGCCGGCAGCCCGAACCGGACATCCGTCTTCATCTCAGGGTCCGTGTACGGCCCGGAGGTGTCGTACAGCACCACCGAGTCCCCGTTGGTCAGGGAGACCTCCCGCATCGGCACCTTAAGCTCCGGCCGCACGGCGGAGGAAAGGTACGTCTTGCGCGAAGCGGAGTTCACGGACACATCGTTGCCAGCCGTCATCACGGCGCTCCCTACGTCGGCATTACCCGGACAGGTTCGGCGGTCGACGGCGCCAGCCGTCCTCTCAGCCCGGTTCGCCCGAGCTCCCGCGTGTGTGGTTTCACGGACACCGTAGCGCGCGTACCGTGATCGGCGTCAATCACCCGAAGAGACGGACGGGAACCGGGAGCACGATGATCGGCAAGCAGGGCCGGGTGACGGGCCGCATCGCGCCCGGTCTGGTCGGTGAGGTGATGGTCCAGATCCGCGGGGGCACCGAGGCCTTCCATGCCTACGCGATGACGCCCGGGGAGGAGATCCCCAAGGACGCGCTCGTGGTCGTCGTCGAGTACCACGCGCCGCGGACCGTCTACGTCGAGCCGCTCCTGTAGTCGCGTGAGACCCGCGTATTCCCGGCGTGAGCACCGCGTGAGAACGCAAGCGTGATGCAAACGTCCGCGCCGTTCTAAGCGCGCCCCGCCAGGAGTAGAACTTCCTTGGCACTCCGCAAGGTACGGAGGCCGCAGGGGAAGGAAGTGAACGGTGTCTACCGTTCCGTACGTCATCGGGGGAGCCGTACTCCTCATCGCAGTCCTGATCGTCATCCTGTTCAAGTCCATGTGGCGGGTGGCCGAGCCGAACCAGGCGCTGATCGTCTCCGGACGCCGGCACCGCGAAGGTCAGGACGGCCTGGGCTTCCGCATCGTCACCGGCGGCGGCAGCTTCGTCGTCCCCGGCGTCCAGGTGGTGCGCCGCCTGTCGCTGGACCTGAACGAGGCCGAGCTGGACGTCGAATGCGTGACCCGCCAGGGCATCCCGCTCCACGTCAAGGGCGTGGTGATCTTCAAGGTCGGGGACGACCACGCCTCGATCGCCAACGCCGCCCGCCGGTTCCTGGACCAGCAGGGCCAGATGGGCACCCGGGTGCACAACATCTTCGCCGGCCATCTGCGCTCCATCGTCGGCGGGCTGACCGTCGAGGAGATGATCGGCGACCGCGAACGCCTCACCGAGCAGACCCGCGCCACCAGCGGCACCGAGATGGAGAAGCTCGGCCTGATCATCGACTCCCTGCAGATCCAGGAGATCGGCGACCCGACCGGCTACATCAAGGCCCTGTCGGCGCCGCACGCCGCCGCCGTCACCCGCGACGCCCGCATCGCGCAGGCCGCCGCGGACCAGAGCGCCACCGAGGCCGAGGCGGAGGCCAACGCCCGCAAGGCCGAGGCCATGCGCAACGCCAGCATCCAGCAGGCCGGCTACCAGGCCGAGGTGGAGCAGGCCCAGGCCAAGACCCGGCAGGCCGGCCCGCTCGCCGACGCCCAGGCCCGCCAGGAGGTCGTGGTCCAGGAGACCCGCGTCGCCGAACTCGAGGCCCAGCGCAAGGAACAGCAGCTGCAGGTCGAGGTCCGCAAGCCCGCCGACGCCAGGGCCTACGAGACCGTCACCCTGGCCCACGCCGAACGCGAGGCGAAGATCCACGAAGCCGAGGCCCACGCCCGCGAGACCGAACTGCGCGCCGCCGCCGACGCCACCCGCGTCCGCACCGAGGCCGAGGCGGAGGCTCAGGCCAAGCGCGCCCTGGGCCAGGCGTCCGCGGACGCGGCACAGGCCCAGGCCCTGGCCGACGCCGAGGCCCGCAAGGCCCGCGGCCTGGCCGACGCCGAGGCCCGCAAGGCCGAGGGCCTCGCCGAGGCCACGGCCCGCGAAGCCCAGGGCCGGGCGAACGCCGAGGCGCGCCGGGCCCAGGGCCTGGCCGAGGCCGAGGCCGCCAAGGCCCTGGGCCTGGCCGAGGCCGAGGCGATCAAGGCCCGCGGCGAGGCCCTGGCCGAACACCAGGAGGCGATCATCACCCAGCAGCTGGTGGCCCAGCTGCCCACCGTGGTGGCGGCCGGTGCCAAGTCCTTCGAGAACGTCGAGCACATGGTGCTGCTCAACGGCGCCGACGGGGTGACCGACGTGTTCGGCAAGGCTCTGACAATGGGGGGCACGGGACTCGGCCTGGCGCGTCAGATGCTCGCCTCGATGGGCGACCAGGCTCTGCGCCGCTCACTGCCGGAGCAGAACGGCGCCGCGCAGCACGAGCCCAAGGGCACCGAGGGCATCGAGGGCATCAAGCGCACCGAGAGCACCGAGAGCACCAAGAACAACAGCGGCCACAAGGATCAGAGGGACACCGTGGTCATCACCGACTAGCACCAGGGGGCGGGGGGAACGGAAACGCTCGGCCGGAACACCCGGCCGAGCGTTTCCGTGAATGGTCTTCGGATCCTGAGAGTGAGCGGCGCTCCGTGGGGGAAAGACGAGAGTGAGACCCGCTTCAGGCGGGTCTCACCAGTCCCGGTACCGGGTTCGACGCCGACGGCGCCGGACCCGTTTCTAGTACAGGCCCTTGCGCTGCTTGTCCCGCAGCTTCTTCCGCCGGTAGGCCGGGATCTCCATCATGACCTTGTTGTATCCCCAGTACAGCGCGCCGGCTGCGACGACCACCAGGGCGAGCGTGACCAGCGAGCCCAGGATGGCGTGCACGATCGCCGAGATGACCCAGAACGCCACGACGACGCCCGCGATCGGGAGGGCGACCCACTTGAGCCAGAAGGGCATTGCGACCCCACCTTGTCCTTGTCGTTAACGAGACCCCTTGCTTCTATCCACTCAACGCCGTGGCCGGGACTCTAGTTCCCAGGTAACCACGCGATATGTCGCGTTGGCAAGCGGCCCTCGCGCGGCGGCCTGAGGCTGGGGTCAGTGTGACAGGAGTGACTTGAGTCACTGATGAGACATACGTTGTGCATGCGTCCCGTGACAAGGAAGAGATAGCTGACGCTCAATGTGCTGATGTGCGAACAATGCACTGATGTGCGCCCGTCTCACGCCTTGAGAATGGTCGAGCCCGCCTATGCGACGGCCTTTCCAGGCGCCCCTGATGGCAAAAGGCGTTATTACGACCTTCGCCCATGGTGGTGATGGCGCGGGATCGATGTCGGCCGGGCGGAAGGCTTGATGGCCGGCGGTTGAGGTGTTCACGATCCCGGCTCGGCGGGGGTTTCTTCGGGCGGCGGTCAGCCGGCCACCGGTTGGCCGGTCACCGGTTGGCCGGTGGTGGACGAGCCGGGCGCCGACCTGCGCCCGCCCACAAAAAAGACCCCCGCAATCCTTCGGGCCCGGCGCCTGCGCGCCGGGCCCAATAGCAGGGATCTTCTGGATTGTCGCGTGCGCTGGGCCGACCGGCTCAGCGCGCCGTCTTCTTGGCCGTCTTCTTGGCCGCCGTCTTCTTCGCGGCCGCCTTCTTCACGGTCTTCTTGGCGGCGGCCTTCTTGGCCGGGGCTGCCTTCGCCGCCGCGGTCTTCTTGGCCGGGGCCTTCTTCGCCGCCTTCTTCGCCGTCGTGCGGGTGGCGCGCTTGACCGGCTTGGGGGCCGCCTCCTCCTTGGTGAAGGGGGCGCGGGCCTGGTCCAGCAGCTTGGCGAAGGTGGCCTGGTCCTTGACCGCCATGGTGCCGGCCAGGGTCTTCTCGACGGCCAGCACCTCCTTGTCGGCCTTGGCCAGGATCCGCTTGCCGGCGGCGGTGATCGTGGTCTCCATGGCACGACCCTGGCCGGGCACCGAGCGGCGCTCGATGTAGCCCTTGAGGGTCAGGTTGCCGAGGACCGTGGTCATCGTCTGAGGGGTGACCAGGCAGCGCCGGGCCAGCTCCGCTCCGCTGATGCCGGGCTCGTCGTTGATCACGAGCAGGGCCGTGTACTGGGGGACCGTCACGCCCATCGGCCGAAGCACGGCGTCCTTGGCCCCGCTGAGTTCCTGTTCGAGGCTCTTGACCTTGTGGCCGAGCCGCTGTTCCACCGCAGTCATGGTGTGAGCATATCCGGCAAAACCCTTCATGAACCAATTCAGGGCCGTTCGTGGGATACCGACCCTGATAGCCAGGCGTGAAACCAGCCCTCTGCATCCGCCGATCAGGCGACATCAGTGGACGATGACGGAATCCAGTCACCGTCTGCTTGCCAGAGTACGGGTACTGGGGAATGTGTGCGCCATCGGTGGTCGATTTCTTAGAAACCTCTATCCGTACCGTGACCCGTGAGTCCTCTCGAAGTCCCCTTACGCCACTGTGGGCACATCGGGAACTGCGGAGGGTGTCCGTCCGGGCGTTCCGTTGTCCTGCCGATGTTCCGTCGTTGATTCCAAATGCGTCCCCGTCAACCCCTCGACGCCCCGCGCGAGGCGTGCGAGCATGCCGCGGTGAAGAAACTCCTGCTGAAGATCGGGATCAACGGCGTGGCCCTGTGGGTCACCACGCTGGTGGTGTCCGGCGTCACGATCCAGGTGGATCCCGGCGCTCCGGACGCGACCAAGCAGAAGGTGCTCACCGTGCTCGTCGTCGCGGTCATCTTCGCCGCGGTGAACACCCTGGTCAAGCCCCTCGTGCAGATAGCCACGTTCGGTATTTTCCTGCTGACCCTCGGGCTGATCACCTTCGTGGTCAACGCGCTCATGCTGGGACTCACCTCCAAGATCTGCGAGCACTACCACGTGCGCTTCCACGTGGACGGTTTCACCTCGGCGCTGCTGGGGGCGCTGGTGATCAGCGTGGTGTCGATCGCGCTGCACGCGATGCTCCCGGACGACGTCAAACGCTGAGAAACCGCGCGCAGCCGCCGGAAACGGTGGTGGCGGGGGACCGCCGGGGCCGCCACCTGCGGCTACGATCGCCATATGGCGAGTACTGTCGCGGACCGCGTGGCCGCCCTGCTGAACAGGGCCGTGCTCGGCGTGGCCGCCATCGGAGGCGGCTCCTTCGGGAAGACGTACCGCATACAGTTCTTCAGCGGCGGGGCGGCGTTCGTCAAGACCCTGGACGGTGCGGCCCAGGTGGCGGGTCCGGGCTACTTCGACGCCGAGGCCAAGGGCCTGCGCTGGCTGCGCGAGGCGGTGGGCACGGACGGCGCCTCCGGCGGCGTGCGGGTGCCGGAAGTGCTCGGCGTGGCCGAGGACATCCTGGTGACGTCGTGGATCGCGCCCGGGCGGCCGACCCCCGACGGTGCCGAGGAGTTCGGCCGGCGCCTGGCCTCCCTGCACGCCCGCGGCGCGCACAGCTTCGGTGCCGACTGGCCCGGCTACATCGCGGTGCTGCCCCTGGACAACAAGGCCACCGAGGACTGGGCGACGTTCTACGCCGAGCGCCGTGTGATGCCCTACGTGAAGCTGGCCCGCGACCGCGGCCACTTGGACGCCGACGGCGCACAGGTGATCGAAGAGGTGTGCACCCGCATCGATTTCCTGGCCGGCGAGGAGGAGCGTCCCTCGCGCATCCACGGCGACGCCTGGAGCGGCAACATCCTGTGGGACGGCCGCGGCGAGGGCTGGTTCGTCGACCCGGCCGCGCACGGCGGGCACCGGGAGACCGACCTGGCGATGCTGGCGCTGTTCCCGCCCCCGTATCTGGACCGGATCATCGCGGCCTACGACGAGGTGCACCCGCTGGCCGACGGCTGGCAGGAGCGCGTCCCGCTGCACCAACTGCACCCGCTGCTGGTGCACGCGGCGCTGTACGGGTCGGACTACGGGACGCGGGCGGCGTCGGTCGCGCGGGACCTGGCCGAGCGGCTGCGTTAAGGGTTCTCACTCACAGCAGTCTCAGGGGCCTCAGCCGTGGCGGTTCCGAGGTCTGGGGCCACCAGGATCCCGAGGGTGGCCGGTTCCACGGCCGAGAAGGGCCCTGGGACGGCCGCACCGCTGCGACGGCCGGCGACAGCACCCTGGCGGACCGGGAGGCCCGCGACGGCCGTGTAGCGCCGTCTCCGGCCCGCCAACAGGCACAACACGCCCAGGGCGAGGGCTCCCGGCGCCACGAGCTCGCCCCACGGCCGCACGGACGCGGACAGGGTGCGGACGGTGATCGGCTTGCCGGCGCCGCCGGTGGCGGCGCCCGTGGCGGCGCCGGTGCTGGTGGCGGTGTCAGTGGCGGTGCCCACCACGACCCCGACCTCGTAGTCCCGGAACCACCCGCCGGGCAGCGGCACCTCGTACACCAGCGTCCGCCGCTGCCCGGCCGGCAACGCGCCGCCGGTCCACGCCACCGGATACCGCCCCACCTGCTTCCCGCCCCGTGCCAGCGTCAGCGCGACACCGGGATCGTTCGCGGGACCGCCGCTGAGGTTCCCGAAGGTCAGCGTGACCCGCGCCGAACCACCCGCACCGATCTGGGTGAGGAACGGCGAGTCGTCGACCGCTGTCGCGTCCAGCAGCTTCGCGGTCCCCGGCACAGCCGGAGCCGCCTGCGGCAGGTAGCGCAGCCCGGGAATGCTCAACGGCGTGTCGACGGGGTCCGCGGAGGCCCCGCCGTACGGCGCGGCGTGCACCGTACAAGGGCACGGCGTCGGCGGTTCGGTCACGACCAGGTTCTGCCGGAATCCGCCGAAGGCGTCGGCCGTGGCGGAGGCGGCGTCGGCGATGGCGCAGGAGTTCGATGATCCCCCGATGCCGCAGACCTCCACCTGGAGCCGCGCGCCAGTGGGGAAACCACTGCCGGTGACGACGATGTGCTCCCCCACCTTCGCCGTGTCCTTCGACAGCGTCAGCGCGGGCATCGTGGGTCCCGCATGCACCACCGCGGCCAGGGCGGCGGTGAGGACCAGCCGGAGCATCAAGGCGCCGCGGCCTTCGACGTCTCCCGCCGTCCTCCGCCTCCGCTGCGTTTGGCGGGCGAGGGCCGGCCGGGACGGATGCGGCGCGGGCGCCGGACCGGCGGCGGGTTCCTGCGGCGGCGCCGGAACACGGACGCCGCGACCTCCGCGGCCACGATCAGCACCACGGCCAGGATCGTCAGCCACGGGATCAGCGTCAGCGAAGCCGACGCGGTCGACGCCACCGCCGGCGACACCGCGTCGTCGGTGACGTCCAGGTGCAGCGTGCCGATCTCGAAGGGCGGGAGGTGCTTCCACTCCTGCGCGAAGTCGATGCTCTGTCCCGGCAGGATCTGCGGCAGTTGCACCGTTCGGTCGATCAGGGTGCCGAACACGCCGGTGGCGCGCAGGTGCGCCTTCGGGGTCTGGAGCAGGTTGCCGCTGTTGGTGATGGAGGCGGTCACGCGGCCGTCGCCGTCGCGCAGATACGCCGGGAACGGCGCCGAGCCGGAGACCTTCAGCCCGCTGACGGTGAGCCCGCCCACCGCCGCGCCGTCCACGTGCAGGTAGAGGCGGGCCGCAACCACCCGCTTGATACCGACCTGCACGTTGCCCTGTTGCTGCACGCTCTCTACGGCGGTGTCCATGCCGGAGATCCCGCCGACGTGGTCGCCGGGCGTGGCGTCCGCGGGGATCGCGATGGTGACCGGCACGACGGTGGAGGTGCGTGCCTGGACCGTGACGGTGGGGAACGACGGCCGGACCCACGTGCCCACGCCGGTCATCGCATAGCCGTGGTCGCGCAACGCGAACTGGCCGTCCTTCGGGGTGTTGTAACCGTCGGCGCCGTAGACGTAGTACGTGATCGGGTGGTCGGTGTAGTTCGAGATCGTCAGGCCGTCCTCCAGCGTCGTGCCGGGGCGGCCTTCGAGGATGAAGTACTGGCGGGCGTTCGCCGCGGCGCCGGGCTTCGGCGCGGGCTGCACCCACCAGGAACCGTTGTCGTGCGCGGTCTTGGTGGGATCGCCGGAGGATGAGGGGGACGGCGAGGGTTTCGGACTCGGGCTCGGACTCGGGCTCAGACTCAGACTCGGGCTCAGGGCCGAGACCGGCGGGGCGGCGGCGAGCATCCCGGCCGCCAGCGTCGCGGCGAGCACCGTCACGACTCGGCGGAAACTGCGCTGGACCACGGCGTTCCCCACGGGTGATCTCCTCCACGCTCCGGCGGTGTGGTGTGATGGCAGTGGCTTCCGTGGGGCGAATGGACCTCGCCCCACGGAAGCCGCCTGTGTTCCCTGCGTCAGCGTGTTGTGGCGCCTACTGCAGGGAGATCGTGACGGTGCCGGTGTAGGTGCCCTGGAGCACGTACGCCGGGACCTTCAGGGTGAGCGCGGCGCCGACCAGGAAGTCGCCGCCGGTGACGGTCGGCGGGTTGGTCCCCCCGGCCGCCTGCGAGCACAGGGTGATCGCGGTGTTCGGGTCCAGTGCCCCGCCGGAGCCGGCCGTCGGGGTCGACGGGTACGGCGGCGTGCCCGCCGGGTTGCCGGCGCAGCTCAGGCCGCTCGCGGTGACGTTCCCGGCCGGGATCGGCGCCGCGCCCTGGTTCCCGTACGGACCGCCGGTCAGGGCCAGGTCCGACATGGTGGCGTTCAGGACCCAGCCGTTGGTGGTGCCGCGGAAGTCCTGGACGTCGATCTGCTGCAGCGCACCGGGCTGGTTGTGGACGGTGCCGTTGAGGGTCACGTCCGGGAAGGACACGGCACCGGCGTTCTCCGCCATCTGCAGCGGCCCGCCGTTGACGGCCACGTTCGCGCCCTGCGGGATGGAGCACGTGCCGTGCGACGACACCGCCGCGCCGGCCGCGTCCGCGGTGCAGGAGCTGTTGGCGAACGTGAAGGTCGCCGCCGCGCGCAGGGTGGTGCTCGGCACGCCGCCGACCAGTTCCGCGCCGCCGATGGCGGCGATCGCCGTGCCCGGCACGGTGTAGTTGCCCGCGACGTGCCCGTTGGCGCCCGCGGTCAGCGTGATCGGGCTGCCGACCGGGTTGCCGGTGCCGTCCACGCCGCTGATCGCCACGGTCGCCCCCGGATCCCAGTTGTCGCCGGTGAGGCCGACAACGGTGCCGGGACCGCCCGAGGACGGCGACGCGGCCAGCGTCGGCGCGCCGAGCACGGTGACCGCGGCCGGGACCGCCCCGCTGGTGCTGCCGGTCAGGATCACCTGGCCGGCGCCGGTGGCGGCGGCGGCCGGGATGCCGATCGAGCCGGAGATCGCCCCGCCGGCCGGGACGGTGAGAGCCGTCCCCGCGGTGACGGTGCCCGCGCTGTCCTTGAACGACGGCGTCACCGTCTCCCCGGCGATCCAGCCGGCGCCGCTGAAGTTCTCGGTGGCGCCGGGGCGGATCACGCTGGAGGCGACCGACGCCGAGGCGTTGGTCGCGGTGACGCTCGCCGCGACCCCGGCCCCGCCGGCGGTGCACTGGATCACGACGCCGAACTGCGCGACGTCCTGCTCGTTGTCCCCCGGCGTGAACGTGTAGGTGCCGGTGGACGTCGGGGTGAACGTGGCGGTGAAGTCCGGGATCTGGAACGTCCCGCCGGCCGGGACCGGCGCCGGCGGGAACGCCGCCGAGGAGCCGGTGTCGATGGTGCCGCTGCCGGCCCCGCCGACCACGATCTTCGCCTTGGCGGTGGCCGCGTTGGCGATCGGGATGCCGGTGCCGGCCGGCGCCGTGGAGGTCGAGTAGTGCCAGGTGATGGTCACCGGGGTGCCGACCGAGACGGTGCTCGACGAGGTCGTCAGCGTGACCTGCGAGCTGTAGTCCGCCGGCGGCGGGGCCAGCACCGCGTTGTTGCTGGTGCAGCCGGTGTAGTTCACCGTGGTGGTCCCGGCCGAGGCCGCGGGCGCCAGGGCGGTCGCGGTGGCCAGGGCCGCCGCCAGCGTCCCGGACAGGACCGCGGCCCGTCTGGATATGGATCTGTGTCTCACTGGATGGTGCCCTCTCCGTGAAGGGGGGTGACAAACCCACGGGCCGGCGGCCCGCAGGGATGGGTTGTCGTGCACCTGATCTGATGGAGTGTCAGCTATTCATGGGCAGCTCTCGTGCGAAGTCAATACGCACGTTCGAAGAGACGCTCCGGAAAGCCGTGTCAAGCGGGTCAGCCGTGGCTCCCGCGCCGGCGCCGGGTGGCCGCGATCCCGGCGCCGCCGAGCACCGCGGCCAGGCCCGCGCCCCCGAACAGCCACCGCCCGTCGAATCCGGTGTGCGGCAGGGTGCTGAGAGTCGAGGTGCTGGTCGTGGCGGTAGCCGCGGTCGTGGTAGCCGACGTCGCGGTACTCGTCGATGTCGTACCGCCGGTGCCGGCTGCCACGGTGATGGTCGCGGCCGCGGTCGCGCCGCTGGCCTTGCAGTTCACCACGACGCCGAACTGCGCCACGTCCTGCTCGTTGTCCCCGGGCGTCAGCGTGTAGGTCCCGGCGGCGGTCGGCGTGAAGGTCGCGGTCATATCAGGGATCTGGAACGTTCCCCCGGCCGCGACCGGCGACGGCGGGAACTTGGCCGAGTCCGCGGTCGTGATGGTCGACGACGCGGCGCCGGCGACGAGGATCTTCGCCTTCGCCGTCGCCACGTTCGCCACCGGGATGCCGACCGGGCCGGGCGCCGTGGACGTCGAGTAGTGCCAGGTGATCCTGATCGCCTGGCCGGTCTTGAAGTCGCTCCCCTGCGGGGTCAGCGTGACCTTCGTGGTGTAGTCCGGCGGGGCCGCCGCGAGCCCCGGATTGCTGCTGGTGCAGCCGCCGTACTTGACGTCGACCTGGGCGGCGCTGGCCGACGGCGCGAACGCGGCGATCGCCACCGCGGCCGCCGTGACCGCGCCGCCGAGCACGGTCGCGCGCCACGTCAGGCGTCTGCTTCGGACTGCGGGAAGGCCGGAGTGCTCCATGGATGCCTCCTGACATCGACTGGCCGTTCGAACGGTCTAGCCATTGACGGAGGAATCTGACGGAGTGTCAATAGTCATGTGCGGGACCGGGACGAGACCAGGTGGCCGGTCACGATCATCCGCTGCGTCGAGGACCACCACGGGTTGCAGGTCGTCAGGGTGATGAGACTCCGGCCGGGCACCGGCGCGAGCACGCCGACGTCCGACGGCTGGACGATCACCGGATCGGCGTCGATCTCGTAGGTGAACCAGGCCTTCGCGGTCTCGACGGTGACCAGGTCGCCGGCGCGGAGTTCGTCGAGATGGCGGAACGGCTCACCGTGCGTCTTGCGGTGGCCGGCGACCGCGAAGTTGCCGACTTGGCCGGGCAGCGCCGTGCCCGGGTAATGGCCGGTCGCCTTGTTCAGGACGTCCATGCCGATGCCTTCGAGGACCGGGATCCCGGAGCCGTCGGCGCCGGAGCCCAACCGCGGGATGTGCAGGATCGCCACGTAGGAGCCGTTGCGGAGCAGCGCCGACGGCGTCGACGGCGGCGCGGCGACCGGGGCCGCGGTCTGGGGCGCCGGGGCCCCGGAGGTGGCCGGGGGCACCGCCGTGGGGGACGGCGGCGTGGCGGCGGACCGCACCGGCGGAGTCGGCGGCGCGGGCGGCGCCGCCGCGGCCGAAGCCGTCCATTGTCTGTGCATGGCGCCGACCTCGTCGTCCATCACCTGCCGGCCGACCAGGTTCGTGTAATAGAGCTGATACACGATGAACAAGGCCGTGAGGACCGAGAACGTCACCAGCAGCTCGCCGACGGTCCGGACCGTCCCACGCAGAACCGCCCCTACTCTCGCCATGTCGGCGAAGGGTAGGGGCGGTCGCGTGATTTGCGAAGAGCCTTCGGCGCGGCTTAGAAGGCCTCCTCCGGCACGTCCATCAGCGAGTTGTCGGTCGCCTCGACGATCGCGCGCTGCGCGGCCAGCAGCGGCAGGATGTTCCGGGCGAAGAACTTCGCCGCGGCGATCTTGCCGGTGTAGAACGGCACGTCACGCTCCGCGGCGCCGCCGGCCAGCGCGGCCTGCGCCACGGTCGCCTGGCGCAGCAGCAGCCAGGAGACGATCACGTCGCCGAGCGCGAACAGGAAGCGCACGGTGTTCTGCGCCACGACGTACAGCTGCTTCGGGTCGGACAGCGACTCGCCGGCCTTGTCCAGCATCGCCTTCAGCATCGCGCCGACCTCGGCCTGCGCGGTGGACAGCAGCGCGCGCTCGTTCGCCAGCTCCTCGCCGCCGGGGCCGGCGGCCAGGAACGTGGTGATCTCCTCGTTGAGCGCGTTGATGGCGACGCCGCCGTCCTTCACGATCTTGCGGAAGAACAGGTCCAGGGACTGGATCGCGGTGGTGCCCTCGTACAGCGAGTCGATCTTGGCGTCGCGGATGTACTGCTCGTGCGGGTAGTCCTGCAGGAAGCCCGAGCCGCCGAGGATCTGCAGCGCCTGCGCCAGCTGCTCGTAGGACTTCTCCGAGCCGTAGCCCTTCACGATCGGCAGCAGCAGGTCGTTCATGCGCTCGGCGTGCTTGTCCTCCTCGCCGGCGGCGCGGGCTATCTCGATGGTGTCCTGGAAGGTCGCGGTGTAGAGCACCAGCGCGCGCATGCCCTCCACGTAGGCCTTCTGCGTCATCAGCGAGCGGCGCACGTCCGGGTGGTGGGTGATGGTGACGCGCGGCGCGTCCTTGCCCGGGGTGGTCAGGTCCGCGCCCTGCACCCGCTGCTTGGCGTACTCCAGGGCGTTCAGGTAGCCGGTGGACAGCGTGGAGATGGCCTTGGTGCCGACCATCATGCGCGCGAACTCGATGATGTTGAACATCTGCGCGATGCCGTCGTGCACCTCGCCCACCAGCCAGCCCTTGGCCGGGGTGCCGTGCTGGCCGAAGGTGACCTCGCAGGTGGTGGAGGCCTTCAGGCCCATCTTGTGCTCGACGTTGGTGACGAAGGCGCCGTTGCGCTCGCCGAGCTCGCCGGTCTCCCAGTCGAAGTCGAACTTCGGCACGATGAACAGCGACAGGCCCTTGGTGCCGGGGCCGGCGCCCTCGGGGCGGGCGAGCACCAGGTGGATGATGTTGTCGCTGAGGTCGTGCTCACCGGAGGTGATGAACCGCTTCACACCCTCGATGTGCCAGGTGCCGTCGTCCTGCTTGATCGCCTTGGTGCGGCCGGCGCCCACGTCCGAGCCGGCGTCCGGCTCGGTCAGCACCATGGTGGAGCCCCACTGGCCCTCGACCATGCGCGCCGCGACCTTGCGCTGCTCCTCGGTGCCGAGGTTCCAGATCACGGTCGCGAAGTCGGCGCCGGAGGTGTACATCCAGATCGCCGGGTTCGCACCGAGCACCAGCTCGGCCACCGACCAGCGCAGGGTGCGCGGCGTCGGCGTCCCGCCGAGCTCGGTCGGCAGGCCCAGCCGCCACCACTCGGCGTCCATGAACTGCTTGTAGGAGCGCTTGAAGCTCTCCGGCAGCGTCGCGGAGAAGGTCTCCGGGTGGTAGATCGGCGGGTTCCGGTCGGAGTCGATCAGGCTGGGCGCCAGGTCGTCCACCGCGAGGCGCTCGACCTCGGCGAGCACCGACCTGGCGGTGTCGACGTCCATGTCGGCGTACTCGCCGGTCCCGTACACCTCGCCGCGGCCGAGCACCTCGAAGAGGTTGAACTCGATGTCCCGGAGGTTCGACTTGTAGTGGCTCATCGCCGTGGCTCCCATGGTCCCGGACCGGCTCAGGGTTGCGTTCCGGTCGTACTGGTGAGTAATAACAGCTCCCACCAGGATGCTACCCACTGGTAACTAGCCGCAAGCCCGAGTCCCGGTGGATTCCGCCATCGGGTCGGTGAGGTGGATCACGCGAGCCCGGTGCATCGGGCCGCACACGGCGGGTAGGCTCTAGTCGCGTGTACGGCTATCCCCAGGAGCCCCCGCCGTCGCAGGTGGCCAACGCCGCGTTGAGCGACGCGATCCGCGCGTTCACCGGCGGCGTGATGGGACCGGAAGACTTCTACACCGTGTTCAACAGCGCCAAGATCTTCTGCCCGCGCGGCGAACAGCCCGGCTTCCTGGCGCTGCACGACACCCCGGAGCCGGTGATCCCGATGTTCAGCTCGCTGGCCGAGCTGCGCGCCTACTCCGGCGAGGAGTCCCGCTACTTCACCGTGACCGGCGGCGAGGTCCTGGACCTGCTGCCCACCGGATACGGGATCGTGCTGGACATCGAGGGCGAGCACCGGATCGTGTTCGACGCGAAGGCGATCGAGCAGATGACCGCCTACGCGATGCAGCGCCTTTACGGGGGCTGACCGGCCCTCACTCCCAGGTCCGCCAGCGGTCGGTGCTCACGGTCAGCCCGATGGGGTCGGGCAGCCGGAAGGACTCCCCGAACGGGACGGTCTCGGACCGGGTGAACCTCCCGCTCTCGACATCGGGCTTGGCGAACAGATACGCCTCGGCCACCTCGGGCGCCCGGTCCACCAGCAGGTAGCACGGCACGCCGAGCCGGGCCAGCTCGGTGCGGGTCGGATGCCCGCGCCGCCGCGCCGCCCCGGGCCGGCGCCCGGCGGCCGCGTCCGGCGCGGTGACCTCGATCGCCACCAGCTCGCCGAGCCACGGGGACGTGAAGCGCTCCCAGGACTCGGTCCAGCGCTCGACGTCGACCACCGCGAAGTCGGCGTCGCCCTCGACCAGCATCCGGACGTCCCGCGGGCACTCCGCGCCCCGGCCGTTGACCAGGCTGGCCAGCACCGTGGAGAAGGTCTGCGCCGAGGTCAGCCCGGAGGCCCACGACACGAAGACGTCGCCGCCGATGACCTCCACGCGGGACGGGCAGCGGAAGCCCAGCCAGTGCCCGAGCTCGCCGCGGGCCCACAGGTCCTTCTCGTCGGCCGGCCGGTCGGCCTTCATCCGGAGGGTGGCTGTCGCCATCATGATTCCCGCCTTTCCTTGATCGTCGCCCCCGGGCACCAGTGGAACAGCCCGGGTCGGCGATCGCGAAGCGGAAATGCCGCAATTCACTCGATCGTGTCAATACCCTTATAAAGCGCTCAGTGCCCGCCGGCCAGGAACCGCACCAGATCCTCCGGCTTCATCCGCCGGGCCCGCGCGAACTCGCCGTCCGCCGAGTCGAAGCGGATCTTGCCCTGGGGGTTCAGCACCGACAGCGCCGGGATGCCCCCGGCCACCGGATGGTTGAAGTCGGCGTCCAGGTCGGCGTGCCGGTCGCGCTCCCCGCGCTCGGTGCCCACGCTCACGGTCACCAGGTGGTACTTCCGCGCCAGCAGCTCGGCGACCTCGGGATCCGCGGTCCAGTCCTCGAACGCGGTGCAGTCGGGACACCAGCGCGCGCCGAACACCAGGAGGATGTCCTTGCCGTCGGTGGCGGCCGCGCTGCGGGCCTGGGCCAGATCTGCTCGGGGGTCGCGGGACGGGTCGAACAGCTCCATGGTTCACAAGGTAGCGGCGTCGAACTCGGCAGGGGAACCCGTGGCCGCCAGTTCCCCGCGTCGCAGGACGTGGACACGGCCGGCGAGGGCGAGCGCCACGCGGGGGTCCGGCTCGGCGAGCAGCACGGCCCGGTCGGGGTGCGTGGCGGCGAGTCCGGCCAGGACCGCGTAGAGGCGTGCGGCCAAGGCAGGGGCCAGGCCGTGGGACAGTTCGTCGACCATCAGCAGCCGCCACGGGGCGAGCAGCGCGCGCGACAACGCGAGCATCTGCTGCTCTCCGCCGGACAGCAGCACGGCGCGCCGGCGGGCCAGGGCGTCGAGGTCCGGGAAGGTCTCGAAGGCCGGGCCCAGGTCGCGGCCGGCGGCGAAGAGCTCCAGGTTCTCCCGCACGGTCAGGCTGCGGAAGACCCCGCCCTCGTCGGGGACGAGCATCAGGCCCGCGGCGGCACGGCGGCCGATCGGCGCGCGGGTGATGTCCGAACCCTGCCACAGGATGCGGCCCGACGAGGGACGCAGGTATCCGGCGATCGCCCGGACCAGCGTGGACTTCCCGGCGCCGTTGCGGCCGAGGACGGCGGTGACCCCGCCGGCTCCGACGTCGAGGCTGACGCCGTGCAGCGCCTCCAGCGGCCCGTACCGGACGCGGAGCGCGTCGACGGTGAGCATCAGGCCTCGCCGACATAGAGCTCGCGCGCCAGGGGTGCGGCGACCACTTCCTCGGGGCGGCCGGAGAGCAGGACGCGACCGGACACCATGAGGTGCGCGGTGTCGGCGACGGCCGTGACGAAGCGCAGGTCGTGCTCGACGAGCAGGATCGCGAGACCGTCGTCGGCCAGGGTGCGCAGGACGCCGGCCAGCCGCGCGATCTGGTGGTCGTCCAGACCGGAGGCCGGTTCGTCGAGCAGGAGCGCCGCGGGTGCGGCGGCGAGGGCCCGGCCGAGCTCGACC
This sequence comes from Catenulispora subtropica, assembly GCF_039531675.1. Taxonomy (NCBI): domain Bacteria; kingdom Bacillati; phylum Actinomycetota; class Actinomycetes; order Catenulisporales; family Catenulisporaceae; genus Catenulispora; species Catenulispora subtropica. Next base: position 138,909 of record NZ_BAAAQM010000021.1, read on the forward strand.
AGCCGCATGGTGCCGGTGGGGAGGGTCCCGGCGGGGACGTCGGCGAGGGCGGACAGGCCCAGCCGGTCGAGCACGGCGCCGGTGGCGGCCCGCACGGCGGCCCGGCGCGGATCGGGCAGGCCGAGCAACCCGGCCACCAGCGGCCGGCCCCGGCGGTTCTCGGCGCCCACGCGGACGTTCTCGGCGACGGTCATCCCGGCGAACAGCTCGATGCGCTGGTACGTCCACGCGATCCCGGCCCGCGCCCGGAGGTGCGGCGGCAAGCCGCTGAGATCGCGGTCGCCGAGGACCACGGTCCCGCCGTCCGTGGCGTCCATCCCGGTGACGCAGTGGAACAGCGTCGTCTTGCCGGCGCCGTTCGGACCGATCAGCGCCGTCACCGCCCCCGCGGGCACGTCCAGGTCCACGCCGTCGACCGCCGCCAGGCCGCCGAACCGGCGTCGCAGCCCTCTGATCACCAGGCCGGTCATCCGGTCCGCCCCGCTCGCAGCCGGGTCGCGACCGCGCGTCCCGCCGGGCTGAGGCGCCGCTTCCCGACCGGCCGCCCGGCCGGTGTGGCGAGCCAGTGCCCGGCACGCCGCACCGCGGCCCCGATGCCGCCGGGGAACCTGCCGAGCAGCACCGCGCCGACGCCGATCAGCAGGCCGGACACCCCGACCACCGTGCCGGCGTCGACCGCGACCAGGGCCGCGGCCCCGACGACCGCGCCGACCGCCGAATCCACGCCCCACACCGCCACCGCCGCGAACCAGACCAGGCCCTGGACCGGGTCGAAGTCCGTCGGGTTGAACGCCTGCGCGGCCGAGGCGGTCAGGGCGCCGCCGAGTCCGGCCAGGCCCGCGGCGCACGCGAAGACGAACACCTTCATCCGGCGGACGTCGACGCCCGCCGACACCGCCGCCGCCTCGGAGTCCCGCAACGCCGCCAGCGCCCGGCCCAGCGGGCCGGTGTGCAGCGCGCGGACCAGCAGCAGCGCCAGGACCAGACAGGCGAGTTCGAGCCCGTAGAACCAGTGGTCGTCGGTGAACCCCGGCGGCCGGAACACCGTCAGCCCGCCGACGAACACCGGCTGGGCGAACACGAAGCGCGCCACCACCGCGGCCGTGGCGAAGGTCGTCAGCGCCAGGTAGAGGCCCCGCCGGTGGATGGCGACGCCTTTATCGACCGACACAGCACCGGTGAACCAGCCGACCGGCACCACCAGCAGCGGCCCGAGGAACAGCGCCGCCAGCCAGGGCACACCGCCGTCAGCGAGCTTGGCCATGAACAGCGCGCCGAGCCCCGCGTAACCGGCCTGCCCCAACGAGATCTGGCCGGCGTAGCCGGTGGCCACGACCAGCGACACGAACACCACGGCCAACGCCGGTACCGCCAGCGCCGCGCGGAGGTCCGCCGGGTCGAAGAACAGGGGCAGGACCGACGCCAGGGACAGCGCGCCCAGCGGCAGCCGGGAGACCGGATCGGGACTCGAAGGACGCCGCGCACCGGCCCGATGCAGCCCTCCGCCGATCGCCCCCGCGTCCCGGATCCCCAGCCGGGGCAGCACCATCAACGCCGCGAACAGCACCAGCACGAACAGGTTCGTGTGGAACGCGTCGACCAGCCCCTGCCACCGCGGCGCGGGGTGCACGGCCGTCAGCTCCGTCTGCCCGACGCCGATCGCCAGGGCGGCTCCCACCGCGACCGGCAGCGACGTCAGCCGGGCCAGCACCGCGACGCCCATCGTCTCCAGCACGGTCAACGTGAGGCTGTAGGGGTCCAGGTGGTAGACCGGCGCCCACAGGACGCCGGCGAGCCCGGCCAGGAACGAGCCGAACGCCCAGCCCGCCGCCGCGAGCCGATCGGCGGGCACCAGCGCCGCCGCCAGGTCCCGGTCGTCGACGACCGCCCGCACCATCAACCCGGCCCGGGTCGCCTTCAGCACCACCGTCAACACCGCCGCGACCAGTGCCACGACGCAGAGTTCGACGATGGTCGCGAAGGGAAGCCGCAGCGCACCCGGGAGCCGGACGTCGCCGGCGGGCAGCAACGACGGCGCGTCCACCGACGAACGGCCGCCCCACAGCAGGAAGACCAGGCCGAGCTGGAGCACCAGCACACCCAGCGTCGCGACCAGCAGCCCGGAGGCGCCGGCGCGCCGCAACGGCCGGTACACCAGCCGCTCCAGCGCCAATCCGATCCCCGGCGCGACGATCCCGAGCACCAGTACCGCCGCCACACCGACCGGCATCCCCCAGACCCGCACGCACTGCCACATGACGTAGGCGCAGAAGACCGCGATGGCGCCGAAGGCGATGTTGAAGACGCCGGTCACCCGATACGTGGCCAGGAGCCCGACCGCCGCCAGCGCCGCCACGCAGCCGATCGCCAGCCCGTTCAGCGCGAGACCGGCGTAGAACATGGCGCGGCTACTCCTCGACCGCGTCGGTCAGCAGCTCGTGCAGTTCGGCGATCTTCCGGGCGGTGGCGGGGTCCGTGGTTCCCGACACCGCGAACACGAAACCGCACACGACGAGCACCGCTCCGGGTATGGACGCGGAGGCCAGATACGGCAGCTGCTTGGCCGCGACCGCCTCGCCGGAGATCAGGTACCAGCCCAGAACCAGGAGCAGCACGCCGACGACGATCACCGCCCCGCCCAGCGCCAGCCGCGTCCGCCGGTCCAGGTCATCGAGGCGGGACATGGGCTCAACGCCCTCCAGTCACGGTCAGTGAGACGCGAGTGTCTGTGGACCCTTACTGAAGATGATGGTATGTCAGGTTCCAAGATGCCGGGAATACTCTCCAGGAGCGTGATCCTCCGTGATATCTCGACGCACATCGCTCGCCCGAACCGGTGCCACCCTCGCGGTCGCCGCCCTCCTCGCCGCGGGCTGCTCCTCCAGCAAGTCCTCCCCCTCGGCGAGCGGCGGCAGCACCACCAGCGCCGCCGGTTCCAGCGCAAGCTCCAGCAGCGCCGCCTCGTCCTCCTCGTCCGCGTCCATGTCGTCGTCCGACACCGCCAGCCCGAGCACGAGCGGCAGCAGCTCCGCCCCGGCCGGCGGCCAGCCCAGCGACGTGGCCGGCGCCACCCAGGCCGTGAAGGACGCCTACAACAAGTTCTTCGACAACAGCATCGACACCGCCACCAAGGCCTCGATGGTCCAGAACGCCGCCAAGGTCCAGGGCCTGCTGACCGCCCTGGCCGCGGCCGCGAACGGCGCCAAGTCCTCGATCCAGGTCAACAACGTGACCTTCGACAGCGCCACCAGCGCCAAGGTGGACTTCGCCATCCTCCTGAACGGCCAGCCCGCCCTCCCGCACGCCAACGGCACCGCGGTCCTCGACTCGGCCTCCGGCCACTGGCAGGTCGCGGACGCCACCTTGTGCCAGCTGGCCGGCCTGATCCCGGGCACCAGCGCGGACGTGCTGAAGGCTGCCGGCTGCAGCGGCTGAGCTCGGCCTTGCGCGTCTGTGTAGGAGGCGCGCCCGGCGGCGGTTCCTGAGGCGCCGGCCGGGGTTCTTTCCCGGTCGGCGGTTTGGAGTTTCCGGTTGCGGTTGCGGTTGCGGTTGCAGCTCCAGCTCCAGCTCCAGTCAAAGGCTTATTACGACCTTTGGCCATGGTGTTGAAAGCTCGCTGGAAATCGCAGTTCGTTGCCTCGTATCCGGGA